>NZ_JBXWTH010000093.1:0-184629 GCF_059613825.1 Ruegeria sp. SATB027
TTCGGTCGCTTGTTTGCCATTCGTGGTCCTCCGTTTCCTAAACATAGCGGTGGACCAGTTCAGTGGGGGAGGCTCAGTTCTCTCTTGAGCATGGAAGTTTCCGAACTGAAAGACATAACGTTCCGCATCATGTTCAGAGACCGTTTTGGAACACCGCCTCATGGTTTTGAGCGGAATATCTCGTTTACAAGGCTGAGTTTGGATATCGCAGAAAAACTCGAACGTTCTGCGGGCAGCACTGCAATACTGTATGAAATCTTCCAGTACACTTTGCGTGATGAAGCACTCTTTTTCATGGAAACAATCATTCCAGAAAACAACCGCACATTAGATCTCGGGGTGAGCGGTGCTTCTTTTGTTTGACAGGCACAGGGTTTGTATTTTCGACTTAGCTTGGTTTCTTCTACAAATGATGAAGCCGATGGCAGCACGAGCCATGGCGTCGGGGCAGCTAAAGTTTTAAGTAGACCATCGGACTAAACACCTAGGTATCGGACGGTGGGGCGAACAAGATGAATCCGTCTGTTTGTTCGCATTGTGGTAACTGTCGTGGTCAATTGCGATCGTCAGATTCCTTCTAAAATCGTATATTTCTATTCGGTTCGCCGATGGCGCTAAGCAGGAAGAAAACGACAGCTGTCAAACCAAGACCCGCCAACCGCTGAAGTCGAGTTCCGCAAAACATGGAAAGCAACGCGGCAACACCTCATTGCCCAAGGCCTATATTGGATCACCAGATCCATTTGAGTGATGGATATTTGAAACTCTCATTCCTCGGACCCGGACAATCGGCCGGAAAATCATCAGACCTAAGCCCGATGTAGCGAAGCCGGGCCCGGGATATTCTGCCTCCAATACAGGATAACGCCTCGAACAGGATTGGAGACGAAAATGAATACCCGGAAAAGAACTGGTCAGCTTCTCAGCACGGTAGCGCTGGCGTCGCTGATTGTGATGACACCCTATGTGCCGGCTTTTGACGCAGACGGTCATCTGCGGATGGAACCTGTTTACGCGTTTGCAAAGAGCGGGAAAGGGAGTGATGGCAACGGCGGGGATGATGACCATGACAGCAACTCCGGGTCGGGCAGCGGCGGTGATCGTGACGACAATTCCGGATCGGGTAAAGGTGGTCACGACGATGATGACGACGACGACGATGACGATGATGACGATGGTTCGTCACGCTCGGGCCGGGGCGATAAGAAGGACCGGTCTCAATCTGGGGGGCAGTCATCGGGGTCGGCTGGAATAACAAAGGTCGAGACAAGCGCGAGCGGCATAGAAGTACGCTATGCTGACGGCACCAAGGAAGAGATTGAAAACGGCCGGTACGAAAGAAAGAACGCGCAGAACCGAACAGTCGAGGAACGACCGGCCACCGGTGCCGACGTTTCGCGCCTTCGGTCACTGGCAAACGGTATCTCAATCGACAGCGTGCGCTCGCCCGGGCAGAGTGGTGGCGCTGGAAGTAACCCGGCAAAAATCGAAATTCAGGGCAACAATATCGAAGTTAGTTACGCAAACGGCTGGAAAGAAGAGATCGAGGGCGGGCGTTACGAGTTGAAAGACCCGTTCAACCGGACCGTCGTAGAAAGAACCGCAACTGCGGCGGATCGCAGCAGACTTCAGGCGATTGCCAACTGAGTGACGAACTTTGGCGATTGTGCGGGGCGGTTTCTTTTCTTGAGAGACCGCCCTGGTCTTTGAGCGCCTGACCCCTAGTCTTTCTTGTTCCAGGCCTCATGCGCGATAAGAGCGGCCTCCACCCGGTTTCGCGCATGGAGCTTGGACAGGATCGCCGTCATGTAATGCTTGACGGTTTTCTCCTGTATTCCCAACTCATCGGCTATTTCCCGATTGCTCAGCCCTTTGGCGACGCGTCTTAGGATTTCTTCTTCGCGATGGGTAAGATCATCTATGGCGTCAGCTTCTTTCTGCGACCCGTTTCCGCGATTGATCTGAAGCAGCATGCGCGACGCTAGACCCGGCGAGACGAACCCTTCGCCCGAGGCGATACTGCGCAGCGAAGCTGTCAATTCGCGTGCTGTCACGCCCTTGACGATATAGCCAATGGCACCCGCCTCCAAAGCGTCTGCAACGTCACTGCTGTTTTCAGAGACCGTCAATATCGCAATGAAAGGCGGGTTTGCCATTTCAGCAATTCGACGGGTCGCGCTAATGCCGCCACCGGGCATCGACAGGTCGAGGATGGCGATGTCAGGCTGATGGGTTCGGACAAGGGAAACGGCCTCATCCGCATTTGATCCGGCGGCGAGAACTTTGAAGCCGTCGGCTTCCTCTAAAGTGCGGTGCAAACCGTCCCTGAAAATCGGGTGATCATCTGCGATAACGACGGATGTTGTCATGATGCACTCATCTTTCTGGGAAACAATGTCATAGCAACGGTGGTGCCCTCGCCCGGGGTTGATGTCACCTCGAACCGACCGCCAATGCTTTCGACCCGGTCACGCAAGCCGACAAGGCCCTGGCCCCCGTCCTCACGCAGAACCGTCTCGCCGGAGGGGGCGAACCCGGGGCCGTCGTCGCTGACCTGAACGGTGATGCGATCACCTTGTACGTTGCAGGTGACAGTGCACTGGGACGCGGGCGCATATCTTGCGGCATTGGAAAGCGTTTCCTGCAGGAACCGGAAAACGCACAACTTGCCCGAGATCGACAAGTCGGGCGACGGATTGCCCTGAAAGGAAATACCGGGGCGAAAAGGGCTGTGTTCAGAATGGTCCTCGACAGCTCTTTTTACCACATCAACGAGCGCCAGATTTTCGATGTCTGGCGCGAACAACCCCCGTGACAAGGCGCGAATTTCTGCCAAAGACTTCTGCAAAGATTGCTGAATTTCTTCGGCCTCGGTGGGCATCTCCGGCCTGTCGCCGAATGCAGCCTCCAGTCGAAGGGCGGCGAGGGACAGGTATTGGGCAGGGCCGTCATGCAGTTCCGCGCCGAGTTTCCTGAGGAACCTGTCCGTTTGCGCAGCATATCTTTCCGATGCATCAATGACGCGCGACCGCAGCATGGCATTCTGTGCGGCCATCTTTTCACTTTCGGCAAGACGATCGTTCAGAAGGCGCCCTTGCCGTCGAATGGTGTTGTCGCCGATTGCGACAATGGAAAACAGAACAATCGTGCTTGCCGCAAAGGCCGAGCCAACGATCAACCAGCTTGTTCTTCGGGCTCTGGCCATGTCCAGTTCCAGCTGATCGGCCTTTTCATAAAACTCGGCGACCGCGATGATTTTCCCCGACCAGATTTCGCGAATGGGGCTGTAGACTTCCAGCAATGGAATGCCAAGCGCAGCCTCTGCCGCGCTTTCTTCGTCGTCCAGCTCTTCGAATGAGCCCGAGATTTCTCCAGCCCATGCGCGTTTCAGGTCGTCTGTTGGCTCGAATCGGCGACCAATGATGGCGGAATCCGATGCATATGCAATCTCGCCATCCTGTTTCCAGAACTTGTACGAGGCAATGCGTTCGCGCATCGGCTGGGTCATGAAAATCTCGTCCAGCGCCCGGCTGGCCTGTTCGGAAAGGCGGTCTCCATGCGCCAGTTCCTGGCTGAGTGGGGACAAAATGCTTTCCATGTACAATGCGGCCGAATTGGCGGAGTTCTGTACAACCGCGTTTTCGATCCGGTTCGATACCCAGTGACCAACAAACACCGTTGCAGTCCCCATGACCGCAACACTTGCCGCGAGAAAAACGCGCGACAAAGACCAGTTGCCAATTGTCAGGTCGGTAATTTTGGGTCTCATTTCGCAATCGACTATGAACGACAATTGTTTGACGCGCTACAGACCATGGTCTGATGCGCTTCTCCAATGTTCCAAACCTGATGCGCGGGTCGGGACTTGGTCCTTTTGGGTGCGCCCCGGCAGGTTCCCGCGTCCCGATCCCAGACCCGGTTCAACGGGTTTTCAAACACTCCGACAGGGTTTGCGCCATGTTACGAATGACTTGCGGGTACAGAGACGGCCCGGGTTCCAGTGCCGAGCCCAGTGGATCGATCACACCGGATTGCGCCGATGTTCCATCCAACACGGTCTCGACGATGCCCGGATTGAACTGTGGTTCAGACAATACGCAGTTGATGCCTTCGGCGTGAATGCGACCTTGAATAGCGGCAATACGCGCGGGGCTTGGGTCGGACGCGTCGCTCAGGGAAATCGCGCCCGATGCAGGGAAATTGAACGCGACCTCAAAATACTGGTAGGCATCATGAAACACGACGAAGCTGCCGCCGCGAAGCGGTTCAAGCAACTCTGCCACTTCTGCGGAAAGCGCGGTCATTTCTTCGCGCGCCGCTTTGGCATTTGCCAAATACGCAGCGGCGTTGTCGGGATCCGCTGACGACAGTTGATCCGCGATCAGGGTCAGCCAGGCTTTGGCATTCGTTGGCGACAGCCAGGCATGTGGGTCATGATCGTCATGATCGTCATGATCGTCATGACCTTCGTGATCGTCATAGTCTTCGTGACCCGTATCGTCCGCGTGATCATGCGCCTCAAACAATGCGTCTTCCCGGAACTCAAGAAGCCCCGTACCCTTTGCGTCCAACAGGGCAGTGGCGGTCGCGCCTTGGGCAAGAGTTTCTATCGCGCTGTCCAGCCATGGCGTCAGGTCTTCTCCTACCCAGAACACCAGATCGGCGTTTTGCAACGCGGCCGCCTCGGACGGGCGCAGATTGTATTCATGCGGCGAGGCACCCGGTGCGACGATCAGGGCAGGTGTGCCGACACCCTCCATGACACGGGCCACCAGCGAATGAACCGGGGCAATGTCCGCGGCAACGTTTGGCGCATCTGCGCGGGCCGGTCCACCCAGCAGTGCGACAGTGATAGATAATGGAAGAAGAAGCGTTCTGGACATCGGGTCCTCTGTGTGATTTTATAACATTTCAAGCGGCAATACATGATATGAAATAACATGACAAGTGATGTGCACCCAGTTATTGGCAAAGACACCGCCCCGGTCGGGTTTCAGGAACATGACCACCAGAGTTGTGTCGCAACGGCCCTGGCATCCGCCGAAGCCCGGTGCAAAGAGGAAGGGCTGCGGTTGACGCCGGTTCGCCGCAAGGTTCTTGAGATGTTATTGCAGGAACATCGCGCCCTTGGTGCCTATGCAATCCTTGACCGGTTGCGCGACGAAGGGTTCGGGTCCCAGCCTCCGGTCGCTTATCGGGCGCTGGAGTTTCTTGTACAAAACGGCTTTGTCCACAAGATCGAGCGGCTGAACGCGTTTGTCGCCTGCTCTCATCCCGGCGCGGCGCATTCACCTGCTTTCATGATCTGCCGAAAATGCGACGCCGTAGCCGAGGCGCAGTCTGCCCCGTCCAAAGGTGTTCTTGGCGCTGCCGCGCGCGCGGCGGGTTTCGAGATCGAGCGAACGGTTGTAGAGGCTGAAGGTCTCTGCCCCGACTGCACCGAAAAGGCATAAAGATGGCCCTGATCACCGTCGAGAAACTCAGCGTCCGCTATGGCGCGCATACCGTGCTGCATCATGTGGATATGGTCATTGAACCGGGTGAAATCGTGACCATCGTTGGCCCGAACGGATCAGGCAAGACCAGCCTGCTGCGCGCCATTATCGGTGCGACACGGCCTTGTGCCGGTCAAGTGTCACTGAAGCCCGGATTGAAAATCGGCTATGTGCCGCAGAAGCTGCATGTCGATCCGACATTACCGATTTCCGTTGAACGGTTCATGCGTCTGACCGATCCTGTGTCGCGCAGGCAATGTATCGAGGCGCTTGAATCGGCGGGTGTGCCGGATCTGTTGAAACGCCAGATGTCGCAGCTGTCCGGCGGACAGTTCCAGCGGGTGCTGCTGGCCAGAGCTTTGATCAACCGCCCGGACATATTGTTGCTGGACGAAGCGACACAGGGTTTGGACCAACGGGGGTCGGCCAGCTTTTACCAGCAAATCGAGGCTGTCCGGCGCGAGACCGGATGCGCCGTTCTGATGATCAGCCACGAACTGCACGTGGTCATGAGCGCGTCGGACCGGGTGATATGCCTCAATGGGCATGTCTGTTGCGAAGGATCACCGGCCGTTGTCGCCTCGGCACCCGAATATCGGGCCTTGTTCGGAACCGGAACAGGTGGTGCGCTTGCCCTTTATCGTCATGAACATGATCACAATCATGATCATGACCATGATGCGAACCCACAGGAAGCGGCGGAATAATGCTGGATGATTTCATGATGCGGGCAACGCTCGCAGGTATTGGCGTGGCGTTTGCTGCGGCCCCCCTTGGGTGTTTTGTCGTATGGCGTCGCATGGCGTATTTCGGCGATGCAACCGCACATGCCGCGATTTTGGGCGTGGCCCTGTCCCTGACGTTTCAGATGTCGATCTTCACGGGCGCGCTGGCCGTCGCTTTGGTCATGGCGCTGACCGTTTCGCTTTTGGCCGGTCGCGGTTATGCGATGGACACGCTGCTGGGGGTTCTGGCGCATTCTGCGCTGGCATTCGGGCTGGTTGCAGTTTCATTCCTGTCCGGTGTCCGGATTGACCTGATGGCATATCTGTTTGGGGATATTCTGGCGGTCTCCCGTTCGGATCTGGTCGTGATCTGGGGCGGTGCGGCGCTTGTCGTGGCGCTGATTGTCTGGCGTTGGTCGCAACTTCTGACCGCGACATTGAACGAAGAACTGGCCTATGCCAGCGGCTTCGATCCAAGGCGAGAACAACTGATCCTGACCCTGTCACTTGCCGTGACCGTAGCGGTGGCGATCAAGGTTGTGGGCGTATTGCTGATCGCCGCAATGCTGATCATTCCGGCGGCCGCTGCGCGAAACCTCGCGCGGTCACCAGAATCGATGGCCCTGATTGCTGCGGGAATAGGTGCGCTTTCGGCCATCACAGGGCTAAGGGCCGCGTATGTATTCGACACTCCGGCAGGGCCCTCGATCGTCTGCGTTGCCGCGATCGTTTTTGCGTGTCTCAGCCTGATCGGGTGGCGAACGCAGGACAGGGCCTAAAGGTTCCGTAGGTCGTCGCAGCCGTTACATCCCGGTCATCCGGTAATATGACCGAAGCGAATACGCCACGAAAAAAGGCCCGCAATCTTGCGGGCCTTGATGCATTTCTATCCGCGCCGTTTACTGCGGGATATCGCCTTCCAGCCCTTCGACATAGAAGTTCATACCGGCCAGCGTACCGTCGTCGGCTACTTCGCCCTCGGCCAGCCAGTCGCTGCCGTCCTGCTTTTTCAACGGTCCGGTAAAGGCATGATGGCTGCCATCGGCCAGGGCCGCTTTCAGCGCCAGTGCCTCTTCCTTGATGTCCGCCGGAACCGCGTCCGAAATCTCACCGATTTCTACCATGCCCGGCCCAATACCGTCCCAGGTGTTGGATGAAGTCCAGGTGCCGTCCATCACAGCTCGCGTGCGCGCAATGTAATAGGGTCCCCAGTTGTCGATGATCGAGGAAACACGCGGTTTGGGGGCGTATTCGCTCATATCCGAAGCCTGACCGAAGGTGATCACGTTGCCCGCCTCTTGTGCGGCGGCCTGCGGTGCGGTCGAGTCAGTGTGCTGCAGGATCACGTCGGCGCCCTGTTCGATCAGAACAGATGCGGCGTCAGCTTCTTTTGCCGGGTCGAACCAGGTATAGGCCCAGACGATCTTGAACTGGACATCCGGGTTCGCTTTCTTGGCGTGGATATAGGCCGAGTTGATACCGCGGATCACCTCGGGGATCGGGTAGGACCCGATATAGCCGATGATGTTCGATTTGGTCATTTTACCCGCGATATGCCCCTGAACCGCGCGGCCTTCATAAAAACGCGCCGAATAGACCGAGACGTTGTCGGCAGTCTTGTAGCCTGTCGCGTGCTCGAACTTCACGTTCGGGAATTTCTTGGCCACGTTGATGGTAGGATCCATATAGCCGAACGAGGTGGTAAAGATCAGATCCGCGCCTTCCAGTGCCATCTGTGTCATCACGCGTTCGGCGTCCGGGCCTTCCGGCACCGATTCAACGAATACAGTCTCGACCTTGTCGCCGAACTCTTCTTCGATCGCCAGACGGCCCTTGTTGTGTTCATAGGTCCAGCCACCGTCGCCGACAGGGCCGACATAGACAAAACCGACCTTGGTCTTGTCTTGCGCCACTGCGCCGGTCGCAAGACCAAGCGCTATCGCGGCAGTTGTCAGAAGTGATTTGAATTTCATGTAGTTACTCCCCAAGTTGGTTCAGTTGGCCCCTAGTGTGAGGCATGGAAGGTCCGGCCCAGTGAGGCAGGTGCGCTGCTCTTGTCGGCCGAAAGGATCACAAGCACAAGGATCGTGATGAGATAGGGTGACATTGCCAGATACTCGACGGGAATGGCAACGCCCGCTGCCTGCAAATTAAGCTGCAAGACGGTAATGCCGCCGAACAAATATGCACCCAGCAGGACCCGCCATGGTTTCCAGCTGGCAAACACCACCAGCGCCAGCGCGATCCAGCCGACACCTGCGGTCATGCCCTCGGTCCATTGCGGTACACGGATCAGGCTGATGTAAGCCCCACCCAGGCCCGCGCAGGCCCCGCCGAACAGGATCGCCATGATACGGATTTTGATGACCTTGTAGCCAAGCGCATGGGCGGCATCATGGTTTTCACCAACCGCCCGCAGGATCAACCCGACGCGGGTGTACTTCAGGACGGCCCAGACCACAGCGGTCAGCGCAATGCCCAGATACAGGATGGGGTCGTGCCGAAACAGGATCGGGCCGATGACCGGAATATCGCTAATCAAAGGGATGTGGATATCGCCCATGCTGGGGGGTTTGACGCCCACATAGCTTTGCCCCATCAAGGCGCTGAAACCCAGTCCAAACAGGGTCAGCGCAAGGCCGCTGGCAACCTGGTTGGCCAATGCAAACTGTGTCAGCAGGACGAACAGCAGCGACAGGACGGCCCCGCCAATGGCGGCAGCAACAAAGCCCAGCCAGGGCGAGCCGGTTTCGACCGAGATCGCAAAACCGCTGATCGCGCCAACGATCATCATGCCCTCGACACCAAGGTTCAGAACGCCTGCCTTTTCCACGACAAGCTCTCCGATCGCGGCCAGCAGAAGGGGGGTTGCGGCCACCATAAGCGAGGCAACCAGAAGAACGGGATTGATTTGACCAAGGTCCATGATCACGCCACCTCGCTACGCGCCGCACGGATGCGGAAGTTTGTCAGAAGATCGAAGGCCAGCAGGAAAAACAGCAGCATTCCCTGAAACACCTGAATGGCAGCGGCAGGCAGACCCAGCTGCGATTGTGCAATTTCGCCGCCAATATAGGTCAGCGCCATCAGGCCCCCGGCCAACAGGATACCCACCGGATGCAGGCGGCCCAGAAACGCGACGATGATCGCGGTAAAGCCATAGCCCACGTTGAAGTCGATGCTGATCTGACCGGACGGGCCGGACACCTCGAACATACCGGCCAGCCCGGCCAAAGCGCCCGAAATCCCAAGGCAGAACAGGATCAGGCGCGCCGGATTCACACCTGCAAACTTTGCCGCGCGGGGGGCCTCACCCGTCAGACGGATATGGAAGCCCAGCATGTGACGGTTCAGCAATACATAGGCAAAGATCACCGCGATGAAGGCCGCGACAACACCCCAATGCATCCCGGAACCGACAATCAACTCGGCATTATGCGCGCTTTCATAGGATTGCAGGTTGCGCGATCCGGGAAAGCCGAACCCTTCGGGGTTCTTGAGAAGACCCAGCGAGACCGAGGCCAGCATCTGCTCGGCCACGTAGACCAGCATCAGCGACACAAGGATTTCGTTGGTGCCGAAACGCACCTTCAGCAAAGCCGGGATCGTTGCCCACAGCCAACCGCCAAATGCGCCTGCGACCACCATGATCGGGAAGATGTACCAGGCATCAAGCGGATAGAAGGCCAGACCTGCGCCCGCGCCGAATATGGCGCCCATGATGTATTGTCCTTCGGCCCCGATATTCCAGATACCGGCCCGAAAACCCAGCGACAATCCGATTGCGATCAGCACTAGGGGCGCGCCTTTGACCAGCAATTGAGGGCGGTAATAGAATGCGAACTCGCCAAACAGCGGCTCCCAGAAGATGGTACCGATGGCTTCGACCGGATTTTTCCCCAAAATGGCAAACAGCAACCCGCCAAACACCATTGTTGCCAGCACCGCCACAAGGGGGGTCGCGTAAGACCAGGCCCTGGACGGCTGTGGCCGTTTCTCCAACACTATCATCTGCTCATCCCCCCAGATGTTTCATCTTTTCGCAAATACTCTCGCCGAAGGCGGCCTAGCAGATCACACATGTGCCACCTCCATGCCATGGGCGCCGCCCATCATCAGGCCAATCTCATCCACCGTCAGGCCGGTGGTCGGGCGCGGTGCGCTCAGTCTGCCTTCGTTCAAGGCCGCAAAACTGTCCGAGATTTCCATCAGCTCATCCAGATCCTGCGAGATGCAGATCACCGCTGTGCCTTTCGCCGCAAGATCGAGTATGGCTTGCCGGATCGACGCGGCCGCCGCGGCATCCACCCCCCAGGTCGGCTGGTTTACCACCAACACATCAGGGTTTTGCAGCACTTCGCGTCCAATCACGAATTTCTGCAGATTGCCGCCGGACAAGGACCGCGCTGCGTTTTCGGGCCCGGGCGTGCGAACGTCGAAGGCTTCGATGATCTTTTCGGCAAAACTCCGGGTTTCGGTCCATTTCAAGAAGCCATTTTTCTCAAGCCCTTCCCGCACAGATCCGGTCAGCAAAGCGTTTTCGGTCAGGCTCATGTCGGGTGCCGCTGCGTGGCCTAACCGTTCCTCGGGCGCGGTCAGAACGCCCAGCTTACGGCGCGCTGTCGGGCCGAGCTTGCCGATCGCCTGACCGTTGAACTTGATTGCATCCGCCGATGTCAGGATTTCCCCGGACAGCACGCCCAGCAATTCATCCTGCCCGTTTCCGGCAACGCCGCCGATGCCCAGAACCTCGCCCTTGCGGACCGTCATGTGCACATTGCGCAATGCGGTGCCGAATTCCGAAGGCGAAGGGACTGACAGCCCACTAACATCCAGCGCGACCTCGCCCAGTTCCCGGCCCGAGCGTTCAGGCGTCTGCAACGTCGACCCGACCATCATCTCGGCCATGTCACGCGCCGAAGTTTCAGCGGGGACACATTCGCCCACGTTCTTGCCCAGGCGCAGGATCGTGGCATGGTCGCATAGCGTTCGGATTTCCTCCAGTTTATGCGAGATATACAGGATCGAGGTTCCCTCGGAGCGTAGCTTGTTCAGCGTCTCAAACAGGATATCGACCTCCTGCGGGGTCAGAACCGAGGTCGGTTCGTCCATGATCAGCAGTTTGGGGTCCTGCAACAGGCAGCGGATGATCTCGACCCGCTGGCGTTCGCCTGCGGACAGGTCGCCAACCGTGCGAAACGGGTCCAGCGGAAGGCCATAAGTTTCCGAAACTTCGCGAATGCGCGATGCCAGATCCCCCATCGGGGGCGGATTCTCCATCCCCAGCGCGATATTCTCGGCCACGTTCAGCGCGTCAAACAGCGAAAAATGCTGGAACACCATCGCGATCCCATCCGCACGGGCCGCGCGGGGTTCGGGCGGCGCAAACGGATTGCCGCGCAGTTTCATGGTGCCGCTGTCCGGCTTCACAAGCCCATAGATCATTTTTACCAGCGTGGATTTCCCCGCGCCGTTTTCACCCAGCAGCGCGTGTACTTCGCCTTCGCCGATGTCAAAGGACACCTGATCATTGGCCACAACACCGGGGTAGGCTTTGGTCAGCCCTTGCAAGCTCAAAAGTGGAATGGTCACGCGCTCAGGTCCTTCTTCAACTTGTTTTGCAGGGCCGGGCGCAGCAATTGTGCAGCGACGCCCACGGCGATCATATGTGGATGCTTCCCCATCGACGGGTCACCGATCGGGCAGGTGATCCGGCTTATCCGTTCAGGCGGATGTCCAAGGGCGGCCAGCCGCGACCGGAATCGCGCCCATTTCGTAGCCGAGCCAATCAGCCCCGCAAAGCCAAAATCGTGCAAAAGCAGTCTGTTGCACAGTTCAAAGTCAAGATTATGCGAGTATGTAAGCACAAGATGTTCAGCGTCACATGGGGCATGGCGGACCAGCTCCGCCGGTTTTGCCGCCGGAACAATTGTCACGCCCGCTGGCACAGCGGCCGGAAAGCGCTGACGGCTGGTGTCCACCCAGGTGATTGCAAGATCAGGAAGCGGGGACAGCACATCCACCAGCGCCCGGCCGACATGGCCCGCGCCCCAGATCCACAGATTGCGTGTCGGCTTGTGAACGGGTTCAACCATCCAGCCGTCAATCAGCTGCGGTTCGGGCGCAATCCCCTGTCCGCGCGCCGTCGCCAGCATTCGCTTGACCGACAGGGGCATCGCGCCATCCTTGGTCGGGCGCGCGATGACCGCATCGTCCAGATCATTGACGGTCTTTGCGCCGTAAACCTCGCTCAGCAACGACACGGCACCGCCGCAGCATTGCCCCAACTCGGGTCCAAGCGCATGATGCGTCAGGCGGGTTGGCGTGGTTTGCAGTCGCGCGGCATGTGCCGCCTGGTATTCCAGTGTTCCGCCGCCGATTGTGCCGCTTTGCCCGCCGTCCCAGACCAGCATGGCGGCACCGACTTCACGTGGAGACGACCCTTTGATCCCGGCGATGACCACCCGGACCACTTTGCCGTGGGTTTTGACCGCCTCCCTCAAAGCCTCAAGGTCAAATCCCATCAGATGCCTCCCTTCATCCTCTGGACGCCGCGCCAGACCTCTTCGGCGGTGGCGGGCGCGTTGAGCGCCGGATAAGTGTCCCCGCAGGCCGCCACCGCATTCGAAAGCGCCAGCCAGACCGATATTCCCAGCATGAATGGGGGTTCCCCCACGGCTTTCGAGCGATAGATGGTGTCCTCTCGGTTCTCGCCATCCCAAAGTGCGACGTTGAAAATATCGGGCCGGTCGGAACAGGCCGGTATCTTGTAGGTCGAGGGCGCGTGCGTGCGCAGGTTGCCCTTCCCGTCCCAGACCAGTTCCTCGGTCGTCAGCCAGCCCGCACCTTGCACGTAACCGCCTTCGACCTGTCCGACATCCAGCGCCGGGTTCAGCGAAGCGCCCGCGTCATGCAGGATATCTGTGCGCAGAATGCGGTTCTCGCCCGTCAACGTGTCCACAGCGACCTCGGTGACCGAAGCGCCATAGGCGAAGTAGTAAAACGGGCGACCACGCCCCGCGATCCGGTCCCATTCGATCTTGGGCGTTTTATAGAAGCCAGTGGCCGACAGGCTTATCCGACCCTGATAGGCCAGTGCGGCAGCTTCGGCGAACGTGTACCGTTCTTCACCAACCGAAACGTGGCCATCCGTGAACGTGACGGCAGAGGGGTCGGCCTGATGCCGTTCAGCCAGATAATCGGCCATCCGGTCGCGGATCGTATCGCAGGCCGCTTTCACCGCCATACCGTTCAGATCGCTGCCTGAAGACGCCGCCGTGGCCGAGGTATTGGGCACTTTTGCCGTATCCGTGGCGGTGATCTTGACCATCTCAAGCGGGATGCCGAAACGCGACGCGGCCACTTGCGCGACCTTCTGGAACAGACCCTGACCCATCTCGGTGCCACCATGATTCAGATGGACCGAACCATCCTGATACACATGCACCAGCGCACCGGCCTGATTCAGATGGGTCAGTGTGAAGGAAATACCGAACTTGACCGGAGAAAAGGCGATGCCCTTCTTGATCACGCTGTTTTCGGCATTCCATTTCTCGATGGCCGCTTTGCGCGCGGCATAGTTGCTGGACTTCATCAGCGCTTCGGTCATGCCATGCAGTTCGAAATCGCTGACCTCCATGCCGTAGGGCGTCGTGTTGCCGCCAGCGGGCAGGGGGCGGACCGGGGCGGTCCCTGTTTCCACTGCGCCACGGCTGGTCAGGTCTTCGTGCGGGTCGGGATGACCCAGCGGTTTTTCGTGAGGTTGGACTTCGGCAACCTTATGCGCGGGCTCGTAATAGTTGCGGCGGCGCAATTCCACCGGGTCCAGCCCAAGTTCATGCGCGGCGTGGTCCATCACACGTTCGATGGCAACCATCCCCTGCGGGCCACCAAACCCGCGATAGGCGGTGGCTGACTGCGTGTTGGTCTTCAACCGATGGCTTTCAATCCGGGCATTGGGCAACAGGTATGCATTGTCAGAATGCAGCATCGCACGGTCGGCGACGGGCAGGGACAGGTCCTGCGCCCAGCCGCAGATTGCGTATTGCAGAAAGGACACGCCCTGAACGTGACCCTGTTCGTCAAATCCCGCGCGATAGGAAATCCGGAAGGCGTGGCGTTTGCCGGTGATGATCATGTCATCATCGCGGTCATAGCGCATTTTGCAGGCTTTGCCGGTCGCCCGTGCAGCCACCGCGCAGGCGACGGCCAGCGCATTCCCCTGGCTTTCCTTGCCGCCGAACCCGCCACCCATGCGCCGGGTTTCGACGCGGATCGCATGCATGGGCAGGCCCAGAGCGTCCGCCACCTTGTGCTGTATCTCGGTCGGGTGCTGGGTCGAGCTGTGGACCAGCATGTCGCCGCCTTCATTCGGCACGGCAAGCGCAGCCTGACCTTCCAGATAGAAATGCTCCTGACCGCCGATCTCGAACGTCCCGTCGATGACGTGGGCGGCGCTTTCAATCGCGGCGTCCGCATCGCCCTTGGCATAGATGCGGGGCCCGTCTTCAAATCGGCTGTCTGCGGCCAGAGCTTCTTCAACCGTCAGGATCGGTGTTTCCTCGGCATAGTCGATCTTGCCCAACCGAACCGCCTTGCGGGCGGCCAGATGGCTGGTGGCAACCACCAGGAAAACAGGCTGGCCGATATAGTGAACCGTCCCGTCGGATAGCAAAGGCTCGTCATGGATCGAGGGCGAAACATCGTTGGCAAAGGGCAGGTCCTGTGCCGTCATGACCCTGACGACCCCGGGTGCCGCTTTCACGGCAGACAGGTCCATGGCGGTAATCGTGCCCTTGGCGATCGGGCTCAGGCCAAAGGCCAGATGCAATGTGCCCTTTGGCGTCGGGATGTCGTCCACATACCGGGCGGAACCGGATACGTGCAGCGGTGCCGCGTCATGGGGAAGGGGTTTGGTTACGCTCATGCCGATACCTCCAGCACGTTGGTCACTTGGCCCTGATCCTCAAGGAAGTACCGTTCCAGCATCGCTTTGGCGGTCTCAAGCCTGTACGTGGCCGAGGCGCGCATATCCGTAAGCGGTGAATAATCGTCGGCAAAAGCGGGCAGAGCGGCGTCAATCGTCTCGCGCGCCCACGGTTTGCCGATCAGCGCGGCCTCGACATGGGTTGCTCGTTGCGGAATGCCAGCCATACCGCCAAACGCGATGCGCGCATCCGCCACCCGCCCGTCCGAAATGGTAATGTTAAAACATCCGCACACGGCCGAGATATCCTGATCGAACCGTTTGCTCAGCTTGTAGCATTTCAGTCGGTCCGCCTGACGCGGGAAGCTGACGGCTTCGACAAACTCACCCGGTGCGCGGTCCTGTTTCCCGTAATCGATGAAGAAGTCTTCCAGCGGGACTGACCGGCGTTCATCACCTTTGCGCAGGTGCAGCGTCGCACCCAATGCGATCAGCGCGGGCGGGTTGTCTCCGATTGGCGAGCCATTGGCAATGTTGCCGCCCACAGTGGCCGCGTGACGGACCTGAACACTGGCATAGCGCCGGATCATTTCGGCATAGGATGGGTGAATGTCCGCCAAGGCGTCGCCCATACGGTTCATATCGACCATGGCACCGAAACGAATTTCTTCGTCGGTGATCGTGATCTCTTTGAGATCGTCACAGCGGTTCAGGAAGATCACCGGATCAAGATCGCGCAGTTGCTTTGTCACCCAAAGCCCAACATCAGTTGCGCCCGCAACCAAAGTGGCATTCGGGTTCTCGGCATATACGGCAGCCAGCGCGTCGGACGAATCCGGCAGCATGGGTGAGGCGGCAGGTGTTGCGACAGGCTTGTCCTTAACCCAGACAGGCACGGGCTGCTTCTCGGCCGCTTCAGCTGCGCGAATAATGGGAGCGTAACCCGTGCAACGGCACAGATTACCGGCAAGCTGTGTATCGTGATCCGTCGCGCCATTGGTGTGGCCGGCCACCATCGACATGACAAAACCGGGCGTGCAAAAGCCGCATTGCGAACCGTGCAGGTCAACCATGGCCTGCTGAACCGGATGGACCTCGCCATCGGGGCTGCTGGCGCCTTCGACGGTTCGAACCGCCTTGCCATGCAACTGCGGCAGGAACAGGATGCACGAGTTCAGGGCCTTTGCGCCACCCGCATCCGTCACCATGACAGTGCAGGCACCGCAATCGCCTTCGTTGCAGCCTTCCTTGGTGCCGGTCAGGCCACGATCTTCACGCAGCCAATCCAGCAGAGTGGCCGTCGGATTGATATCCGTCAGCTCCACTGTCTCTCCGTTCAGAAGAAACGTGATGTCCATTCGAGAAACCCGTCGCCTTACCCAGTTGCGCCCTGGTGGTGCCCTCCTTCGATGCGACGTAGAAAGAGTGGCGGGCGGATAGCTTGCCAATGGATGTTAGAAACAGCATGCGTGATCTGGCAAGAAAAACTGCCTGTATGATGCATCATTACAGCCAAATGGCGTGGATTTGTGCACCCTGTGTAAATATCAGTTGCTTGAAATTAAAGCGTTTTTTTGTCAGTGAAGATACCGCTTTCCGAAGCACCTTCTGGAAAATCCGAATAATCGAAAACGATTATTTTGCCAAACAACGGCGCAGGTTCCGGCTTTTGCATGCCTCGCGGCTAGGGTAGCCTGCCGTTCATGAGCAGTACCCCCCGATTCATTCACCTTCGTGTTCACACCGAATATTCCCTTCTGGAAGGGGCTGTGCGGCTGAAAAAACTGCCTGCCCTGTGCGAGAAGATGGGGATGCCTGCCGTTGCGGTGACTGACACGAATTCCATGTTTTCAGCGCTGGAATTTTCGGTGACAGCCAGTCAGGCCGGTGTCCAGCCGATCATGGGATGTCAGGTTGATCTGACTTATGTGCAGTCGCAACCGGGGGAAAAACAAAAATCGCCCGCGCCGCTTGTTCTGCTGGCACAGTCCGAGGCGGGGTACGAGAACCTGATGAAGCTGAGCACGTGCCTTTACGTGGACAAGGGCGGGCAGTTGCCGCAGGTCACGCTGGACGAGCTTGCGGACCGCGCCGACGGGCTGATCTGCCTGTCCGGAGGGCCTGACGGGCCGGTGGGCCGCCTGTTGCAACAGGGGCAACGTCCGGCGGCCGAGGCGCTGGTGGATCGGTTGGCCGCGATTTTCCCGGATCGTCTGTATATCGAACTCCAGCGTCACCCAGGTGAAGACGGCCAACCCGAGGCCGAACGCCAGACCGAGCGCGGCCATATCGAGATGGCCTATGCCAAGAAC
Organism: Ruegeria sp. SATB027; assembly: GCF_059613825.1. Classification (NCBI taxonomy): domain Bacteria; kingdom Pseudomonadati; phylum Pseudomonadota; class Alphaproteobacteria; order Rhodobacterales; family Roseobacteraceae; genus Ruegeria; species Ruegeria sp. SATB027. Next base: position 17,459 of record NZ_JBXWTH010000093.1, read on the forward strand.
CTGCCGCTGGTTGCCACCAATGACGTCTATTTCCCGACCTCGGATATGTACGAGGCCCATGATGCGCTGATCTGTATCGCCGAAGGGGCCTATGTCGACCAGCAGGAAGGTCGCCGCCGCCTGACCGCGCAGCATTATTTCAAGTCGCAGCAGGAAATGGTGACGCTGTTCGCTGATCTGCCCGAGGCCATTGAGAACACGGTCGAGATCGCGCGGCGTTGCGCCTTTATGGCTTATCGCCGCGATCCCATCCTGCCGAAATTCGCCGATGACGAGGTCGCTGAACTGCGCCGCATCGCCAATGAAGGCTTGCAGAAACGTTTGGCAGTAATCCCCCATGCGGTGACGCCCGAGGAGTATCAGGAGCGGTTGGATTTCGAACTTGGCATCATCGAAGGCATGGGCTTTCCCGGTTACTTTCTGATCGTTGCCGACTTTATCCAATGGGCCAAAGATCACGATATTCCGGTTGGACCGGGGCGGGGATCGGGTGCGGGCTCGCTGGTGGCTTATGCGCTGACAATTACCGACCTCGATCCGCTGCGTTACAGCCTGCTGTTTGAACGGTTCCTGAATCCCGAACGGGTTTCGATGCCCGACTTCGATATCGACTTCTGCATGGATCGCCGCGAAGAGGTGATCCGCTACGTGCAGCAGAAATACGGGCGCGACAAGGTGGGGCAGATCATCACTTTTGGTGCCTTGCTGTCCAAGGCCGCCGTACGCGATATCGGGCGGGTGCTGCAAATGCCTTACGGGCAGGTGGACCGTCTGTCCAAGATGATCCCTGTGGAAGGGGTAAAACCGGTTTCCATCGAAAAAGCCCTGAAGGACGAGCCGCGCCTGCGGGAAGAAGCGCGCAACGAAGAGGTGGTGGATCGTCTGCTGACGTATGGCCAGCAGGTCGAAGGGTTGCTGCGCAACGCCTCGACCCACGCGGCTGGGGTGGTGATTGGCGACCGGCCACTGGACGCGCTGGTGCCGATCTATCAGGACCCGCGATCCGACATGCCTGCAACCCAGTTCAACATGAAATGGGTGGAACAGGCCGGGCTGGTAAAGTTCGACTTTCTGGGCTTGAAGACCCTGACCGTGATCCAGAACGCGATGGACTTGATCTTCAAGTCCGGGCGGAAGTTGCACATCGCCGCCGATGGCACCGAGCTTTACGAACCTGCCGAGGGGGCCGAGAACCAGATCAACGCCATCCCATTGGATGACGAAGCGACGTATAAGCTCTATTCAGCGGCCAAGACAGTCGCGGTGTTCCAGGTTGAATCCTCGGGCATGATGGACGCGCTCAAGCGCATGAAACCCACCTGTATCGAGGATATCGTGGCCCTCGTCGCGCTCTATCGTCCCGGCCCGATGGAGAACATCCCGACCTATTGCGAGGTCAAGAACGGGCTGCGCGAGATCACTTCCGTTCATCCGCTGATCGACCACATTCTTGAGGAAACCCAGGGCATCATCGTCTATCAGGAACAGGTGATGCAGATCGCACAGGTGATGGCCGGGTACAGCCTGGGCGGCGCGGACCTGCTGCGCCGCGCGATGGGTAAAAAGATCAAAGAGGCGATGGATGCTGAACGCCCCAAATTCGAAAAAGGCGCGGCAGAAAACGGGGTGGATGCTAAGAAAGCCAGCGAAGTCTTCGACCTGCTGGAAAAATTCGCCAATTACGGCTTCAACAAATCCCACGCCGCCGCCTATGCGGTGGTCAGCTATCAAACCGGCTGGTTGAAGGCAAACCATCCGGTCGAATTCATGGCGGGTGTCATGAATTGCGATATTCATCTGACCGACAAGCTGGCGATCTATTTCGAAGAGGTCCGAAAAGGGCTGGAACTGCCGTATATTCCACCTTGTGTGAACCGCTCTCAGGCCACGTTCGATGTTGATAACGGACATCTGGTCTATGCGCTGGGCGCGCTCAAGAATGTGGGTGTCGAGGCGATGAACCTGATCGTTGCGGGTCGCGCGGGCAAGCCATTTGTCAACCTGTTCGATTTCGCCCGCCGCGTGGATTTGAAGAAAGTGGGCAAACGCCCGCTTGAGATGCTGGCCCGCGCCGGGGCTTTTGATGAGCTGGACCGGAACCGCCGCCGTGTGTTTGAAAGCCTAGATGCGCTGGTGCAGTATTCGGCAGCGATCCATGAACAGAAGAATTCGAACCAAGTGTCGCTGTTTGGCGAGGCCGGAGATGACCTGCCCGAACCACGCCTGTCGCCGACCCCCGACTGGCTGCCAGCTGAACGTCTGAGCGAAGAGTTTAAGGCCATCGGCTTCTACCTCTCTGGTCATCCGCTGGATGACTATATGCCGGCCTTGAAGCGTAAACAGGTTCTGACGCTGGACGAGGTGACAGAGAAAGCCCGTTCTGGCCCGCTGATTGCCAAGATGGCCGGAGTGGTTGCCGGGCGGCAGGAACGGAAATCGGCCAAGGGCAACCGGTTCGCCTTTGCCCAGCTTTCGGACCCGACCGGCGCTTATGAGGTCACGCTGTTTTCCGACACGCTGGAGAAATGCCGCGAGTTTCTGGAAACCGGCGCTCAGGTGGTTCTGACCGTCGAGGCGACGATGGAGTCCGATCAGCTCAAGCTATTGGGACGTTCGGTTGGACCAGCGGATTCTGTGGTGGCCGAAGCCGGGGCGACGGGACTGCGCATCTTTGTCGACGAAGCGCGGGCGGTGCCAACTATTGCAACGGTTCTTGAAGAAGCCGCAACCGCCGCCAAGGGTGCGGCCCGCGGACCGATCCAACTGCTGTTGCTGGACCCCGGCCTGCCCGGCGACGTCGAAATCGACTTGGGGCGTGTGTTCCCGATCAATCCCCAGATCAAGGGCGCGATCAAATCGCTGGAAGGCGTGATGACCGTCGAAGAGATCTGACACCGCTTTGTTGCCAGACAGTTAGCGCACCGCTAGGCTGACCTTGCAAATATGTCTTCTGATCATGCCACGGGAGGGCGTTGATATGACGATTGCAGGTCTCAATTTCAGAACGATTGCATTGGGGGCGGCGGCATCGCTGGCTTTGGTTTCGGCGACAGCCACGCTTGCGGACGACAAGAAGAAAGAGAACACGATCAAAGGTGCTGTGATCGGGGCCGGGGTCGGGGCCTTGATCGGCGACGGCAAGGGTGCCGCCGCAGGGGCAATTGCTGGTGCGCTGATCGGCGCGAACTCGAAATAAGCGGGGGCGGGATGATGCGTTTGAACGCGATGAAAGTGATCACAACCGCCGCGCTGCTTACAGGGCCCGGCTATGCCCTTGCGGACGAGGAAGCCGAACAGATGGTGCAAGCGGCGCTGCCGCTCATGTATCACACATGCGCGTCGGTCATCGAAGAGGCTGACGGGAATGAAGAATACATTGTGGACGTGGTCGGCAAGATGACGGCGTTGTCCCTTTATAACCGTCAGGTCGACCTCGAAGCTCATGCCAGTTCGGACGAGGAAAAGGCCACGCTGCGCGAAACATTTGTGGCGGCTCTGAAAGACGGCTGCGCCGGGGATGAAAACGCCCTGCTGGGTGGCGTCGTCGACGACGCGGTGAAATCAACGCTGGGGCTGTAAGCTTTCAGTAATGTGGCGGACGTTCGTCACCAAGGACAACGCCGCCTGACCCTTCCTGTGCGCGCTCGGCCTCGCGGTGCAGCAGCATCTCGACACGGCGGGTCAGCCGGTCAATCTCGGCCTGTTGCCGGGTGACAACCGCGTTCAGATCGTCAACCGTGCGGGTCAGATGGGCAATCTGTTCTTCCAGTTGCTGCATAGGATGCTCCTGTCTTTCAGACTGCACATAGCGACCCTGTGACGCCTTGGCCAGAGAAAGCGCGCCTTGCCCAGATGCGGGCCATGGGATAGACCGCGCGCGGAACAGGTACACTCCCAAGGACGCCCCACATGGCCAAGCCCAAGAAACAGCCCCGCCCCAAGGCCGAAACGCCGAAAGGGTTCCGTGACTATTTCGGCGAGGAAGTCACGCAGCGCACCGAGATGCTGCGGACGATTGCGGGCGTGTATCATCGTTACGGTTTCGACGCGCTGGAAAGCAGCGCGGTCGAAACCGTCGAGGCGCTGGGCAAGTTCCTGCCCGACGTGGACCGCCCGAACGAAGGCGTCTTTGCGTGGCAGGAGTTTGACGAGGGCGGAAATGGCGACTGGATGGCCCTGCGCTATGACTTGACCGCGCCTCTGGCCCGGGTTTACGCCCAGCACCGCAACGACTTGCCCACGCCCTATCGCCGCTATGCAATGGGTCCGGTCTGGCGCAACGAAAAGCCGGGACCTGGGCGCTTTCGGCAGTTCTATCAGTGCGATGCGGATACGGTTGGAACCGCCTCGATGGCTGCTGATGCCGAGATCTGTGCAATGCTGGCCGACACGCTGGAAGAGGTTGGCATCCCGCGCGGTGACTACATCATCCGGGTGAATAACCGGAAGGTTTTGAACGGTGTGCTGGAGGCGATGGGGCTTGGCGATGATCAAGCCGCACGAGACAATGTTCTTCGCACCATCGACAAATTCGACAAGGTGGGTGAGCAGGGTGTGCGCGAGTTGCTGACCAAGGGCCGTCTGGACGCGTCGGGCGCGTTCATCGACGGCGTTGGTCTCAGCGATGATCAGGCAGACCCGGTTATCGCCTTCCTGACTTCCAAGGCCGTCGATACCGCTGGTACATTGGCCAACCTCCGCATTGCCGTGGGTGACAGCAAGATTGGGGCGGATGGGATTGCTGAACTGGAACAGATCGCTGAACTTCTCTCCGCTGGCGGCTACGGCCCTGACCGCATTGTCATTGACCCCTCCGTCGTCCGTGGCCTGGGCTATTACACCGGTCCGGTCTACGAGGCCGAACTGACGTTCGAAATTTTCGACGAGAAAGGCCGCAAGCGGCAGTTCGGCTCGGTCGCGGGGGGCGGGCGCTATGACGATCTGGTCAAGCGGTTCACCGGGCAGGAAGTGCCCGCGACCGGGGTGTCCATCGGCGTCGATCGGCTGCTAGCGGCGCTGCGCGAAAAGGGCCGGATCAGCGCCCAGGCCAAAGGCCCCGTGGTCGTCACCGTCATGGATCGCGATCGGATGGCTGATTATCAGGCGATGGTGGCCGAGCTGCGCAATGCGGGCATCCGGGCCGAGGTGTATCTGGGCAATCCCAAGAACTTTGGCAATCAGTTGAAATACGCGGACAAGCGCAACTCTCCGGTTGCGGTGATCGAAGGCGGGGACGAAAAGGCAAAAGGCATCGTGCAGATCAAGGACCTGATCCTTGGGGCTAAGATCGCCGAAAGCGCCACGCTGGAGGAATGGAAAGAACGCCCCAGCCAGTTCGAAGTATCGCGCGCTGATCTGGTCGCGAAAGTGCGTGAAATTCTGAACAGTCAGGACTGACCCATGCCCAACCGTTCCCAGATACAGGCCCGTGCCGCGATGATGCGTGTCCGGTTCGAGGTTGCGGGCGCGCAGGTGGTGGATACCCCGCTGCTGCAACCCGCTGAAATGTTGCTGGACCTCTATGGCGAGGATATCCGCGCCCGTGCCTACGTCACCTCGGACGCGCTGCGGGGCGAGCAGATGCTGCGCCCGGATTTCACCCTGCCTGTTGTTCAGATGCACATGCGGGACGGGGCCGAGCCAGCGCGCTATACCTATTCAGGTGAGGTGTTCCGCCGTCAGGAACACGACCCGGACCGTTCGAACGAATATATTCAGGTGGGGTACGAGGTTTTTGACCGCGATGATCCCGCTGGTGCCGATGCCGAAGTGTTTTCGCTGATGGCGCTGCAACTGCGCGGGCTGCCTCTGCGCGCAGCGACCGGGGATATCGGTATCCTGACGGCGGCTGTCGAAGGTCTTCGGACCACAGACCGCCGCAAGGCCGCGCTGATGCGGCACCTGTGGCGGCCGCGCCGGTTTCGTGCGCTGCTGGACCGGTTTGCAGGGCGTAAACCGGGGCCCGAAGGCCGTGACGCGCTTTTGGACGCGGACGACCCAATGGCGATTGATGTTCCGATGATCGGCAAGCGTCGCGCGCCCGAGATTGCCGACCGGATCAAAGCCCTGCGCGAAGATCGCGCTGCGCCGCCGATCTCTGACAATGAGCTGGCCGGGTTGGAAACGCTGCTGAATGTGCGTGAAACCATGCCCTTCGCGTTGGAACAGCTGAGGGATGTGGCAGTGGATCTGCCGCAGATCACCCCGGCGCTGGACCGGTTGGAGGCGCGGATCGCAGCCCTGCAAGCGCGTGGCGTCGATGTTGCACGGCTGGATTTCGAAGCGTCTTATGGCCGGACATCAATGGAATATTATGACGGGTTTGTCTTTGGGTTCTACGCCGAAGGCCGTCCCGACCTGCCGCCCGTCGCCACCGGTGGGCGCTATGATGCGCTGACGCGCCGCTTGGGGGATGGGGCCGAAATCCCCGCAATCGGTGGCGTGATCCGCCCGGACCTGATGCTTGAAATCGAGGAGGCCGCGCAATGAGTGTGAAACTGGGCGTGCCTTCGAAGGGCCGGTTGATGGAAAAGACCGTATCATGGTTCGAAAAACATGGCATCGTGCTGTCCCGCAACGGCTCGGACCGGGAATATGCGGGTAGGGTTGACGGGATTGACGGCGTCTCGCTGGTTCTGTTGTCGGCGGGTGAGATTCCGCGCGAACTTGCGTCGGGCCGTATTCATCTGGGCGTCACCGGCATCGATCTGGTGCAAGAAAAACTTCCGCGCTGGGAACAGCAGGTCGAAGAGATTGCGCAGCTGGGCTTTGGCAAAGCCGATCTGATCATTGCCACACCCGCCTGCTGGGTCGATGTGGACACGCTGGACGATCTCGATGCGGCAGCAGCAGCATTTCGCAACACCCATGGCCACCGGCTGCGGATCGCCACCAAATATCACCGACTGGTGCGGGAGTTCCTGACCGACGCGGGCGTGGCCGATTACACTCTGGTCGACAGCCAGGGGGCGACCGAAGGTACGGTCATGAACGAAACAGCCGAGGCAATTGCCGATATCACCTCCTCAGGTGAAACCCTGCGGGCAAACCACCTCAAGATCCTGTCGGACGGTCTGATCCTGCAATCGCAGGCCACGTTGTGGCGCAGCCGGGTTGCAAAGGTCGACGCGGCGGATAAGGCGGTTCTGACGGAATTGCTGGATCGGCTGCGGTAATTACAGCACACCGATATCCGCAAGGGCGCGGTTCAGATCATCGGGCAGGGTGTCATCCTGCGCGCGCCCTTTCGGCAAGTCGGCTGGTGTATCTTCGGGCTTCAGGTATCGCCACCCCTGAAACGGGCGTTTCAAGGCGTTCTGGGTCCGATGTACGTTAGGGTCGAGAACGATGGCGCAGCGGCGGATACCGTCCTCGCCGATCACCTCGTCCAGGCGCAGAATGCGCTGACGGCACTGTACGACACCCTTGATGACCCAATAGATTGATCCGCCATTTAGAATCTCGGCATCACGTTTGGGCCACATGCGGGTTACGTGGCGCGGATATCCGTCCTCATAAAGCGGTTTGCGGCTGTCCTGCCACGCGATCAAAGAGTCCACGCTTTCCGAACCAACCGAAAGTTTGATGAGGTTCACGTACTTATCCACAGCTTTCCCACAGAGTCGTCCCTTTGCTATCTATCCATTGTAGCTCAGGATTGGCTTTCATCAAGGTGTAGTGGGTGTTAGTCTGGATACCTCTTTCAGCACAGGGAATCACCAATGAGCCGCTTTGCCGCCCCCATCGCCGAGCAGATCTGGGACATGAAATACCGCTTCAAACAGGCGGATGGCACGCCCATCGATCAGACGGTTGAAGACAGCTGGCGACGCATCGCCCGTGACCTCGCGCGGGTCGAGGACGACCCGGATCATTGGGAAGACAGGTTCTACGAGGCACTGGAAGATTTCAAATATCTGCCCGCCGGGCGCATCACTGCTGGCGCAGGCACCGCGCGGCAGGTGACACTGTTCAACTGCTTCGTTATGGGCACCATCCCCGACAGCATGGGCGGCATCTTTGACATGCTGAAAGAGGCCGCGCTGACCATGCAGCAGGGGGGCGGGATCGGCTATGATTTCTCGACCATCCGCCCGCGTGGCGCGGATGTGAAAGGTGTGGCGGCAGATGCCTCGGGCCCGCTCAGCTTTATGGATGTGTGGGACGCAATGTGCCGCACGATCATGTCCGCGGGTTCGCGCCGGGGGGCGATGATGGCCACCATGCGCTGCGATCACCCCGATATCGAACAGTTCATCACCGCCAAATCCGACCCGGCCCGCCTGCGCATGTTCAACATGTCAGTGCTGGTGACCGATCCCTTCATGGAGGCGGTCAAGGCCGACGGCCCGTGGGAGTTGCAATTTGACGGCAAGATCTATCATACCGTTCAGGCGCGCGATCTGTGGAACAAGATCATGCAGGCCACATATGATTATGCTGAACCGGGCGTGATCTTCATCGACCGCATCAATCAGGCCAACAACCTGAGCTATGTTGAAACCATCGCCGCGACGAACCCCTGTGGCGAACAGCCTTTGCCACCGTACGGGGCTTGCCTGCTGGGCTCGATCAATCTGGCGCGGCTGGTTGCCGAACCGTTTGGGGATGCCGCGCATCTGGATGAACCGGCGTTGCAGGAACTGGTCGCGACAGCCGTGCGCATGATGGATAACGTCGTGGACGCGTCAAAATTCCCGCTGGCCGAGCAAGAGGCGGAAGCGCAGGACAAGCGCCGCATCGGGCTGGGCGTGACGGGTCTTGCGGATGCGCTGCTGATGCTGGGCCTGCGCTATGGGTCCGACGAGGCGGCGCGCCAGACGGAACGCTGGTTGCACGCAATCGCCCGAGCCGCATATCTGGCCTCGGTCGATCTGGCTAAGGAGAAAGGCGCGTTCCCCCTGTTCGACGCCGAGAAATATCTGGCCAGCGGCACGATGCAGCAAATGGATGACGACGTCCGCGATGCGATCCGCGAACATGGCATCCGCAACGCTCTGCTGACCTCGATTGCGCCCACGGGCACGATTTCGCTTTATGCCGGGAACGTGTCGTCGGGGATTGAACCGGTCTTTGCCTATGCCTACACCCGCAAGGTTCTGCAAAAAGACGGCTCGCGCACCGAAGAAGAGGTCGTGGATTACGCCGTTCAGATGTGGCGCGACAAGTTCGGCGACGCAGCGCTGCCGGACTATTTCGTCAATGCCCAGACCCTGTCGCCGTCGGATCACGTCAAGATGCAGGCGGCAGCGCAGAAATGGATAGACAGCTCGATCTCCAAGACCATCAACTGCCCGGAAGATATCAGCTTTGACGCCTTCAAGGATGTCTACATGCAGGCCTGGGATCAGGGCTGCAAAGGGTGCACGACCTATCGCCCCAACGATGTGACCGGCTCGGTTCTGACCGTTTCGGAAAGCGATGACAAGGTGCCGGGGGAAAGCGCGAATGCGCCTCATGAAATTGAAGGCGGCGACGTCATCTACATGTCCGAACCGCTGGATCGCCCGCAATCGCTGGAGGGGTCGACTTACAAGCTGAAATGGCCCGATAGCGAGCACGCGATTTATCTGACCATCAACGACATCATCATCTCGGGCCGCCGCCGCCCGTTCGAAGTGTTCATCAACTCCAAGAATATGGAACATTACGCCTGGACACTGGCGCTGACGCGGATGATCTCGGCCGTGTTCCGTCGGGGTGGGGACGTGTCCTTTGTGGTCGAAGAGCTGAAAGCCGTTTTCGACCCGCGCGGCGGGGCGTGGGTCAAAGGCAAGTATATCCCATCGATCCTGGCCGCGATCGGGGGCGTGATCGAACAGCACATGGTTGCCATCGGCTTTCTGGAAGGCGAGGGGATGGGGCTGAAATCCGACCCCCAGGCGCAGGTGGTGAACCTAGACGCGCCACGCGGCAAAGCCTGCCCGTCCTGCGGTCAGTACGACATGGTCATGATCGAAGGCTGCATGACCTGCCGGAACTGCGGTCATTCCAAATGCGGATAGGTATGAAGCGCTGCACGAATGTGTGTGGCGTGCCACGCGACATGACCTAAACGTTTTAATAGGTCATTTTGGCTGGAGATATGAGAAAACGGCCACGGAATTCTTCCGGGGCCTTTCTCCTGTCTAGCGGAGTTGATGAATGGCGATAGCGCTGCTGGTACATCGTGGCCACCAAGAAGTGGAGATGAGACAGAAACCCGGAACCAAGCAGAGCCACGGCGAGAAAGTCGTAAAGACATTCGTCGCGCGACGCGCAAACTTTACTCTGCGGAACAGAAGGTCAGGATCGTGCTGGACGGCCTCAATGGTGAAGACAGCAAATCAGATTTGCCTTCTAGGGTCAGGATTCATAACCAATAGATGACGGTTGCTGCGAGGGCGATAGCGGAGAGGAAGACTTTGGGACAGCGATCATAACGTGTCACTACGCGCCTCCAGTCCTTGAGCCTACCAAACATGATCTCAATACGGTTGCGCCGTTTGTATCGGCGCTTGTCATACTTCACAGTTGTCTTGCGTTGCTTTCGACCTGGGATGCAGGCGCTTATTCCTTTGTCTTTCAACGCGTCTCGGAACCCGTCTGCATCATAGCCGCGATCCCCGAGCAGCCAGTCGACTTCTGGTATGCTGCTCAGTAGCGCTCGCGCACCGATGTAGTCACTGACTTGGCCAGCGGTGACAAAAAGGCTGATCGGTCGCCCTTGGCTGTCACAGATAGCATGCAGTTTAGTACTCATGCCGCCCTTGGTTCGGCCAATCAGGCGGCCACGCCCCCCTTTTTCGCGGCCATGCTGGTCGCGGTGCGATGTGCTTTCAGATAGGTCACGTCCACTGCCCGGCAGGGCATTGCGGAGCAATGTCCCGAGAGGGGATCATCACGGTCTTTTCCTCGCCGTGTTCGGCTGCCAAGCCGACCATCATCCGCGCGAAGATGCCTTTCTCACTCCAACGCTTCCACCGGCTATAAAGCGTCTTGTGCGGTCCGTATTCTTTGGGAGCGTCACGCCACCGCAACCCATTGCGATTGATTGAAGATAATCCCGCTCAGCACCCTCTTGTCATCGACCCGTGGCTTGCCGTGCGACCGCGGGAAGAAAGGGGAAAGTTTGGCCATCTGCTCGTCGGTCAGCCAGAAAAGGTCACTCATATCACCACTCCATTTTTCGAGCCGTGAATCATGCAGCGCCTTGAAAATCAATGCATCCTGACCCTAGGCATCGGTAGTTAGTTCCAATGCAAAGTCGTATTCTGAGAGTGTGTTGGTTTCTTGGGGCGCGCCAACTTTCCGGTATTCATTTCGCGTCTACGTCAATCGCCTTGCCCAGTGTTTTAAGCAATTCATTCAGGTTTTCGCGCTGCGTGGGTGATAACCCTCTCAAGAGCCGATGTTGTGTTTCAACGTGATCTGAAACGACATTTTCGATTTTTGAGAACCCGGCCTTGGTCAAACGTATCAAAAAACCCCGTTTATCTTCAGGATTTGGTACGCGCTCTACCAGACCTGCCTTGACGAGCTGGTCAATCCGGTTGGTCATTGTCCCGGACGTCACCATGGTCAGGTCAAGCAATTCCCCGGGCGACAAGCCTTCAGGCTTTCCGGATCTGCGCAGAGTCGCCAGTACATCAAAGCTGGCGAGGTTAAGCCCGTAAACCTTCCAGGTTTTGTCCATCTCTTTTCTGAGTTGAGCCACCAGGCGGGAGAGACGCCCAATCGTTTCCATCGGTCCGACATCAAGGTCGGGTCGGGCTTTGTTCCATTGCGAAATGATACGATCAATGTGGTCCATGGAAGCATATTGCGAAGATTTATCTTGACGTCAAGAGAATGAACAATATCTTGACGTCAAGATAAATGGAGATTCCTCATGAAACATCATGTCGACATCGCGCTCACTGCAATCGCGCCGCTGGTCTGGGGCAGCACGTACTACGTTACGACTGAATTCCTTCCGGCCGGGTATCCAGTCACTATGGCTGCCCTACGGGCTTTGCCCGCTGGCCTGCTATTGCTTGTTCTTGCCCGGCAATTGCCGCAGGGTATCTGGTGGATACGCGCCTTCGTTCTCGGTGCGCTCAACTTCACCGCGTTCTGGACATTGCTATTTGTGGCGGCGTACCGACTGCCTGGCGGTGTAGCCGCAACTGTTGGGGCGGTTCAGCCTTTGATTGTCGTATTCTTGGCCGGGGTACTGATTGGTACGACGGTCAAGGTGTCTGCGGTGGTCGCGGCACTGATCGGTATCTTTGGGGTCGGACTTCTTGTTCTTGGTTCGGGGATTTCACTTGATCCGATTGGAGTGATTGCGGGCATCGGGGGCGCAGCCTCCATGGGGGCGGGCACAGTTCTGACCCGGAAGTGGCAAGCCCCTGTGCCCCTTTTGACTTTGGCGGCCTGGCAACTCACGGCAGGGGGGCTGTTGCTGGTACCTTTGGCGCTTCTGTTTGAGCCTGCGTTTCCACCATTGAATACGCAAAACATCACCGGCATCGTCTATCTCACTCTGATCGGGGCTGCGCTGACATACATCTTATGGTTCCGGGGCGTTTCCCGGATCGAACCCGGCGCCGTTTCAGCCCTTGGTTTTCTCAGCCCGCTTTCCGCAGTCATTATTGGATGGATGCTTCTTGGTCAGGCTTTGACACCCACCCAGATCGCCGGAGCCGGGGTTGTGCTCACGGCAATCTGGCTTGGACAGCGTGCTGGGCAGATGGGCAATTCCGTACTTTCAAGAACTTCCAATTCACACCTCGTCTCAAAAGGAGAATGCTCATGAAACTTGTTGTATTTGGTGCCACTGGCGACGTCGGTTCTCGTGTCGTGACTGAGGCCATTTCGCGTGGCCATGAGGTTACTGCGGCAGTTCGAAACGAGGCGGGGCTCAAAAAACTACCCAAGGGTGCCAAGCCGGTTGTTGCAGATGTCGCAGACCCTGCGGCATTGGCCGCTGCGATGGCTGGCCAGGATTTGGCCATAAGCGCTGTGCGTACACCGGCCGGGCGTGAAGGTGAAATTGTTGCTTTGACCCGATCCATCCTGCATGTCGCATCTCTTGTCCGTCTTCGCGTAATTATTATTGGGGGTGCCGCTCGTCTGCATATGCCCGATGGCAGCCCGCACACTGTCTTATCAGATCCAGACTTTCTGCCTGAAAGCATAGTCCCAACCGCACGTGCATCCATGGCGCAGTGGGAACTCTGTTCATCGGATGCCTCAGCAAACTGGACCTATGCCAGCCCGTCCGCCTTATTGCAGCCCGGTGAACGCCGGGGCGTATTCAGAACCGACACAGATAACCTGATTGTTGATGACGCCGGCAACTCAGAAATCTCCATGGAAGATTTTGCAGTGGCAATTGTAGATGAGGCCCAATCGCCCAAATTTCCACGTGCCGCCTTTACCGCGGGTTATTGAACCCCAACAACCTAGTCGTTTTGGCAAAGCGCCCCGTCTGCAGTTCGCAAGCGGGGTGTTTTCTCGAATGCGGTCTCGTCACGCGACCTTACGAAAACGAACAGGCCGCACCACGGCATCGACGGTCGCTGAGGTAAGGCAGCTATGAGCCGATTCAACAGGGCGGTCCATGGCGGCTGGTGAAATACTGCAGGTGCACCAATGACCGAGAAAAGCCCTATCGCCACAGGGCAGGTTAATGTCTCACCCAGGATGGCCAGACCCGGCATCACACCGACACCGGCGCGCAGATACGCCTGGCTTGCGACGTCCATGGACCCTAGCGTGTGCACCAGTTTGAAATAGATCGGCAGGGCCACACCAGTGCACAAGGTCAAAAGAACGCTTGTTGCCGCCAATGCTGTTACACTCGGCGTCAAGGTCCATGGACGGTCCAGCAGCAGCTTAGCGCCCATCACCAAAACGCTCCGTCGGATCGCATGTCTGACTAAGGAAGTGTGACCACCACTCTCACGGGTGGGTTTTTCCATCTTGATCTCTGATCAGAAACCATTCCCTGGGTCGCCGCAGCAAGCTGATGCTCAGATAATCAGCTTGGATCAAGGCAAACACATATTTTTGATTCACTTCTGCAACATTCTTGTGAATGCTTCATTCCTGTCTCTTTTCCGCCGGATTTGGTGCTGATAAGCAATGATTGAATATCGGGATGTTAAATAGTGCGAGTGGGCAGATGAGAGCCGGAGTTAACGGTCAGGTAGCCATTTCATGGGATCAAACTGAAATTGACGGACTCGAGGACGCGCCTCTGGCGTGTCTGGCCGTCGGCGCGGCTTGGTCATGGCGCGGACAGGCGATAGTGCTGAGCGCAGAAGCCGAGAGCAGCGTCGAACAGATTGGATATGCGCGGGGCGCTGCAACCCGCATACAAAACCGCTTCCCGATTGTCCGGGAAGTTTCCGGCCACGTGACTGGTGCTTTGACACTTACCAATGGGTCGCAGCGGTTTTCAGCCAACCTTGTTGCCGACACCAATGATGCAGCACCGACCATCGTTTTCGATGGCGCATGCCCGCCACGGGATGAAGAATTCTGGATCGTCGACGTGACCGAGGTTGTGATGGTGCACAAGGCGGGTGTTGAAGGCGGCGGGAATGTCGTTGCCTTTCCGGCCTGAACGCGACCTGCATTTTTCTTGATGAAAGCGGTGTGACGGCAACCGTCGCTATGCGCGCAGGGGCCTGTGCTGCCTGCGGCGAACATATCTTTGCAGATATTCGAAACTGCGTTGAATGCCGTGTTGACTCTGCCGGCTTTGCGGATATAAGCGCGGCTTCATTGGTGTTGGTGGCCCCCGCAAGGGGAAGCCTGTCATGAGGGAAACCTCAAGAGGACAACGCCCTTCATAGTTGCCCGTTTGGGCATCGACCTAAAGAAGGAGATCAGCCGTGACCAAACGCACGTCTGCCAAGTACAAAATCGACCGCCGGATGGGCGAAAACATCTGGGGTCGTCCGAAATCCCCGGTCAACCGTCGTGAATACGGCCCCGGCCAGCACGGTCAGCGCCGCAAGGGCAAACTGTCGGACTTCGGTCTGCAGCTGCGTGCCAAGCAGAAGCTGAAAGGCTACTACGGCGACCTGACCGAAAAGCAGTTCCGCCGCATCTATGCCGAAGCCGAGCGTGTAAAAGGCGACACCGGTGAAAACCTGATCGGCCTGCTGGAGCGCCGTCTGGACGCCGTCGTCTATCGCGCCAAGTTCGTACCGACCGTCTTCGCGGCGCGTCAGTTCGTGAACCATGGCCACGTCAAAGTGAACGGCAAGCGGGTGAATATCCCCAGCTACCGCGTCAAAGAAGGCGACGTCATCGAAGTGCGTGACAAGTCCAAGCAACTGGCTGTTGTTCTGGAAGCTGTTGCCCTGGCCGAGCGTGATGTTCCTGACTACATCGATGCCGACCACTCGAAAATGACTGCAACGTTCGTTCGCGCACCGGGCCTGAGCGATGTGCCGTACCCGGTCATGATGGAACCGAACCTGGTCGTCGAATTCTACGCGAAGAACTGATCTTCGCATTCCGACCTGGCATTCAGAGCCGCACCTTTGGGTGCGGCTCTTTTCATTTTCAGCCCAGCAGAACGATATCCGACGCGCCTGCGCTGCGACGCAGCTCGTGAATGTCTTTTAGTTCCGGGTCGTTGATCCATCCCAGCGCCGCGTCCCTGTTGGGAAAGGAAAGCAGGGCTGCAACGTCAGGCAAGTCCGGTGTGCCGTCCAGCGCGGTTGTTTCTTTGGTGGCGTGTTCGACCTTTCCGCCATGGCGGGCCAGTGCAGGCCCGGCCTGTTCGCGATAAGCGGCCAGCGCGTCGGGATTCTTTACGGTAAGTTTTGCGTAGGCATAGATCATGGCTTTGCTCCTTGATGTGTGGGCAAAAGCTAGGGTGTGATCTGCTTTGCGAAAACGCGTGTATTTGCATCAATGATGTGCAAATTTGCATGTATGGATATTTATTGGGATGATTACCGGGCCGTACTCGCCGTGGTCCGCAGGCGTACCCTGTCCGCCGCGGCACAAGAGCTTGGCGTCAACTACACAACTGTTGCCCGCCGTATAGCCCGCGCCGAAGCTGCGACAGGCGAAGTGCTGTTCGAAAGGCTGACCGACGGGTATCGACCGACAGAAGCAGCGCACCTAGTCGCTGCGTATGCTGCCCGGATGGAAAGCGCAGAACACGCAATGCTGCGCGGTTTGTCAGGGCGGGATGCCCGGTTGGAAGGGCAGCTGACCTTAACCGCGCCGCAACTGTTAATTGCCCTTGTGCTGGCCCCGGCGCTGGGCGAGTTTGCTCAAAGGCACCCTGCTGTGTCTTTGCAGGTGCGCGCGGCAAACGAGATTCTGGACCTTAATCGACGCGAAGCCGACATTGCGATCCGGATCAGCCGCAACCCCGGCGATACGTTGAAAGGTCTGCGCCTGACGCAACAGCACAGCGCTTGTTTTGCAACGTCGGAATGGGCCGCGCGAATGCAGCAAGATCCGAACGCGCCCGTGGATTGGTTGCTTTACGAAAAGCAGCCGAACCTGCCGGACGGCGTCGACAAAATCTATCCGAACTCGCGGATACATATGCGCTTTGATGACATGGTCGCGATGGCGGCTGCCGCACAATCAGGGTTGGGCGTTGTGCGTATGCCGGTGTTTCTGGGCCGCTCACTTCGGGGCTTGGTGCAGGTTCCGGTCCTTTCACCGCAACCCTACGCAGATATCTGGATCGTGGCGCACCCGGACGTTTGGCCTTCGGCAAAACTGGTCGCGTTCCGCGACATCATGGTGCCCTTTTTCAAACAAAAACGCCCGCTGTTTACGGCGTGATCATATCGGCAAAGGCCGTCCTTCGGCGATTGCTTCCATCGCGAAATACGACGTGACGCTGTCCAGCTCGACCTTTTCGATCAGCCGTTGATACACCTTGTCGTAAGACGCCATATCCTGTGTGACGACTTTCAGCTGATAATCGTAGTCACCGCCAATCCGATGAAAATCCACGACCTCGGGGATCGTCAGAACGTGGCTGCGAAAGGCCTGTAGCCACTCGGCCGAATGATGCCGCGTGCGCAGCATGACAAAGACCACAAGGCTCAGGCCCAATTTCTCGCGTGCGATGCGGGCGGTTGAACCGATCAGGACGCCATCTTCGTTCAAAGCCTTCAGCCGCCGCCAGCAGGCGTTCTGCGAAAGCCCCGCACGATCCGCTAACTCCCGTTGCGACAGGGTGGCGTCCTTCTGCAGTTCTTTCAGAATGCGTGTGTCAATTTGATCCAATTTTGATGCCATTACTGATCATATGACACAAAGATTTTAAAATCTATGCAATAATAGGTGAAGTTTTCGCGCTGACAATAAATCACATTAGTCGGACAGTTAGGAGCCAATGCAATGTCCCTGTCCAAGTTTCGTGCGGAACTCTGTTCCACCGCTCACAATTCAAACCTGCGCGATGGGCTGATCGGAGAGAATGTTCTGATCCCGGGTCTGCATGGGGACGTGCCGCTTGTCTATGCGGATTACGTCGCTTCGGGTCGCGCCTTGCGGCAGGTCGAAGACTTTGTGGCGCAACATGTGTTGCCGTTTTACGCGAACAGCCACACCGAGGCCTCTTACTGCGGATCTTACATGACACATCTGCGCCGCGAGGCGCGGGCGGAAATAGCCCGCATTGTTGGTGCCCAGGAAGAGGACGCGGTGATCTTCACCGGGTCTGGCGCCACTGCGGGGCTCAACCGGTTGGTCAGCCTGCTCGGGGTGGCAGAGGCCGACCAACCGGTTGTCTTGATTGGTCCGTACGAGCATCACTCGAACATCCTGCCGTGGCGGGAAAGCAAGGCACTTGTGGTTGAAATCCCCGAAGCCGAAGGTGGCGGTGTTGACCTGGGGGCGCTGGAAACCGCGCTGTTGACCCATGCGGGCGCAGATCTTCTGATCGGTTCCTTTTCGGCGGCGTCCAATGTAACCGGAATTGTCACGGACCCTGATCCGGTGACGCGGTTGCTCAAGGCGCACGGTGCCGTGGCGATTTGGGATTACGCCGGTGGCGGGCCTTACCTGCCGATGGATATGGGGCCGGTGGACGCGCGCAAGGATGCGATTGTCGTTTCCCCGCACAAGTTCCCGGGTGGCCCGGGCGCGTCGGGTGTTCTGATCGTAAACCGGGCTGCAGTCAAACGGAACTGCCCCAGCTGGCCGGGCGGCGGCACCGTCAGTTTCGTGTCACCGTGGCGGCATGACTACAGTGCGGACCTGTCTGCGCGGGAAGAGGCGGGAACGCCCAACGTGATCGGTGATATCCGCGCGGCGCTGGCCTTTATCGTCAAGGATGTCGTCGGCACGGAAGAAATCGCAAGACGCGAGGCGCAGTACAACCAGATGGCGCTGGACGGGTGGAAGGATAACCCGCACCTGACATTGCTTGGGGTCAATAATTCGCATCGCCTGCCGATCTTCTCTTTCCTTGTGCGCGACAACGCGGGACAGCCTGTGCATCAGCAGCTGTTTACCCGGATGCTCAGCGACGTCTACGGCATTCAGGCACGTGGCGGATGTGCCTGCGCAGGGCCTTATGCCCACCGCCTGCTGGGGATTGACCGCGCCGCGTCCGAGGCGCTGCACGCGGCCTTGTCTGCGGGTGAAGAGATGAAGAAACCCGGCTGGGTACGCCTGAATTTCTCGTACCTGATGAGCGAGGAAACGGTTCAATTCATCATCGACAGTGTCAATGACCTGTCGCGCCGTACCGAGGAATTCGTGCCGTATTACAACGCCGACCCGGCGACTGCGCGCTTCAAGGCCGCATGATGGAATTGCCGCTTTTCTCAATCCGTTGAGACAGGTATGAGGGGCCCAATCAACGGAGCCTCTCATGACCAAGATCACCCCGCAACCCGGCATTATGGACATCGCGCTTTATCAGGGCGGCCAGTCACATGTGGCGGGGGTTGAGCATGTGATCAAGCTGAGCTCGAACGAGAACCCGTTCGGCCCCAGCCCCAAAGCAATTGAGGCGGTGCGCGACAGCGCGGCCACTTTGCATCGGTACCCCAACACCGACCACGCCAGTTTGCGCGCGGCCATCGGCGCACGTCACGGGCTGGACCCTGCGCAGATCATCTGCGGTGTCGGCAGCGACGAGGTGCTGCAATTCATCGCTCAGGCATATGCAGGGCCGGGGGATGAGGTGATCTATACCGAGCACGGGTTTTCCATGTACCCGATCATTGCCCGCATGGCAGGTGCCACGCCGGTCATGGTGGCCGAGCGCGACCGCAAAGTTGATGTGGATGCCATTCTGGCCGCCGCAACCAGCCAAACGCGGATCGTGTTTGTCACCAACCCCGGTAACCCGACCTCGACCATGATCTCGAACGACGAACTGGACCGTCTGGCGCAGGGTCTGCCCGATACCTGCCTGATGGTCTTGGACGGCGCCTATGCCGAATTCGTCGACGGTTTCGATGGCGGCGCGTCTTTGGTGGATGCGTATGAGAACGTGATCATGACCCGCACATTCTCGAAAGTGTACGGGCTGGGCGGGATGCGGGTCGGCTGGGGGTATGCGCACCAATCGATTATCGATGTACTGAACCGGGTGCGTCAGCCCTTCAACCTGTCTTTGACAGCACTGGCCGCAGCCGAAGCAGCGATCAGCGACGTCGAATTCCTGACGTTCTGCCAATCCGAAAATGCGCGCCTTCGGGTGTGGCTGGCCGAGGAGCTGGACAAGATCGGCGTGCCCTCGGACCCGTCCTGCACCAATTTCATCCTCGCGCGTTTTGCCGACAGGACCGAGGCCGAGGCCTGTGACGACTATCTGAAGACGCAGGGTTTGATTGTCCGCCGGGTTGCAGGCTACAACCTGCCGAATGCCCTGCGGATCACCGTGGGCGATGAGGAAGCCTGCCGCCGCGTCGTTGCGGCGATTACAGCATTCAAAGAGGGTGCAGCATGAGCCAGATTTACGACCGGGTTGCGCTGATCGGGCTGGGCCTGATTGCGTCCTCCATGTTCTGGGCGATCAAGCGTGGAGGCCTGGCCGGGGAAGTGACCGGCTATGCCCGGTCCGAGGCGACACGTGACACGGCGCGCAGAATCGGGCTGTGCGACCGCGTCTGTGACACGGCGCGCGAAGCGGTCGAAGGTGCGGATCTTGTCGTTCTTTGCGTGCCCGTGGGGGCAATGGGGGCCGTCGCAGAAGACATCGCGCCCGTGCTCAAGCCCGGCGCGACCCTGTCGGACGTGGGGTCGGTCAAGCGGCATGTCATTCAGGCGGTTCAGCCGCATATCCCCGAAGGTGTGCATTTCATTCCCGCGCATCCTTTGGCTGGGACAGAGCATTCCGGTCCGGAATCGGGTTTCGCAAAATTGTTCGACAATCGCTGGTGCCTGCTGGTGCCTGTCGAAGGGACCGACCCGGATGCAATCGCCCGCCTTCGGGCGTTGTGGGAAGGTATGGGGTCCCATGTGGATGAGATGGACGCCGATCATCACGATCTGGTTCTGGCCGTCACGTCCCATGCGCCGCACCTGATCGCCTACACGATGGTTGGTGTGGCCGACGATCTGCGCCGGGTGACCGATAGTGAAGTGATCAAATACTCGGCCGCGGGTTTTCGGGATTTCACCCGCATCGCGGCATCGGACCCGACCATGTGGCGTGATGTGTTCCTGTCCAACAAAGATGCGACACTGGAAATCCTGGGCCGGTTCACGGAGGAGCTGTTTGCGCTGCAACGTGCCATCCGCACCGGGGACGGGGAACATTTGTTTGACTACTTCACCCATACCCGTGCTATTCGTCGCGGCATCATCGATGCAGGGCAGGACACCGACGCACCGGATTTCGGGCGGGGAAAGGCAGGTTCATGAGGTCATACCGGGGGCAATTTCTGATCGGGATCATGGCGTTGTGCGCCATGGCCACACAGGCAGCACCTCTGGAACGATCTCTGGTTCCTCCTGCACGTCCGATTCTGGACCAGCACAACGTACAGGTTGTGTCCGCCGTTGCCCCGGTGTCCGTCGCGGCCATAACCGATCTGCGCCCCATCTCACGTCCGGTTTCACCGCAGGTCACTGCCGCCCTGGCGCGACCTTCGGATTTGCCACTGCTGGGGCCCGACACCTCGCTGATGCCTAACATGAGACCTGAATCGCTTGAACAGCAGGTGCTTTTCAAAAAACGCAAGCTGCGCAAAGGGTCCGTTTGCGGAGATATCGCAATTCAGGGCAAGCCCGTCGGCAGGGTCGGCAGCGAGAATTCAGCCTGTGGCGTAAAAGATGCAGTGCAGATCACCTCTGTTTCCGGTGTGGCACTCAGCCGCCCGTCGACAATGGATTGCGGCACCGCCGTTGCGCTGAACAAATGGGTCGATAAGACAGTCAAACCCACCTTCAAACGTCGCGGCCCGGTGGTCGAATTGCAAGTGGCGGCTCATTATGCCTGCCGAACCCGTAACAACCGCAAAGGCGCGCGGATTTCCGAGCACGGCAAAGGGCGCGCGATCGATATTTCGGCCTTCAAAATGGCCGATGGTGAGGTGGTGACCGTCTTGGAAGGATGGCGCAAGAACCCGTCACAGAAGCAGCTGCAGAAAATCTGGCGCGGCGCGTGTGGCCCGTTCGGCACCGTTTTGGGGCCGAACTCGGATAGCTACCATCGCGATCATTTCCATCTGGATACGGCACGCTACCGCAGCGGAGCGTATTGCCGTTAACGAAGGATCAGCCGCGGGGCAGGGCCCAGCGGCACCGGCCCCAGGGCGACAAAACCATCCCGGAAGTTCAGCTGAAGGTCCAGCGCGTTGGGGTTGCCGCCCAGCCCTGCCAGAAAATTCAGTGCGCGGGTGACAGGATCAACCGCCTGATCAGGCAGGGCACCTGCCGCGTTTGCCATGTCGACCATATCGCGCCAGTTCTCGGCCTTGACGGCGATCTCGCCACTGGGAACACCCTGCGCGTCTACATCCAGTTTACCGGCAGCAAACAGACGCAACCCACCCCATTTGATCTCGGCCAGTCGCAGGTCGATGGCCACGGGCTGTGGTCTGCTGTGTTCCAGCGCTGACCTGTCCCAGACTTTGCTGAACGTGGTGATCATGTCCAGTTCCAGCGTTTCGAAGGACTGCGGCAGCGACGCGGCCGAGTTCATAAGGGCCCGCAACCGGTTACCGGGTGTGAACCCATCCGCGCGGGCGGTAATGGCATAGGCTTCGGGCTGGGATGTTTGCGCCATGATCAGGCTCAGGGTGTCCCCGGCGGCCAGCGCTGTGGAGTTTTCGGTCACCGACCATGCCCCTGCCGTCAGCGCCAGTTTCTCAAGCACAAGCGAAACGCCGGGCTGCAACTGTAGTTCTGCAATCAATTCATCGGCGACAATCGTTGAGGTTTGATCGTAGTAAGACAGTCGTTGCGGCGTCTCGGCAAACCGCAGCACCTGCCGGCCGGGCCAGATCGCGGGGCTTTCGAATTCGATCCAGTCCGCACGCCAGGCTGTGCCATTCACCGGATCTGCAAGGGCAGGGTTGTTCAGACGAGTCACGTGATAGGTCGGATACCCTGCCGTTGCCACGTCCGAGAAATCAGCCAGCCAGCCGCGCGCCTGTTGTTGATCAAACCAGCCAGTGATCGCCGCGCGCAGACCATATCCGGCGACAAACCAATATGCGCTCCACAGGACGCCGATAAAAATGATCACTCGTATGACACGGCGCATGAGCTTTGGCCCTTTTTCCTGCCTCGGAATTGATGTTTATAGGCCCAAACGGGCAAGGACCAGTGCAATGACGATGTGGGTTTTCGGTTATGGATCGCTGCTGTGGAATCCGGGCTTTCCGGTCGCGCGCAGCGAACGTGCGACATTGCATGGCTATGCCCGGTCCTTCTGCATGAGCTCGATCCACCATCGGGGAACCGAGGAAGAACCGGGGCTGGTGCTGGCGCTGGACGAACAGGCAAACGCGATTTGTACCGGTCTGGCCCTTGCGGTTGAAACCGGTCACGAAGACCGCACCCTGCACGAACTGCGCGAGCGCGAGCTGATCTCGTCGGCCTATGTCGAACGTATGCTGGATGTGCACCTGGAAAATGGTGACATCGTCAACGCCGTGACCTATGTGATCGATGCGGACCACGTGCAATACTGCGGTGGCATGCCGTTGGAGGATCAGGCCCGGATCATCGCCCATGCGGTTGGCGGACGCGGCCCGAATGACGAATACCTTTACAATACCGCCGAACATCTGGCCGAGATCGGCCTGCGCGACCCCGATCTTGAGTGGTTGGCGCAACGGGTGCGCAGTATTACCGCATAAACTCTTGGCGTCACCAGTGGAATTTCGCTAGTTTCGACGCAGAGCAGGCAAATACCGGGAACCACGCGCATGGCGCAGGCACATCAGGGCGCGAGACCCCATTTCTCGCATCCAACACGGCAGATTCTGTTGATGTTGATGGCGATCGGCCTGTCCGGGCTGGGTGTGTTTCTGGCGCTGCCCTATGTGTTACCGGTGTTCTTCGCCAACCCGTACCTGAACGGCTTTATCCTGATGGTGTTTCTGATCGGCGTTCTCGCCTGTTTCTATCAGGTGACACAACTGATCGGGTCCGTGCGCTGGATCGAGGCCTTTGTTGGCGGTGTTGTTCGCGAAGACGCCCGCACGCCGCAATTGCTTGCACCTTTGGCCTCGTTGCTGCGCGAACGGGGCGCGCGGTCGCAGATCAGTTCGACCTCGACCCGCTCCATTCTGGATTCCGTGGCCGAACGGGTCGAGGAAGAGCGGGAGATCACCCGCTATATCACCAATGTGCTGATCTATCTGGGTCTTTTGGGTACGTTCTTCGGGCTGGCGACAACCGTACCTGCCATCGTCGATACGATCCGCAGCCTTAATCCGCAGGAGGGCGAAGAAGGGCTGGCCGTTTTCAACCGCCTGATGACCGGGCTCGAAGCGCAGTTGCAGGGGATGGGCGTTGCGTTCGGGTCGTCTCTGCTGGGTCTGGCCGGGTCGCTGATCGTCGGTCTGCTCGAAGTTTTCGCAGGGCACGGCCAGAACCGTTTCTATCGCGAGCTCGAAGAATGGCTGTCTTCGATCACCCGTGTAGGTTTCGCGGGTGGAGAAGAAGGCGGTGCCGAAATTGCCGTGCTCACGCCGGTGCTGGACGCCATGTCCGAACAGATGGACGCGTTGCAGGATCTGTTTTCAGCGCAGGAAAGCGACCGGGCCGAGGTTTCCGCCAAGCTGGGTTTGCTGGTCGATGTGATCGGTGAGATGAACAACCGTCAGGCCAATACCGAAAGTGTCACAGCGGCGTTGGAGCGCGTGGCGCTGGGTCAGGAAGCCCTGCTGGATCACATGCGCGATCACGGTGCGGGTGAAGGTATCGACGCCGAAAGCCGGATGCGCCTGCGCTCGATGGATGTGCAACTGCTGCGTATCCTCGAAGAGATATCGGCGGGCCGTCAGGAAAGCATGAACGAGTTCCGCAAGGATATTGAACTGCTGGTCAAGGCGCTGACCCTGCCGCGCGGTGCGGTACGCACCTCGCCGGAAGGAGAATAGCCCATGGCGCTGTCCCGCCGCACCGGTCAACGGTTCCAGGGCTCGGTATGGCCCGGTTTCGTCGACGCGATGACGGGGCTGTTGATGGTGCTGACCTTTGTGCTGACCATCTTCATGGTGATCCAGTTTGTGCTGCGCGAAACCATCTCGGGTCAGGAAGACGAACTGACCACATTGGCCGACGAAATCGCGGCGCTGGCGGGGGCGCTGGGGCTGGAAGAACGCGAAAACAGCCGGTTGCAGGCGCGGCTTGGGGCGTTGAATACCACCTTGTCGCAGGCCGAAGACGATCTGGCGCAAGCCCAGTCACTGATCGCATCACTGACCACCGAGCGCGACCGTCAGGCTGCCGCTTTGGATCAGGCACAGACCCGGATCACCAATTTCGAAGCGCAAGTTGCCGCCCTGTTGGCCGAACAGGAACGGGCACTGGGTGATATTGCAGCGCTTGAATCGCAGCGCGCGAAACTGCTGACCGAGCAGGAGGCGTTGAACCTGGCGCTTGCCCAAAGCCGCGAGGAAATCGACGCACAGACCGAAGCCGCCCGTTTGGCCGCTGCCCGTCGGGAAGCACTGGAAGCACTGGTGGCGGATCTGGAGCAAGGCAGCGCCGACCGAGACGCCCAGATCACCAACCTTGAACAGCAGCTCAGCGATGAAGAGGCCGCCCGTCTGGCCGAAGCCGCCGCCGCCGAAGCATTGCGTAACCGCCTTCAGGATGCCGATGCCGAACTGACGGCCATGACACTCGCACTCGAAGCGCAACGCAAAGAGGCTGAAGACACACTCACCCTGCTGGCGGCAGCACAAGCGGCGCGTGCCGAGTTGGAGCGTCAGTTTGGTGACGTGAACCCGGATGAACTGCGGGCCCAGCTTGAAGCCGCTTTGCAGGCGCAGACACAAGCGCAGGCGGATGCCGATGCGCAACGCTCTCTGGCCGAGCAGCGGCAGGCCTTGCTGGACCTCGCAAATGCGACGCTTTCGGATGAAAAAGAAATCTCTGCCGAGGCGCAGCGAGAAGCCGCCCTGCTGAACCAGCAGATCGCCGCCCTGCGCGGGCAATTGGGCTCTTTGCAGGCTTTGCTTGATGATTTTGAAGAACGCAACGCCGCCGCCGAGGTGCAGATTCAGACGTTAGGGCAGGACCTGAATGCCGCACTGGCCCGTGCCGCATCCGAAGAACGCAGGCGCCGTCTGCTGGAAGAAGCGGAACGCCTGCGTCTTGAGGCCGAGGCCGAGGCTCTGGCCGGGCAGAACCAGGAACTGGCGGCACAGGCCGAGGACCTGCAACGCTATCGCTCGGAATTCTTTGGTCGTTTGCGGGACGTCCTTGGCGGTCAGGAAGGGGTGCGCATCGAAGGCGACCGGTTCGTGTTCTCGTCCGAGGTTCTGTTTCCGACCGGGTCCGCCGTGCTGTCCGCAGAAGGGCAGCAGGAAGTCGCCAAGGTGGCCAGCATCCTGCGCAGTGTTGCCGCTGAAATCCCGCCGGGTCTGAACTGGGTGATCCGGGTCGACGGCCATACCGACAACGTTCCTCTGGCCGGGTCGGGCAGGTATCGCGACAACTGGGAGCTCAGCCAGGGTCGCGCGCTGTCGGTTGTGCGCTATATGGTTGACGCGCTGGGCATTCCGCCCAACCGCCTTGCGGCTAACGGGTTTGGAGAATTCCAGCCCGTAAACCCCGCTGACACGCCCGAGGCATACGCGCAAAACCGCCGGATCGAGTTGAAGCTGACCGAAAGGTAAAGACACTGGCCCTTAGCAGCCACGAAAACAAACAGCCGATCCGCAATCGGTTAGTGGCGATCCCGGCCACAGTGACCCGAACCGTTGGAAAATCAAGGCGGTGCATGTCCGCCAGACGTTTCACACGCGGCCTAACCGAGATGCCAACGCGACGCCGGGTAGGCGGGTGGGCCTTGCCAGCGCTGGGCGAAACCAAAAAAACCCGCCTTGGTAGGCGGGTTTTCTGTTAAATGCGGCGGGCGATCAGTCCGCCGTCAGAAGCGGAGGCTTGTCACCCGAAATGCGCGGTTGATCCGGGCCAAGGATCTCAAGATCCAGATCACCTTTCTTGACCGAGACACGGACCACACCGCCTTTTGCCAGCTTGCCAAACAACAATTCTTCGGCCAGCGGTTTCTTGATGTATTCCTGAATGACGCGACCCAGCGGGCGCGCACCCATCTTGTCGTCATACCCTTTATCCGCCAGCCATTCGGCGGCTTTGGGTGTCAGATCAATGGTCACACCACGATCCAGCAACTGCGCTTCCAGTTGCAGGACGAATTTCTCGACCACCTGCAAAATGACCTCTTTCGGCAGCGGCGCGAACGAGATCACGGCATCCAGTCGGTTGCGGAATTCCGGCGTGAACATGCGTTCAATCGCGGCGGTGTCTTCGCCCTCGCGACGGTCACGACCGAACCCGATCGCGGCCTTGGCCTGCTCTTGCGCCCCCGCGTTCGAGGTCATGATCAGCACCACGTTGCGGAAATTCACTGTACGGCCGTTATGGTCGGTCAGTTCCCCATGGTCCATCACCTGCAACAGGATGTTGAACACGTCCGGGTGCGCCTTTTCAATCTCGTCCAGCAGCAACACACAATGTGGATGCTGGTCGACACCGTCGGTCAGCAGGCCCCCCTGATCGAACCCGACATACCCCGGAGGTGCGCCGATCAGACGGCTGACTGCGTGTTTCTCCATGTATTCCGACATGTCGAAACGCAGCAGTTCAACGCCCAGCGTATCCGCAAGCTGTTTCGCCACCTCGGTCTTTCCCACACCGGTTGGGCCGGCAAACAGATAGTTGCCTATGGGCTTTTCGGGTTCCCGCAGGCCGGCACGGGCCAGTTTGATTGCGCTGGCCAGCGCCTCGATCGCCAGATTCTGACCAAACACCACCCGCTTCAGCGAGGCTTCGAGGTCTTTCAGCACCTCGGCATCGTCCTTGGTGACGTTCTTGGGCGGGATGCGGGCGATCTTGGCAACCACGGCCTCAATCTCTTTGACGCCGATGGTTTTGCGCCGTTTGCTTTCCGCCACCAGATGCTGCGCCGCGCCAGCCTCGTCAATCACGTCGATGGCCTTGTCGGGCAGCTTGCGGTCGTTGATGTAACGTGCCGACAGCTCGACCGCCGTTTTGATCGCATCAGCGGTATACTTGATGTCGTGATGTTTTTCGAAATAAGGCTTCAGACCGCGCAGGATCTTGACGCTGTCTTCAACCGAAGGCTCGTTCACATCGATCTTCTGGAACCGGCGCGACAGGGCGCGGTCCTTTTCAAAATGCTGGCGAAACTCTTTGTAGGTGGTCGAGCCCATGGTGCGCAGCTTGCCGCCCTGCAACGCAGGCTTCAGCAGGTTCGAGGCATCCATTGCCCCGCCCGAGGTTGCACCAGCACCGATCACGGTGTGAATTTCGTCGATGAACAGCACCGCGTCGGGGTGCTCTTCCAGCTCGGTTACAACCGCTTTCAGGCGTTCCTCGAAATCGCCGCGATAACGGGTCCCGGCCAGCAGCGCACCCATGTCCAGCGAGTAGATGGTGGTGTTTGCCAAGACATCCGGCGCCTCTCCGGCGACGATCTTGTGCGCCAGACCTTCGGCGATGGCGGTTTTGCCCACGCCCGGATCACCCACCAGCAGCGGGTTGTTCTTGCGGCGGCGGCACAGCACCTGGATACAGCGTTCCACCTCATCCGCGCGCCCGATCAGAGGATCGACATCACCCGCACGCGATTTCGCGTTCAGGTCAATGCAATATTTCCCAAGCGCACTTTCCTTTTGTTCTGTGTCGCCGGAACCTGACTGAGCTTCTTCTTCCACCTGATCCGCACCGGATACCGACCGGCTTTCGCCATACGCAGGGTCTTTGGCCACGCCATGGGCGATGAAATTGACCGCGTCATACCGGGTCATGTCCTGTTCCTGCAGGAAATAGGCGGCATTGCTTTCGCGTTCAGCGAATATCGCGACCAGCACATTGGCACCGGTCACTTCGGTCCGGCCCGAGCTTTGTACATGGATCGCGGCGCGTTGAATGACGCGCTGGAACGCTGCCGTTGGTACGGCTTCGGACCCGTCAATATCTGTGACCAGATTTGAAAGATCTTCGTCTATGAACTCAACCAGAGTGCTGCGCAACTCGTCCAGATCGACGCTGCACGCTTTCATGACGCGCACCGCATCGGGTTCTTCCAGAAGCGCCAGCAGCAAATGCTCCAGCGTTGCAAATTCGTGTCGCCGTTCATTCGCAGCCGCCAAGGCCGCGTGGATGGCTTGTTCCAGTGTGCTCGAGAATGAAGGCACGCGGGTGCTCCTCTGTCTTGGGTCAGAAGGGGGCGGGCTTTCGGCCGGAACCCCATCCCAACCATGTCCTCATACTATTAGAGTTTGGTTGATCGTGGCCCGGCTTCAAGGGTTTTCTTTCACTTGACAGTCACATTTGTTGTGACCGTGGCCGTGAAGAGGGGCAAATAAGCATCAGAACCTGTCTTTTCTACCCCGAATTTCGGCGAAAACCGCCACAGGATCGGCGTTTTCCATGCCAAGATGGGCCTGAATCGCCGGATCCGTGGCCCTCAGGAACGGGTTGGTGGCTTTTTCAAGCGCCAAAACCGACGGAACAGTGGCTTCGCCAGCGGCGCGGGCGCGGTCGATATCGGCAATTCGCTGTTTCAGCGCAGCGTTCTCGGGATCGACGGTAATGGCGAATTTCGCGTTGGATTGTGTATATTCGTGCCCCGAGCAGACCAGGGTGTCGTCCGGCAAAGCGGCCAGCTTGCTCAGCGACGCCCACATCTGCGCTGGGCTGCCTTCGAACAGACGCCCACACCCGAGGGCCATCAGGCTGTCAGCGGTAAAGACGACCGCGCTTTGCGGAAGATAAAACGCGATATGACCAACCGTGTGCCCCGAAACGTCCAGCACCTCGACCGGTTCGCCACCCACCTCAAAGCTGTCGCCTTCGGCAAACTGCTGGTCCAGCGGGGGCAGGCGGTGCGCGTCGGCGGCCGCACCGATGACCTTTGCGGGGTGCTTGGCCAGAATTTCGGCCAGCCCTTCAACGTGATCCCAGTGATGGTGGGTCAGCAGCACATGTGACAACGTCCATCCCCGATCTTCCAGCGCTGCAAGAATCGGCGCGGCTTCGGGCGCATCGATCAGCGCAGTCTGGCCATTGCCGCTGTCATGGGCCAGAAAGGCGTAATTGTCGCTGAGGCACGGGATTGTAATGATTTCAAGAGGCATGGCCTTTTGCCCTTTCATTGCTAGACTGCGCCCAGCTAAGCCGATTGACCGGATGTCCGCAATGCATCTTGATGTGCAGGATCTGAGGAACTTCTACTACCGCAGCACCCTTGGGCGCGCGGCACAGGCAGCTATTCGCGGGCGGCTGACCGAGCTCTGGCCCGAAGCCAAAGGTCAGACCGTTGCCGGTTTTGGCTTTGCCGTTCCGCTGCTGCGCCCTTATCTGGCCGATGCGCGCCGGGTCATCGGGCTGATGCCGGGCCCGCAGGGGGTGATGCCCTGGCCTGCGGGGATGCCCAATGTCTCGGTTCTGACGGAAGAGACCCGGTGGCCCATTGAAACCGGTCACGTGGACAAGCTGGTGGTGATGCACGGGCTGGAAACGTCCGAGCGGCCAAACCAGCTGCTGGAGGAGTGCTGGCGCGTTCTGGGCCCCGGTGGCAGGGCCGTGTTCATTGTTCCGAACCGGGCGGGTCTGTGGTCACGTACGGACAAAACGCCATTTGGCTTTGGTCGTCCCTATTCCGCCACTCAGCTGGAAAATCAGCTCAGATCACACTACTTCCTGCCCGAGGCGCATTGCTCGGCTCTTTACATGCCGCCGTCCTTCCGGCGGTTCTGGTTGAAATCGGGCAGTCTGATCGAAAAAACCGGACAGCGCATTCCAACTGTCATGGCGGGCGGGGTGTTGATGGTTGAGGTCACAAAGAACATCCACCCGCCCCGGGGTAATGTCACCAAAGATGCCATAAGGAAGCCGATCAAGGCGCTTGACGGTCTTCTAAAGCCTGCATGACAACCACGTGCATCCCAAAGTGACAAATTCGCGAGAAAAAAGTCACAGGAATCGCAAAAACCTGCATATTCGTAACATTTTTCAACCGGGTTGACGGGTCCAAACGGTCGCACTTGGTGTAAGTGCATGAAAATTAACATTTTGTGGATAAATCTGTTACCGCTATAGCGTATTGCTTGGTTGGTTCACCTCTGCTACATCCCCGGTGATTTTGATCCCCGACCGTCTGGCCGGGGTTTCCTCACGCCCCAAGGTAGCGGCCGCTACCCAAAATCGGGGCCTCAAATATCGGAAGGGTGGACGTGTCCGAACCAGCTTCGATTTCCACAGGCATCGCCGAGCGCTATGCCACCGCGATCTTCGAGATCGCAAAAGAGAATAATGACCTTGCGGGTCTGGAATCCGGCATCAATGATCTGGCAGCAGCACTGGGCGACAGTGCCGACCTGCGTGACCTGATCGCATCGCCTTTGATTTCGCGGGCCGAGCAAGAAGGAGCAATTGCCGCTGTTGCTGACAAGATGGGGCTGAACGCCATCCTGCGCAACACGCTGGCTCTGATGGCGCAGAAACGCCGCCTGTTTGTTGTGCCGCAACTGGTGCAGGTGCTGCGTGACATGCTGGCAGATGAGCGTGGCGAAGTGACCGCCGATGTCGCCTCGGCCAAGGCGCTGACCAAGACACAACTGGAAAAACTGTCCAAGACGCTGTCCGAGCGTGTGGGCAAGACCGTAACTATCAATGCGACCGTGGATGAAAGCCTCATCGGCGGTCTTGTCGTCAAAGTGGGCTCGAAGATGATCGACAGTTCGATCCGTTCGAAGCTGAACTCCCTACAGAATGCAATGAAAGAGGTCGGATAAATGGGAATCCAAGCTGCAGAGATTTCTGCAATCCTGAAGGACCAGATCAAGAATTTTGGTCAGGAAGCCGAAGTGGCCGAGATCGGTCGCGTGCTGAGCGTCGGTGACGGGATTGCCCGTGTATATGGCCTGGACAACGTTCAAGCCGGTGAGATGGTCGAATTCCCCGGCGGCATCATGGGTATGGCGCTGAACCTGGAAAGCGACAACGTCGGTGTCGTTATCTTCGGTTCCGACCGTGACATCAAAGAAGGTGACACCGTCAAGCGCACCAACTCGATCGTGGACGTTCCGATCGGTGATGAACTGCTGGGCCGTGTTGTTGACGGTCTGGGCAACCCGCTGGATGGCAAAGGTCCGATCAATGCCACCAAGCGCGGCGTTGCAGATGTCAAAGCGCCCGGCATTATCCCGCGTAAATCGGTGCACGAACCGATGGCAACCGGCCTGAAATCGGTTGACGCGATGATCCCGATTGGCCGTGGCCAGCGCGAGCTGATCATTGGTGACCGCCAGACCGGTAAAACCGCTGTGGCTCTGGACACCATCCTGAACCAGAAGGTCTATAACGAAGCAGCAGGCGACGACGAGTCGAAGAAACTGTACTGCGTTTACGTTGCGATCGGTCAGAAGCGTTCGACCGTTGCCCAGCTGGTGAAGAAACTGGAAGAATCCGGTGCGATTGAATATTCGATCGTTGTCGCCGCAACCGCGTCCGACCCGGCACCGATGCAGTTCCTGGCACCCTATGCTGCAACCGCGATGGCGGAATACTTCCGTGACAATGGCCGCCACGCGCTGATCATCTATGATGACCTGTCGAAACAGGCCGTGTCCTACCGTCAGATGTCGCTGCTGCTGCGCCGCCCGCCGGGCCGCGAAGCCTATCCGGGTGACGTTTTCTACCTCCACTCCCGCCTGCTGGAGCGTTCGGCGAAGCTGAACGAAGACTTCGGCGCAGGTTCGCTGACCGCTCTGCCGGTTATCGAAACCCAGGGTGGTGACGTTTCGGCCTTTATTCCGACCAACGTGATCTCGATCACCGACGGTCAGATCTTCCTGGAAACCGAACTGTTCTATCAGGGCATCCGTCCTGCTGTGAACACCGGTCTGTCGGTTTCACGTGTGGGCTCGTCGGCTCAGACCGACGCGATGAAATCGGTTGCCGGTCCGGTCAAGCTGGAACTGGCTCAGTATCGCGAAATGGCGGCCTTTGCACAGTTTGGTTCCGACCTCGACGCCGCAACCCAGCAGCTGCTGAACCGCGGTGCGCGCCTGACCGAGCTGATGAAGCAGCCGCAGTACTCGCCGCTGACCAACGCGGAAATCGTCTGCGTCATCTTCGCGGGCACCAACGGTTACCTCGACAAGATCGATGTCTCAGACGTTGGCCGCTACGAGGCTGGCCTGCTGGCGCATCTGCGCGGCAAGCACGCTGACCTGCTGCAGTGGATCACCGACGAAGATCCGAAGATCAAAGGTGACGCGTCCGACAAACTCAAAGCAGCGATCGACGAATACGCCGCGACCTTCGCTTGATAGGAGGTTCCGATGCCTAGTCTGAAGGACCTTAAAAACAGGATCGAGTCGGTCAAATCGACCCGCAAGATCACCAAGGCCATGCAGATGGTCGCGGCCGCAAAACTGCGCCGCGCCCAGGAATCTGCCGAAGCCTCACGCCCCTATGCCGAGCGGTTCAATGCCGTGATGGCGGGGCTGGCGGCGTCGGTCGGGGGCAGCGACAGCGCCCCCAAGCTGCTCCGTGGTACGGGCAGCGATGATGTCCATCTGCTGGTTGTTATGACAGCTGAACGCGGCCTGTGTGGCGGCTTCAACTCGAACATCGCCAAGCTGGCCCGTCAAAAGGCGGAAGAGCTGCGCGGCAAGGGCAAGACGGTCAAGATCCTGACCGTCGGCAAGAAAGGCCGCGACGCGCTCAAGCGTGATTTTGGCGATCTGTTCGTTGGGCATGTGGACCTGAGCGAGGTCAAGCGTCTGGGTTATTCCAACGCGCAGGACATCGCAAAGGACATCCTGTCCCGCTTCGACGGGGGCGAGTTCGACGTTGCCACGATCTTCTATTCGAAGTTCGTCAACGTTGTGACCCAGATCCCGACGGCACAGCAGGTCATCCCCGCCTCGTTCGAGGAATCGGAAGGTGACGACAGCGGTGCCATCTTCGACTACGAGCCCAGCGAAGAGGCCATTCTGGCCGACCTGCTGCCCAAGGGGGTTGCGACCGCGATCTTCTCGGCTCTGCTCGAAAACGGAGCGTCTGAACAGGGCGCGCGGATGTCCGCAATGGACAACGCGACACGCAACGCGGGTGAGATGATCGACAAGCTGACGATCCAGTTCAACCGTTCGCGTCAGGCCGTGATCACCAACGAGCTGATTGAAATTATTTCCGGCGCCGAGGCGCTGTAGAGACAAACCGGAGACGAAACATGGCGAATGCAAAAGGCAAAGTCACACAGATCATCGGGGCCGTCGTCGACGTGCACTTCGAAGATCAGCTGCCTGAAATTCTGAACGCGCTGGAAACCACCAACAACGGCAAGCGCCTGGTGTTGGAAGTTGCTCAGCACCTGGGTGAAAACACTGTCCGCACCATCGCGATGGACGCGACCGAAGGTCTGGTCCGTGGTGAAGTGGTCACCGACACCGGTGCACCGATCTCGGTTCCGGTTGGCAACGCCACCCTGGGCCGCATCCTGAACGTGGTCGGCGAGCCGATCGACGAAAAAGGTCCGGTTGAGGCAACCGAAGCGCGCGCGATCCACCAGCCCGCACCGACCTTTGCCGAACAGTCGACCGAGTCCGAAGTTCTGGTCACCGGCATCAAGGTGGTTGACCTGCTGGCCCCTTACGCCAAAGGCGGTAAGATCGGCCTGTTCGGCGGCGCTGGCGTTGGCAAAACCGTTCTGATCATGGAACTGATCAACAACATCGCAAAAGTGCACTCGGGCTTCTCGGTGTTTGCGGGTGTTGGTGAACGGACCCGTGAAGGCAACGACCTGTATCACGAGATGATCGAATCGAACGTGATCAAGCCGGACAACCTGTCGGAAAGCCAGGTGGCCCTGGTTTACGGCCAGATGAACGAGCCTCCGGGTGCGCGTGCGCGTGTTGCTCTGACCGGTCTGACTCTGGCCGAGCAGTTCCGCGACCAGTCCGGTACCGACGTTCTGTTCTTCGTCGACAACATCTTCCGCTTTACACAGGCGGGTTCCGAGGTGTCGGCTCTGCTGGGTCGTATTCCGTCCGCCGTGGGCTACCAGCCGACACTGGCTACCGACATGGGTGCCCTGCAGGAACGCATCACCTCGACAAAGGCCGGATCGATCACTTCGGTGCAGGCGATCTACGTGCCTGCGGACGACTTGACCGACCCTGCGCCGGCAACCTCGTTTGCTCACTTGGATGCGACCACCGTTCTCAACCGTGCGATCTCGGAAAAGGGTATCTACCCGGCGGTTGACCCGCTCGACTCGACCTCGCGCCTGCTCGACCCGGCCATCGTCGGCGAAGAGCACTACAAGGTTGCGACCGACGTTCAGCAGATCCTCCAGCGCTACAAGTCACTGCAGGACATCATCGCCATCCTCGGCATGGACGAACTGTCGGAAGAGGACAAGCTGACCGTGGCCCGTGCCCGTAAGATCGAACGCTTCCTGTCGCAGCCGTTCGACGTGGCCGAAGTCTTCACCGGCTCGCCGGGGGTTCAGGTTCCTCTGGATGTCACAATCTCGTCGTTCAAGGCCGTTGTGGCTGGCGAATACGATCACCTGCCCGAAGCAGCCTTCCTGATGGTTGGCGGCATCGACGAAGTGATCGCCAAAGCCGAAAAAATGGCAGCAGCAGCCGCCTAAGGAGTATCCCTGATGGCAAACACGATGCATTTCGACCTCGTCAGCCCCGAGCGGAGCCTTGCTTCACTCGAGGTCACCGCGGTCCAGATTCCCGGCGCGGACGGGGACATGACGGCGATGCCCGATCATGCCCCCACCATCACAACGCTGCGCCCCGGTCTGTTGAAGGTTGAGGCACCCGAAGGGTCCAGCGAATACCTGGTCACCGGCGGGTTTGCCCAGATCAACGGCGACAGCCTGTCGGTTCTGGCCGAAAAGGCGGTTCCGGTTTCGGAAATCACCCGTTCGCATATGGACGAGCTGATTGCCGAGGCACGCGCCTCGCACGAAGCGGCAAAGGGCGGCGACGACATGTCGATCGTCGACGAAGCCGCCAAGCTGCTGGCCGACATGGAAGCCCTTGGGACACATATGAGCCTGTAATTGGCTTAACAGTGGAAAATTGGAACGGCCTCGCAATTGCGGGGCCGTTTTTTTGTCGTGCTTTTGCCAGAAAGCCGGGGTAAGTTGCGGAAATTCAAGTATAATGATGAAAACATGAAAAAATTTCTAACCCATCCCATTGGCATCGATCAGGGTGAAAGTGTTCTGTTTTCGGAATTTGCCGAAGGCGGGGACATGTGGACTGGCGAAGGCCCCCGCGAACGCCGGAAACCCATCCAATTCAAGGGCACGTTTCTTAGCCCGCCCATGGTTCAGATCGGGATTTCCCTTTGGGATGTCGACACATCATCAGCCCTGCGCGCCGAGGTTCAGGCAGAAAATATCACCTCGGAAGGGTTCGAAGCGGTGTTTCGGACATGGTCCGACACGCGGATTGCCCGCATCCGGATCAGCTGGACCGCGTTTGGAGAGGTGGCGCATCCAGACGACTGGAACATTTCCTGATCCGGGGCTTGCAGGACAGGCGCGGGACTCAGTCGTCCTGCGCCTCGATCATGTCGACCCGTGTAGCGTGGCGGCCGCCTTCGAATTCGGCACCCAGAAACGCATCCACAATATCCAGCGCCTGACCTTCGCCGACGACACGCGCACCAATCGACAGCATGTTGGCATTGTTGTGCTGGCGGATCATCCGGGCGGAAAACGCGTCCGAACAGACGCCGCAGCGAATGCCGGGTACCTTGTTTGCAGCCATCATGATACCCTGACCCGTGCCGCAGAGGATAATACCCAACTCGCAATCACCCGAGGCAACAGTCAGTGCCGCGGCCTTGCCGTGTTTGGGATAATGGGTGCTTTCAGAGGTCGTCGGGCCGATATCGACCACGTCCCAGCCTTGCTGCGCGATGTGGTTGGCCACGGCCTGACGCAGCTCGATTGCCGCGTGGTCGCTGGAAAGAACAATGCGTTTGTTGCCAGTCATGGAGATCGGTCCACTTGTGTCGCTGATCGCGCACATGGGTCAGGCTTGTGCGCAATCGATGGTTCAAAAAGAAAGGGACGACACATCCTGTCGCCCCGTCCAAACTCAATCCATCTGGTACATGGATTCGTAGATCGGCGTCAGCGTCTTGTCTTCGAACAGGGATGACACGCTGGTTCCGTTCCAGATGTTCAGGATCGCCTGCGTAAAGATAGGCGCGGTCGGAACAATGCGGATGTTCTTGGCGCCCAAAATCTCTTTGGTCGGCTGGATCGTGTCGGTCAGCACCAGCGACTTCATCACCGAGTTTGTCACCCGTTCCACCGCAGGGCCGCTCATGACGCCATGCGTGATGTAGGAATGAACCTCTTTCGCACCGTTATCCAGAAGCACCTGCGCCGCCTTGCACAGCGTTCCGGCGGTGTCGCACATGTCGTCGACGATCAGACAGATCTTGTCCTTCACATCCCCGATCACGGTCATCTCGGCGACTTCGCCCGCTTTCTCGCGGCGCTTGTCCACGATCGACAGAGGGGCGTTGATCCGCTTGGCCAGTTCGCGTGCGCGGGCCACGCCGCCCACGTCGGGTGAAACCACCATGATTTCATCCAGATTTCCCTTGAACTGATGCTTCACATCCAGCGCAAAGATGGGCGAGGCATAAAGGTTGTCCACGGGCATATCGAAAAAGCCCTGAATCTGGGCCGCGTGCAGGTCCATTGTCAGGATCCGTTCGATCCCGGCCCCGGTCAGCATGTTGGCCACCAACTTGGCGCTAATGGGCGTGCGGGCCTTGGTGCGACGGTCCTGGCGGGCGTACCCGAAATACGGGATCACGGCGGTGATCCGCTGCGCGGACGACCGGCGCAGGGCATCTGCGATGATCAGCAGTTCCATCAGGTTGTCATTGGCCGGGTTCGAGGTCGGCTGGATAATGAACATATCCTCGCCGCGCACATTCTCGAACACTTCGACGAAAATCTCACCGTCGTTGAACCGTTCGACACGCGCATCGACCAGACCCTGATCAACGCCTCGGTAAAGGCTCATGCGGCGTGCGATGGCTTGGGCAAGCGGAAGGTTGGCGTTCCCAGCGATAAGCTTGGGTTCGTGAAGTGTCGGCATCGGCTGAGGTCCCCGGGCAGCAATGGCAATGTGACAGAATCGTGATGTTGACACCGCTTAGCATGGCCTTACCGTCCCGCAAAGGTAACGCAGCGGAGAAAGTGCACATGACCCAGATTGACTACTTTTTTGCGACACTCTCGCCCTATTCCTATCTGGCAGGGATGCGGCTGGAAGAAATCGCGGCAAAACACGGCGCCACGATCAACTATAAACCACTGGACATTATCGCCCTGTTCGCGCGCACCGGGGGAACCCCTCCGAAAGACCGGCATATCTCACGTATCGAATACCGCGCACAGGAGCTGCTGCGCCAATCCAAGAATCTGGGGATGGAGTTCAATCTGAAACCCGCGCACTGGCCGACCAACATGGCCCCGTCATCTTATGCGGTTATTGCCGCGATCAAGGACGGCTCGGGCGATGTGGGCAAGCTGTGTCATTCCTTCCTTCGCGCCTGCTGGGCCGAGGAAAAGGATATCGCACAGGACGATGTTATCCGCGAATGTCTGACGCAAGCCGGGTTTGATCCCGGTCTGGCAGACAGCGGCTTGCTGGTGGGGGCAGAAACCTATGCCGCCAACCTAGAGGAAGCCGTGGACCGGGGTGTCTTCGGCGCACCGTTCTATATCACGCCCGACGATCAGCGGTTCTGGGGTCAGGACAGGCTGGACGATCTGGACCGGCATCTGGCCAAGATGAACGGGTGACGGTCAGGGCCGTGATGCAATCCGTTTTCGTCAGGCACTTGGGTGACGGGGGGCGGAAATTGCTCGCCCTCCATTGCACGATTGCGCATTCCGGTGCCTGGTCTGGTTTGGCCAGTGCGCTGGATGGCTGCGCGTCATTTATTGCCCCGGATATGCTGTCGCATGGGCGCAGCCCGGATTGGGACGGGCAGGGTGATTTCTTTGACGCTGTGACCAAACCGGCCCTGGCTGAATTGACGGAACCCATGGATGTAATCGGGCATTCCTTTGGGGCGATGATCGCGCTCAGGCTGGCGATCGAACATCCCGACCGCGTGCGCAGCCTGATCCTGATCGAACCCGTGTTCTTTGCAGTTGCAAAACAGGATGCGCCGCTGTTGTTCGACCAGCACGAACGGGACTCCGAGCCGGTCAATGCGGCCTTCGCGTCTGGTGACAAGGTTTTGGCCGCGCGCCTGTTCAACAGGGCGTGGAGCACGAAGATCAGCCCCAAATGGCCTGATCTGCCCGAGCGCACGCGGGCAAATATGGTGCGTGGAATCGATGCGGTTCCGGCTGTGCAGCCTGTGCTCTATGACGATCAGGCAGGGTTGCTTGACGCCGATCGGCTCCGGCGCGCATCGATGCCGACCCTGCTGCTGAGCGGGTCAGAGACGCCGCCGGTGATCCACGCGATATGCGCAGGGCTGAAACGGCGCCTGCCTGATGCGCGCCATGAACGCGTCAACGGAGCAGGGCACATGCTGCCGATTTCACACCCTGACGAAACCGGCGCTTTGCTGCGGGCGTTCTGGCAGGCCAACGCCCCGACAGGCGTTATAGCAGATTGAGAAACTGATCGATCTCCGCCGCTCCGATGGACCAGTCGCAAACCAGCCTGCACGCGAGGTTTTCGTTTTCATCCTCGCCGTCCAGCTCTGCCCCCCAAAGGTGATAAACCGCGCCGGCCTCATGCAGCTGCTTGTGCTTCGCGCGTGGGAATGAGGCAAAGATCATATTGGCCTGCGGTTCGTGCAGAAACGCGGCCCCCTTGGCGCGCAAACCCTCGGCCAAGCGGGCGCAATTGTCATTGGCCTGACGTGCCATCTTCAGCCACAGGTCGTCTTCCAGATAGGCGGCCATCTGAGCGGAGAGATAGCGGTGTTTGGAAAACAGATGCGCCCCGCGCTTGCGCCGCAGCTCAAACTCCCAGGCTTTGCTTTCATCAAAGAACACCACCGCCTCGACACCCATCAGACCATTCTTGGTGCCGCCAAAACTGACAGCATCCACACCTGCTTTCCAGGTCATATCCGCGGGGGAACAGTTCAGCGTAACCAACGCGTTGGTAAAGCGCGCGCCGTCCAGATGCACGGGCAGGCCGTACGTCTTGGCGACCTCGCACAGGGCCTGCAACTCTGCCAGCGAATAGACCGATCCGCGCTCGGTCACTTGTGTGATCGACACGGGTCCGCGCTGCGGCCCATGTACGCCGCGTGTTTCTTCACCCAGAATTGACCCGCGCAGCGCCTCAGGGGTCATCTTGTCTCCGCCCGGAACCAGGGTCAGCTTGGCGCCGCTGTAAAACTCCGGTGCGTTGCATTCATCCTCGTGGATATGTGCGACAGGGGAACAGAAGACCGTTTCCCAGGGCTTTGACAATGTTGCAAGGGCCAGCGAATTCGCCGCTGTCCCCGTCGCCACCAGATAGACCGCAGCACCCGGAGCCTCGAAGATGCTGCGGATACGGTCGCGCACCTCGTTCATCAGCGTATCCGCACCATAGGCCATCTGATAGCCCTGATTGACCTCGGCCAGCCTGGCCATGACCTGCGGATGAACCGGCCCGGAATTGTCAGACGCGAAATGCATCAGCTTGGCTCCTCGATTATGTAATCTTCCCACTCTTCCATGGGTGTCTCAAACTCGGACACTGTGCGCCCCTGAACCGAGACCCCGGCGGCATGCACACTGTCCGCTGTACCAGATATCAACGGGTGCCAGTCGTAAAGCGGTTTGCCTTCCCACAGCAACCGATACGCGCAGGTTTGTGGCAACCAATAGGCATGTTCGTCGATATTGTCGGGGGTCATGACGATGCATTCGGGCACGAATTGATGCCGGATGTCGTATTGTACGCAGCGGCAGCTTTCGTCATCCAACAGGCGGCACGCGACGCAGGTCAGGGCAACCTCGCCCGTGTCTTCATCTTCCAGCTTGTTCAGGCAGCATTTGCCGCAGCCATCACACAACGCCTCCCACTCGCGCTGGTTCATTTGGCACAGGGGTTTGCGCTCCCAAAACCGGGCAGGCAGGCCCGTGCGTTCAATCGGATCAACACTCATAGGGTGGTCAATATACCGCGGGCCTGTTTGCAGTCGGCATCCATCTGCGTGATCAGACTCTCCAGCCCGTCAAATGTCATCTCGGGGCGCAAAAAGTCGATCAGACCCACCGACAGCGTCGCCCCGTACAGATCGCCCGAAAAGTCGAACAGGAAGGTTTCGATATTGGGCACCTGGCCGTTAAACATCGGACGTACCCCGATCGAGGCCGCGCCGTGATAGCTGCCTTTATGCGGCCCATCCAACACGTCCACCAATACGGCGTAGACACCGAACTTTGGCGGGTGCAACCCTTCGATGGACATGTTCGCGGTGGGAAAGCCCAGCTCGCGCCCGCGCTGCTCGCCCCCGATCACTTCGCCTTCGATCCGGTGCCAGTGTCCCAGCATCGCGGCTGCGTCCCGTGGTCGGCCGTCGCTCAGCGCGGTGCGAATGGCGGTTGAGGACACAACGTTTTCCGACCGTTCCATCAAAGGTGCAATCGTCACGCCGAACCCCATGTCCCGCCCGAACCGCACCAGATCCTGCGCCGTGCCGCTGCGGCCCTTGCCAAAGCAGAAATCGGCCCCCACCACGACATGCGACAGGCCCAGCCCGTCGCAGATCACGTTGCGTGCAAACTCTTCCGGCGATAGCCCTGCCAGCGCGGCGTTGAACGGCAGTTCATACAGCTTCTCTACGCCCAGCTTTTCCAGCCGGTGCGCCCGCGCATTGCCCCGCATCAGGCGGAACGGAGGCGTGTCCGGCGCAAAATACTCCCGCGGATGCGGCTCGAAGGTCAACACACCCAGCGGCGCGTCTGGCGCAGCATTACGGGCCAGTTCAATGACCGACTGATGCCCCAAATGAACGCCGTCGAAATTCCCGATTGCCACGCTGGCGCCGCGATCTTCTGGCTGGACGAACTGGATATCCCGGATGATGTGCATAAACGATTGCGTAGCGGCGCGAGTCAATTTGTTCAAGCGGCAGTTTGAATTCCAAGAATGCGATCCTGCGAATGAGCCTTGAACATTTCGCTTGGCCGGGAAAATGCACGAGGCCAATCCAAGTATTTCAGGTCAGCCGCCTCCAACCGCTTGATTCAAAAAAAACTCTGGGTTTAGACTGAAAATCCGGTCCCCTGGATTAAGGCGCACCGGATCAAAGCCCGGCCAGGTTCGAACGAACCCAGCACAGGAGGCAGACCCATGTACCGAATGCGACTGTTCGCGATTCGTCATGCCCGCACTTTCGAGTGGATCTATAAATGTGTCGAACGCGGCATGGTCGCGATGGACCCGCTATTTGCAATGATCGGATATAACCGCGTCGAACGTCCCATCGCACTGGTCGAGAAGGGCGTCAAAACCCTGTTGTTCGATTGCAAGATGTGCGGGCAATGCGTGTTGTCATCGACCGGCATGTCCTGCCCGATGAACTGCCCAAAGCAATTGCGCAATGGCCCATGTGGCGGCGTACGTCCCGGCGAGTTCTGCGAGGTAAAGCCGGATATGAAGTGCGTCTGGGCCCTGGCCTGGAACGGAGCCAGCCGCATGCGGGACGGAGCCGACAAGATAAAAGAAGTTCTGCCACCGGTGGAGCACACGTTGAAAGGCTCCTCATCCTGGTTGCGGGTCAGCCGCGAGATTGCAGCGCACGAGCGCGAGACCCGGGATGCAGCCCGATTGGCGCTGGCCGAGGCATTCCCCGAAGCGCGCGAGAATGAACCTTCTGCGGCACCACTGGCCGCCGAACCACCCAACGCGATAAACCGGGAACTGAAGAAATGAGTGATACTCATCGCAACGAGGTGGAGCCGATTGGCTATGTTCCGGTTCCCCAAGGATATGTGTCGCACAGCCGGTTGGAAAAGGTACTCCGTTCAGGCCGTTTCGCAGTCACCGCCGAGTTGAACCCACCCGACAGTGCCGACCCCGAGGATGTTTTTCAGGCGGCCCAACCGCTTGGCGAAGTGGCTGACGCGATCAATGCAACCGATGCTTCGGGCGCGAACTGCCATATGTCGTCTATTGGGATTTGTGCCTTGCTGACGCGCGCGGGTTATTCTCCGGTCTATCAGATTTCCTGCCGCGACCGGAACCGGATTGCCATTCAGGGCGATGTTCTGGGGGCTGCGGCGTTGGGCGTCAGTAACGTGCTGTGCCTGACCGGCGACGGCGTCGGCGTCGGGGATCAGCCGGGGGCAAAACCGGTTTTCGATTTCGATTCCCTGACTCTGTTGCGGACGATCCGCACGATGCGCGATCAGGGAATGTTCCTGTCTGGTCGTAAGATCTCGCGCCCGCCGCAACTGTTCCTTGGTGCTGCCGAAAACCCCTGTATCCCGCCTTATGACTGGCGACCTGATCGTCTGGCAAAGAAGGTTGAGGCCGGGGCCGAGTATATTCAGACCAATTACATCTACGACATTCCGCTGTTCGAGAAATTTATGGCGCGGGTGCGCGATGCGGGACTGGACAAGAAAGTGTTCATCATCGCGGGCGTCGGCCCCATTGCGTCAGCGCGTGCGGCACGCTGGATGCGCAGCAATGTTCCCGGCATTCACATCCCCGATCAGGTCATCGAGCGGATGGAGAAAGCCGAAAAGCCAGCTGACGAGGGCAAGAAGATCTGTATCGAACTGATCCAGCAGATCCGCGATATCGCGGGGGTGTCTGGCGTTCATGTGATGGCCTACAGGCGCGAACACGTGGTGTCAGAGATCATTCTGGAATCCGGTGCGTTGAAAGGGCGAAAACGCGCCCGCCCGTCCTGAAAGGCACAGGCAAAAAACAGCGTCCAAACAAAAAAGGCGCCGGTCGGGCGCCTTTTGCATGGATGTGTTCGCCGATCAGTCGAACTTGCGCGACGGGGCCAGTACCATGGCTTCACCGATCAGCACCTTCTTGCCCTCGACCGAGCAATGGCAATCCAGTTTGACGCGACGCTTGGAAAAGTCGATGTCGATGACTTTGACCTCGGCGTAAACCATGTCACCGGGGCGCACGGGGGCCAGGAACTTCAGTGACTGCCCCATATAGACCGTGCCATGGCCCGGCAGTTGTTCGCCAATCACGGCCGAAATCAGCCCAGCTGTCAGCATCCCGTGCGCGATGCGCCCTTCGAAGATTGTATCGCGGGCATAATCATCATCCAGATGTACTGGATTCCGGTCTGTCGAGATCTGCGCGAACATCTCGATATCTTCGTCCGTCACCACTTTGCGCAGGTGGCGGGACATGCCCATTTCGATGTCTTCGATACAGATCGTTCCGCGTGGAAGATTATCCAACATGTTGCCCTCACTCGAAATCGACCGAGAAAGAAAAAACCACTATCCGGCCTAGGTTGGCAACTTTATTACTTCGCAGTTGCAGAAAATCAAGTCTTTTCTTGCTATCTCAATCGACCGATTGTGTAGGTCGGGTTGATCTTTTCCCTTTCGATATAAGCTGTTAGGGATTCGTGATCCGGATGGTGCGACGTTTTTGTCTCGGCCGCCGCCAGCCCGCCCGAAATGAACAGGGAATCAATGCCTTCACCCATACCTCCCAGAATGTCCGTATGGGGGCCGTCGCCGATCACCAGAATGTCGCTGTCCGGGATATCATGGCCCAGTTCCTGCAACCTGCGGCGCGCCAGATCGTAGATCGGCGGGTGCGGTTTGCCGAAATACAGGCTCTCGCCGCCCATCTCGGTATAGAGCTTGGCCAAAGCGCCTGCACACCATTCTCGTACCTCGCCGCGATCGACAACAATATCGGGGTTTGCGCATAGCAGCTTCATGCCCATCTGCTTGGCATAGAGGAAATCGGGGCGGTTCACGTCCGGGTCAGCCATCG
This sequence comes from Ruegeria sp. SATB027, assembly GCF_059613825.1. Classification (NCBI taxonomy): domain Bacteria; kingdom Pseudomonadati; phylum Pseudomonadota; class Alphaproteobacteria; order Rhodobacterales; family Roseobacteraceae; genus Ruegeria; species Ruegeria sp. SATB027. Next base: position 62,125 of record NZ_JBXWTH010000093.1, read on the forward strand.
GATCAAAGGGGCCACAGCAGACGATCCCCTCGGCCTCTCTCAGCGGGACACGTTCGATATGGATCGGGTGGTGCAGCAGTTTCAGTGGCTCGAAAAAGCCCGCATCGCGCTGCCATTCCCCCATGAAGTAAACCTTGTGCCCGACTGCACCACGGAACATCGCCGACCGTGCGGAATCGCCGCTGGTGGCGATGGTGTCATAGGCATCTGCGGGAACATTGAACTGCACCAGTTGCTCGGCCACACCCGCACGGGGTTTGGGCGAGTTCGTGACCAGCACGACAAGCCCCCCGTCCGCGCGATAGGCTTGAAGGGCTGCGACAGCTTCGGGATAGGCCGTGATCCCGTTGTGAACGCACCCCCACAGATCGACAAACAACGCTTTGTAGCGGGCAGAGATTTCGGACAGCGCGTGAACGATCTGGGTCATATGTGGCCTCAAGCTGAAACTGCACGAGCCTTATGACCGATTGGCAAGGGATTGGCCACCAATCGATCGGTGGCCGCCCTGTATTTCATCTGTCGGGTACAGGTCTGCCCAGGCGCAATGCCGAAGGCGCAGACTCAGGACTAATAATGCGAGGCCTGTTTTACTCAGAACGACAGACCCCGCGTGTTTCTTCAGACCTTCAGGTTCGGAATGATCTGCTTCTTACGGCTCATGATGCCCGGCAGAACCACGGCGTCGCCATCGACGGATGCGCCAAAGCTTTTCTCGGCAACGGTTTTGACCAGATCGTTGGGCACCAGCAGAGTGGCTTCCTCGTTCAGGATATCGACGACGAACAGCAGCACCTGATCGACACCGTCTTCCTTGGCGACATCCACCATCGAACCCGCCAGGCTTGCCTTGCGGTCCAGAATGACGCCCGGCGCAGTGGTTTCCAGAACCGAAACGCGGAATTTGGTGCCATCGACCTCGTATTCCTTGCTGTCCATGCGGATCAGTTCGGCATCCGAGAAGGACGAGACATCCGATTTCGCCGCGAACATGTCTGCCGCGTAAGCCGAGATATCCAGCTCCAGCTCCGCCGCCAGCCGCTCAGCAACCTCGCGGTCATGGGGCGTGGTGGTGGGCGAGCGGAATTCCAGCGTGTCCGACAGGATGCAGGTCAGTGCCGCGCCCTTGATGGCATCGGGCATCTTGGCCGCATCGTCGCCCATCAGGTCGACCATGATGGTGGCCGTGCAGGCCAGCGGGCGCACGGTGATGTCGATCGGGCCTTTGGTTTCCAGACCACCGACCAGCTTGTGGTGGTCGATGATGGCGCGGATGTCTGCGTCATTGACGTTGGCGGGCAGTTCGGCGGGGTTGTTGGTGTCGACGATGACCACCGGAGTGTCCGCGGCCAGATCGTCCAGGATGCGCGGTTTGGGCAGGTCCCAGTTGTCCAGCATGAACGCCGCTTCGGTGTTGGGTTCGCCCAACAGCACGGGCTCGGCCTGCACACCTTTGATTTCGTTAAGGTACCACGACCACAGGATCGGCGAGCCTGTGGAATCGGTGTCGGGGGATTTGTGGCCAAATACGAGCGTTGTCATGTCAGCGTCCTGCGGAATGGAAATTTGCGCGCCTTATAGGGCGGACAAACGTCCTTGTCACGCCACAGCAGCCCGTCTGCGACGCTTGGTCTGAAAACCGCTGAACCGGCCTAGAAAGCGGCGCGTGTCAGCGTGTATCCGGCCTGCTCCAGCTGGTTCAGCAAACCGTGATCGTCACTCAGATGACCTGCGCCGACCGCGATCACCGCTGTCTGATCCGTGATGGCCAGAATATGCTCCATCCACAGGGCATTCCGCTGGACCAGCATCTGCTGCTCGAACCCGTTCCATTCCTCATCGAAGACGTCCCGGCTCAGCCCGGATTCCTCAAACCCCTGCAGGCGGGCGAGTTGTATGATCTCGGCGTGCTTTTCTTCCAGATATCCGTTGGCCATGGTGGCCAGTTGATCGTTGCTTCCCATCATCGCCCCGGACAGGCGCACCAGTGACTCGACCTGCTGTTCCAACGGGTGGCTGTCGAACATGGCGATCAGGTCGTCGATACGTTCCAGCGAGTGTTGCGGAATGCCGTTTTCTGCGGCCAGATCATTCAGGCGGGCGTCCATGCCGTAGGTCCCGTTCGGATCTTCCATCATGCAGGGCGGGATGCTCAGCATCATGCTCAAGAACCACGGTCGCATTTTGGCCGCCATCCAGCCGGGAATGCCGCGCTGGTTCAACGCGGTCGAGAATGCGGCCCAGTCTTCATCTCCCATCAGGTCGATCAGGGTCGGCCCGGATGTGATCATTACAGCGCTGAGATTATCGGCCAGGTTTTTTTCGAATGCGTCCATGTCAGTCTGGGTGACTTCGAAATAGAACGCGTCAGCCTTGCTCAGGTCCGGAGACAGGCGTTCAACCACCTTCTCCATGCGTTCGTCATACGTGTGCAGGGTGCCAATGATGTGCAGAACCGTATCATCCTTGCGCGCAATCCAGTGGTTGCCTTCCGGAAAGGGGATGTCCGCCACCGCGCGCTGCAATTCGGCCCGCGCGTCATCCGACAGCTGCGGGCGCAGGTCCTGCCCATCGCACGCAGCCGCAGCCGTGATCGGGGCCAGTAGAAAAGCAAGAAATGTCAGCAGGCGCATGAACCCATCCGGTGTTGTGTCATCAAGGTGTTCCAGACATAGCCATGCCTGCGACCCATGTTCAAGCAACCCGTCTGGTATTCCTCAACAATCTGCGTAGCATAGGCCCCATGAACCGCGAGCAGGACCTCTATCCCCCGATCAAGGCGCTCTTGGAGCGTCAGGGATACACCGTCAAAGGAGAAGTGGGCGCTGTCGATATCGTCGCGATGCGCGAAGACGAGCCGCCTGTGATTGTCGAGCTCAAGCTCAGGTTCACGCTGTCCCTGTTCCATCAGGCAATTACCCGCCTGAAACTCACGGATCAGGTCTATATCGGGGTCAGTAAACCCACCGGGCGTACGGCCCGACGGGCGCTCAGGGACAATCTGGCGCTGTGCCGCAGGCTTGGTCTGGGTCTGATCACCGTACGTTCCGATGGCACGGTCGAGGTGCAATGCGATCCGGGGCCCTATGCGCCGCGCAAGAACAAGGCCAGGGCGGCGCGGCTGCTGCGCGAATTCGACCGGCTGGAGGGCGACCCCAATTCCGGGGGCGCGACACGCCATGGGATCGTGACGGCCTACCGCCAGGATGCGCTGAAATGCGCGGCCTTTCTGGCCGAACACGGCCCGGCCAAAGGGGCCGAGGTCGCCAGATCGGTGGGTGTCCCGGTCGCCACCCGGTTGATGCGGGAAAATCACTATGGCTGGTTCGAGAAGGTTGAAAAAGGTGTCTACGCTCTTACCTCTGAGGGAACAGACGGCTTGAAACACTGGGCCTACAGCTGGGAACAGGCCGACTAGGCCGTTCTCAAAAAAATCCCAAACACCTTGTTGACTCGGCGTTTTAGACTCCCTAGCTATGCGTCGTTATCACTCACACACACCGAGTGCTAACGCCTCGTCGAACGGCGAGGGGAGGATAAACAAAACTTTGAGCCCAAGGAGCTGCAAAGATGGCATTGAAACCGCTTCATGACCGTGTGCTGGTTCGCCGTACCGAAAGCGATGAAAAAACCGCAGGCGGACTGATCATTCCTGACAGCGCAAAAGAAAAGCCCAGCGAAGGCGAAGTCGTCGCAACCGGCGAAGGCGCGCGCAAGGACAGCGGCGAGCTGATCGCAATGGCGGTCAAGGCTGGCGACAAGATCCTGTTCGGCAAATGGTCGGGCACCGAGGTCCAGGTCGACGGCGAAGAGCTGCTGATGATGAAAGAAAGCGACATCATGGGGATCATCGAGTAAGCCCGCGCTTTCTCTGATCTTCCACTCAACACATTTTCTCAAGGAGAAACGACATGGCTGCAAAGGACGTCAAGTTCGACACCGATGCCCGCAACAAGATGCTGAAAGGCGTCAACATTCTGGCGGATGCTGTCAAAGTGACCCTGGGCCCCAAAGGCCGCAACGTGGTTCTGGACAAATCCTTCGGCGCACCGCGCATCACCAAAGACGGTGTTTCGGTTGCCAAGGAAATCGAACTGGAAGACAAGTTCGAAAACATGGGCGCGCAGATGGTGAAAGAAGTCGCCAGCCGCACCAATGACGAAGCCGGCGACGGCACCACCACCGCGACCGTTCTGGCGCAGGCCATCGTAAAAGAAGGCCTGAAGCAGGTTGCAGCGGGCCTGAACCCGATGGACCTGAAGCGCGGCATCGACCTGGCAACCGCCAAAGTTGTCGAAGGCATCCGTGCTGCTTCGCGCGAAGTCAAAGACTCGGCAGAAGTTGCTCAGGTTGGCACCATCTCGGCCAACGGCGAAGCTGAAATTGGCCAGCAGATCGCGGACGCGATGCAGAAGGTTGGCAACGAAGGCGTTATCACCGTCGAAGAAAACAAAGGTCTGGAAACCGAGACCGATGTTGTCGAAGGTATGCAGTTCGACCGCGGCTACCTGTCGCCTTACTTCGTCACCAACGCAGACAAGATGATCGCAGAACTCGACGACTGCATGATCCTGCTGCACGAAAAGAAACTGTCTTCGCTGCAGCCGATGGTTCCGCTGCTCGAGCAGGTGATCCAGTCGCAAAAGCCGCTGCTGATCATTGCAGAAGACGTTGAAGGTGAAGCGCTGGCAACTCTGGTTGTCAACAAACTGCGCGGCGGCCTAAAAATTGCTGCTGTCAAGGCACCGGGCTTCGGCGATCGCCGTAAGGCCATGCTGCAGGACATCGCAATCCTGACCGGCGGTCAGGTGATCAGCGAAGATCTGGGCATGAAGCTTGAGAATGTCACCATGGACATGCTGGGCACCGCCAAGAAGATCGAGATCAGCAAAGACGAAACCACCATCGTCGACGGTGCTGGCGAGAAAGCCGAAATCGAAGCACGTGTTGCTCAGATCCGCACCCAGATCGAAGAAACCTCGTCGGATTACGACCGTGAGAAGCTGCAGGAACGCGTTGCCAAACTGGCAGGCGGTGTTGCCGTTATCCGCGTCGGCGGCATGACCGAAGTTGAAGTGAAAGAGCGTAAGGACCGTGTGGACGATGCTCTGAACGCAACACGCGCAGCCGTTCAGGAAGGCGTCGTTGTAGGCGGTGGTGTTGCTCTGGTTCAGGCCGGTAAAGCACTGGAATCGCTGAAAGGCGCGAACGCTGATCAGGACGCAGGCATCAACATCGTGCGCAAGGCCATCGAAGCGCCGCTGCGCCAGATCGCCGAAAACGCAGGCGTTGACGGTGCGGTTGTTGCTGGCAAAGTGCGCGAATCTTCGGATCCGGCCTTTGGTTTCAACGCTCAGACCGAAGAATATGGCGACATGTTCTCGTTCGGCGTGATCGACCCGGCCAAAGTTGTCCGTACCGCTCTGGAAGATGCGGCATCGGTTGCCGGCCTGCTGGTCACCACCGAAGCGATGGTTGCAGACAAGCCGCAAAAAGATGCGCCTGCTGGTGGCGGCATGCCCGACATGGGCGGCATGGGCGGCATGATGTAAGCACGTCGAATTCGCCTAAGCGAATTCTGACGACCCCTGACAGGCGTTTGGCTGCAAGGTCAGGCTGTCGAGAGGGGAAGCAAAGTGCTAACGGACGGGGTCGCCTTTTGGCGGCCCCGTTTCATTACCGATGGCCGCAATGCGGCCATGCCTCCGGCGGGAGTATTTTGGAAAAGATGAAGACTGCGCCGCGTGTGCCCGAATTGTGAGTGTCCAACGCGCCGCCAAGTCGGTATGTGGTTGAAATGCGACTGTTCCTTCTGACCGCCCTGACCATGTGCGCCTTTGCGGCGAACTCCATTCTGAACCGGCTGGCTATCGACAGCGGGTCCAGTGATCCTGCGGGGTTTGCCATTATCCGGGTTCTGGCGGGGGCGTTGGTTCTGGCCGCACTGATCCTGCTGCGTAGAGGACATTTGCCCCTTCGCAACCGCAGGCGGATCATCGGGGCCGGGTCGCTTTCCCTGTATATGATCGGTTTTTCAATTGCCTATCTGACGTTGGATGCGGGGCTGGGCGCACTTATCCTGTTTGCCGTTGTGCAGATTACCATGTTCGCCGCCACCGCCCTTGCCGGGGCCAAACCCACCCGGCGACAGCTGGCCGGGGCAGCGATTGCACTGGGTGGTCTGGCCTGTGTTCTGTGGCCCACAGGAACAGTGCAGGTCGATCCAACCGGAACCGTTTTGATGATTGCAGCCGGGATCGGCTGGGCAGCCTATTCACTGGCCGGGCGGTCCGAGCCTGATGCGTTGCAGGGCACGGCCGCAAATTTCATCGTCGCGCTGCCGGTGACCGCGCTGGCCCTGATGGCCACAGGGGCAGAGTGGCACATGACCGGATTGGGCTATCTCCTTGCGGCCTTGTCAGGTGGCGTGACCTCGGGTCTGGGATACGCCTTGTGGTATCGCGTTCTGCCCCAGCTGGCACCTTCAACGGCGGCGGTCGTCCAGCTCAGCGTGCCGGTGATCGCGATTGTGGGCGGCGTGGTGCTGTTGGGGGAAAGCGCGGGTGTGCGGCTGCTTGTTGGTGCGGCACTGGTTTTGGGCGGTATCGCGCTGGCTGTCCTGCGACGTCAACGTGGGAAGGGCTTTTAACGCAGGCGCACAGGCTTTATCTGGCGTGTATGAGAATTCTGATCGCCCTGCTTTGTTGCCTTTTTCCCGCCGTGGCCAGCGCGAAATGCGTTGTCCTGCTGCACGGTCTGGCCCGGACCGAGGCGTCATTCAGCGTGATGGAGCAACTGTTCAAAGCGAATGGCTATTCCGTCGTGCGCCCCGGTTACCCATCGACCGAAATCGGTATCCCCGAACTGGCCGAACAAACCATCCCGCAAGCATTTGCAGCCTGCGGCAGTGACACCGTCAATGTCGTTGCGCATTCCATGGGTGGCATCCTGTTGCGATACTGGTTACAGGACCACAGCCCTGAAAACATGGGCCGTGTCGTCATGCTGGGGCCGCCCAATCAGGGTAGCCAGCTGGTCGATGAACTCAGCGCGTGGGAGGTGTTCGGATACCTGAACGGCCCGGCCGGACTGCAACTGGGTACGGGCCCGGATGGTATTCCCAGCCGCCTGCCGCCCGTGGATTTCGAACTGGGGGTCATCGCAGGTGATCAGTCCCTGAACCTCGTGTTTTCATCTCTGATCGACGGCCCTGACGATGGCAAGGTGTCGGTCGAATCCACCAAAGTCGAAGGCATGGCCGATCATCTCGTCTTGCCGGTGACCCACACCTTCATGATGAACAACCCGCAGGTCATGGCACAGGCTCTGCACTTCATCGAATTTGGTCGGTTTGATCCCCAGATCACTTGGCTGGACGGAGTGATGGACGTAATAGACGAGATCTGCATCGGGCAGAATTGCTCGGAACCGTGGGCGGAGCCATCAGAATGACCACATTGGATCTGACATTGACCGGTGCCGAGGTTCTGTTGCCGGGTAAAGGGCTGTCACGCGCGGAGCTTTCCATTGCAGGTGGGGTCATTCAGAAAGACGCAACCGGGCGGCGGATTGACCTGACCGGATTTCTTGTTCTGCCAGGTATTGTCGACTTGCACGGCGATGGGTTCGAACGCCATATCGCCCCACGTCGCGGCGCGATGAAGCAGATGAATGAGGGCATTCTGTCGGTCGAGGCCGAACTGGCCGCCAACGGCATCACCACAGCCGTTCTGGCGCAGTTTTACAGCTGGGAAGGCGGCGTGCGCGGCCCGGACTTTGCCGCGCAGGTGTTTGCGGCCATCGCAGCGGTCAAGGGCAGCACGGTCACCGATCTGATCCCGCAATTGCGGTTCGAGACCAATATGCTCGCGGATTACGACGGGCTGGCCCGTCGCATCGCCGATTGGCAGGTGCCATACGTGGTCTTCAATGATCACCTGCCGCATGATCGTTTGGCACAGGGCAAGAAACCACCGCGCCTGACCGGGCAGGCATTGAAGGCCGGACGCAACCCAGAGGCGCATTTTGCGATGCTGCTCGACATGCACGCCCGCAAGGCTGAGGTTCCGGCGGCGCTAGAAGCGCTCTGTTCGGACCTTGCGGACATGGGCGTGCGTCTGGGCAGCCACGATGACGCAACTGCCGAGGCGCGCACCTGGTGGCGCGGCCAAGGGGTGCGTATTGCCGAGTTCCCCGAAACACTTGAAGCCGCCGAGGCCGCGCGCGCTGCTGGGGATCACGTCATTCTCGGCTCGCCCAATGTGGTCCGCGGCGGCTCGCATAAGGGCAATGCCAGCGCAGTAGAGCTGATTGCGATGGGGCTCTGTGATGCGCTGGCCTCGGACTACCATTATCCCAGTCCACGCCGCGCGGCGCTGATGCTGATCAAAACCGGACTGCTGGATCTCGCAGGGGCCTGGGCGCTGATCTCATCCGGCCCCGCGCGGGTGCTGGACTTGCAGGACCGGGGCACGCTTGCCGCGGGCAAACGCGCCGATCTGGTAATCCTTGATGCAACCACTCACCGGGTCGCCGCGACATTGGCGGGCGGGCGCTTCAGCTATATGTCAGGGGATATCGCGGTGCGCTTTGTGGGGTGAAACCAGACCGGCTTCACCTTTTTCCAAATACTCTCGCCGAAGGCATCGCGCCGCAGCGCGATATTCTACCGCATGATCCGGTTGAAATGTCCCATCTTGCGACCGGCCTTGACCTCGGCCTTGCCGTAAAGATGCAGCGCGACGTCCCGTTCGCGCGCCAGCTCGGGCACACGGTCCATATCGTCGCCAATCAGGTTCTCCATCACCACATCCGAGTGGCGCTGCCCGTCGCCCAACGGCCAGCCCGCGACAGCGCGAATATGTTGCTCGAACTGATCCACGGCGCAACCATTCTGCGTCCAGTGGCCCGAGTTATGCACCCGCGGTGCGATCTCGTTGACGATCAGACCTTGCGGCGTCACGAACAGCTCAACCCCCATTACGCCCACATAATCCAGCGCATTCAGAATATTGGCCGCCAGCAAGACCGCATCCGTCCGCTGGGCCGGAGACAGGCGTGCCGGAACCGTGGTTGTGTGCAGGATGCCGTCGCGATGAACATTCTCACCCGGATCGAAGCAGGCAACCTGACCGTCCAGACCACGCGCCGCGATGACCGAGACCTCATGGCTGAAGTCCACGAACCCTTCCAGTATGGATGGCGCACCGGCCATGTCGGCCAAGGCTGTCTCGGCGTCTTCGGGCGCGCGCAGTCGGGCCTGACCCTTGCCGTCATAGCCAAAGCGACGGGTTTTCAGGATGGCGGGGGTGCCGATCTCATCAATCGCGCCGCGCAGACTGTTCAGGTCGGTAATGTCGGCGAAGGGTGCGGTACTGAGCCCCAACCCTTGCAGAAACGTCTTTTCGGTCAGCCGGTCCTGACTGACCCGCAGCGCCTCACGACCGGGGCGGATCGGGCGGTGTGCCTCCAGCAGATCCAGCGCTTCGGTCGGGATGTTTTCGAACTCATAGGTGATCACGTCCACTGTATCGGCAAAGGCCTTCAGCGCGTCTTCATCGTCATAGGCAGCGGTTGTAACGCGGTCTGCCACCTGACCGGCGGGCGGGTTGGCGCCGGGCTCGAAGATATGGGTCTTGAACCCCAGCCGCGCTGCTGCGACCGACAGCATGCGGCCCAGTTGGCCACCGCCCAAAATCCCGATCGTTGCACCGGGGGTGAGCATATCTGCCATCGTCAAGTCTCCAATCGTTTGCCAATCGCGGTCAGGGCGGTGCGCAATGCATCATGCGCCCCCTCGGACTGCAAGGTATCTGTCATCTGAAGGCTCAGCGTGCCGTCAGTCGCAAGGGCGTCACGCTCGGTCGCCAACTGGCCCGCTTGCCCTTTGTGCATGGCGGCAAGAAAGCCCGACATAAGCTGCGTGGTATAGAATTCAGCCCCGTCCTTGTCACCGGTCTGATCGGCCAGCCAATCTGCCCCGGTTGCCAACAGGTCCAGAAGTCCCGGCACCATGGCGCAAATGGCGAAATGAGCGTTCAGCGCTGCCTCGTCGGTGACTTTCACAACGGGGTTTTCAGGCGCGAACAGATCAGCCAGCAGGCGGTCGTTGCCATAAGCAGCCAACGGGCACCCGCCAGTTTGCAGGAACCCCAGCGGGATGGTTTGCACGAAATCTGATGCAGGTGCGCAGAGCGTGGCGAGCTGAACCTCGGACACGGCTGCCATTACCGAAACGATCTGCTGATCTGTGCGAAAATTCAGCGGGGCCAGAACGTCTGCCGTAATCTGCGGACGCAGGCAGAGGAACACGATATCGGACGCGTCAATCACCTCTTGCGGGGTGCCAACGCCGACCCCAAGCTCGGCCTGCAGGGCCGAGGAGACCTGCGCATTGCGCTCGGTGACGTGAAGCTCATGCCCTTTCGCGGCCATCAGCCGCGCGATTGGTGCCGCTATGTGACCCGTGCCGATGATGCCGATGCGGCTCATCCTTCAGGTTCTTCCGGGATCGAGGCGGACAGTGCGTCGCGCCAGGCATCCAGCCGATCCGCCAGGGCCGAATCCTGTAGCGCCAGAATGCCCGCCGCCATCAGCCCCGCATTGGCCCCGCCGGCCGAACCGATGGCCATCGTCGCGACGGGAAAGCCCTTGGGCATCTGCACGATGGAATAAAGCGAATCCACACCTGACAACGCGCGGGTCTGCACCGGAACACCAATCACCGGCACGCGGGTTTTCGAGGCCATCATGCCGGGCAAATGCGCAGCGCCACCCGCGCCTGCGATGATCACCTGCAGACCCCGTGATACAGCAGTTTTACCGTAGTCCCACAAGCGGTCCGGCGTACGGTGGGCCGAGACGATGCGCGCCTCATAGGCGATACCCAGTTCATCCAGAATATCGGCGGCCTCTTTCATCGTAGGCCAGTCCGACTGACTGCCCATGATGATCCCCACTTTCACATCGCTCATCCGCTTACGCCCCTGCCTTCGGAAAGAGCGCGCACTATAGCCAAATCCGCTTATGTGGCAATGCGGTACACACGCCTCAGGCGATGATATCGGGGGTCAGGCGGTCTTCGATCAGGCGGATTATGTCTTTGAGGCGCAGTTTCTGCTTTTTCAGCCGTTTGATCGTCAACTGATCCGAGGTGCCTTTGGCCTGCAAAGCCTCGATCGCCTCGTCCAGATCGCGGTGCTGGCGGCGAAAAACCTCCAACTCAACCCGCAGAACTTCTTCGGTTTTCATCGAAAGGTCGGTGGGCGCGTTCATTGGCGACTCGGGCTTGTTGTGGTGCTTGCCCAACAAGATAGTGTGTCAGACGTTATCGCGCCAGACCTTGTGGACATCCTGTTTTCTTCCCATATTCTATAACAAGCGGTTGCCGGAACGGGACCGCGCACCACGTCGCTTTGACAATAAAGGACGAAAATACGTGTCGAAACTTACTCTTGGCTCATACCCGCATCTTTTGGGGTTCGAGCAGCTGGAACGCCTTCTGGAACGGTCTGCAAAGGCCGGTAATGAAGGATACCCGCCCTATAACATCGAACAGACCTCGGACTTTTCCTACCGCATCACCCTTGCGGTGGCCGGGTTCGCCGAAGAGGATCTGTCGATCACCATCGAGGATCGCCAACTGGTGATCCGGGGCCGTCAGCGCGACGACAGCGAGGGGCGCATCTTCCTGCACCGTGGTATCGCGGCGCGTCAGTTTCAGCGCATGTTCGTGCTGGCCGACGGGGTCGAGGTGGGCGAGGCGATCATGGAAAACGGTCTGCTGCATGTGGATCTGACCCGCGCCGTGCCGGAAACCGTGGTTCAGACAATCAACATACGGAAGGGGTAAGAGCAATGAATACACCGATTGAAATCAACACCGAAGGCGATCGTATCGTCTATGTGAAAACAGTCGACGTTGCCGATCTGCCGCGTGATCTGCGCGATCAGGCAGGTGATCTGGATCACCTTTATGCCGTGCACGATTCCGATGGGCAGCAACTGGCGCTTGTGGCCGACCGCAAGCTGGCCTTCGTTCTGGCCCGTCAGCACGACCTGTCACCTGTGGCCGTTCACTGAACGGCCCCTTTGTCCCGGTGGGGCTGTAACGTTCCCCGCAACACACGCGCATCGGCGAAACTGCCGCTTTTAACCTGTAACGGAGCCGACTGCATGAGCTGGTTTGAATTCGACTGGGTAGACGCCTTCACCAATCGTGCATTTGGCGGCAACGGTTGTGCCGTGGTCCACGGCGGCGCGGGTCTTTCGGCCGAGGTCTGCATGGCCTATGTGCGCGAAACCTCTCTGGTCGAATGCACATTCACCGGCCCGTCCGACGTGGCCGACATCCGCGTCCGTTATTTTCTGGCCAGCCGTGAAATTCCCTTTGCCGGTCATCCGACGATTGCCACCGTAGCGGCGATGCGGTCGCGCGGCATGATCTCCGGCGATAACCTGACGCTGGAAACCGGCGCTGGCATCGTTTCGATCGGATTGCAGGGCGAACAGATTGAAATGACGCAGGTCGCCCCGCAATTTGGTGCGCATGTGCCTGCCGATCTGGTGGCAAAGGCGATCAGCCTGCCGCAAGAAGCCATCATCTCGCCACCCCGGATGGTTTCAACCGGCTTGCCCTTCTGTATTACCGTTCTGCGCGATCATGACGCTTTGCGCGCGGCCCGCCTGTCCGAGGACGCGCTGTGCAAAGTGGCTGCGACGGCAGGGTATTCCGGCTCGGACATGGCCGAGCCTTTCCTCGTGACGCTCCAAGGGGCCACCGACGCGGGCGATACGTTCTCGCGCCTGCTCATGGCTCCGCCCAGCCCGCCCGAAGATCCGTTTACCGGGTCTGCCACCGGGGCCATGGCGGCTTATCTGTGGAAATACGGGCTGATGACCAAAGACAGTTTCGTTGCTGAACAGGGGCACGATATGGGTCGCCCCGGCCAGGCCGTTGTCACGCGCGTTGGCCCCACCGATGCGATGACGGGAATCAAGGTAGCCGGTCAGGGGCATATCCTGATGCGCGGGCAGGTTGATCTGCCAGAAGCCACCCAGTAGCCGAACCGTCCCCGTCCCCAGGGACTGCCCGGAACGCCTCAGCCCATAAAAACAAAAAACGGCCCCCGAAAACCGGAGGCCGCTGTGTTTCATTCATCTGGTTCAGCCTGCTGCGATCAGGCCCATGCTTTCCAGCTTCAGCAGCACCTGATGAGCGCAGTTGTCGACCTCGACATTCTCGGTCTCGACACGCAATTCAGGGTTCTGAGGCACGTCATACGGGTCCGAGATACCGGTGAATTCCTTGATCTTGCCTTCGCGGGCCAGCTTGTACAGACCCTTGCGGTCGCGCCGCTCACACTCTTCGATGGTGGTCGCGACATGCACTTCGCAGAAGGCACCGAACTGCTCGATCTCTTCGCGTACCGCGCGGCGCGTGGTGGCATAAGGTGCGATCGGCGCGCAGATGGCGATGCCGCCGTTCTTGGTGATCTCGGATGCGACATATCCGATCCGGCGGATGTTCAGGTCGCGATGCTCTTTCGAGAAACCCAGTTCGGATGACAGGTTTTTCCGCACGATATCGCCATCCAGCAACGTGACCGGACGGCCCCCCATCTCCATCAGCTTGACCATAAGCGCGTTGGCGATGGTGGACTTGCCCGAGCCCGAGAAGCCGGTGAAGAACACGGTAAAGCCCTGCTGGCTGCGTGGCGGCTTGGTCTTGCGCAGCTCGGCCACCACTTCGGGAAAGCTGAACCATTCGGGGATTTCCAGACCCTCGGCCAGACGGCGGCGCAGCTCGGTGCCCGAGATGTTCAGGATCGTGACATTGTCCTTGTCCAGAATCTCGTCATTCGGCTCGTATTGCGCGCGTTCCTGCACATAGACCATGTGTTTGAAATCGACCATCTCGACGCCGATCTCGTCCTGGAACTGGCGGAACAGGTCCTGCGCGTCATAGGGGCCATAGAAATCTTCACCGGCCGAGTTCTTGCCCGGGCCCGCGTGATCGCGGCCCACGATGAAATGGGTGCAGCCATGGTTGGCACGGATCAGCCCGTGCCAGACCGCCTCGCGCGGGCCAGCCATGCGCATCGCCAGATTCAGCAGGCTCATCGAGGTGGTGGATGCGGGATACTTGTCCAGCACCGCCTCATAGCAGCGCACGCGGGTAAAGTGGTCCACATCGCCCGGCTTGGTCATGCCGACGACCGGGTGGATCAGCAGGTTGGCCTGCGCTTCCTTGGCGGCGCGGAAGGTCAGCTCCTGGTGCGCACGGTGCAAGGGGTTGCGGGTTTGGAAGGCCACGATCCGGCGCCAGCCCAGCTTGCGGAAATAGGCGCGCAGCTCGTTCGGCGTATCGCGGCGACCGCGGAAGTCATAGTGAACAGGCTGCTGGATACCCACGACAGGGCCACCCAGATAGACCTTGCCCGCCACATTGTGCAGATAATTCACAGCCGGGTGGGCATCGTCATCGGCACCAAAAACCTTCTCGGCCTCGCGGGCCTTGTTCGGGGTCCAGCGGTCAGTGACCGTCATGGTGCCCAGAATCACGCCTTCCTGATCGCGCAGCGCGATATCCTGACCCAGTTCGATCTTGTCCGCAAAATCTTCGCTGACGTCCAGCGTGATGGGCATCGGCCACAGCGTGCCATCAGCCAGACGCATGTTTTCGACGACATTGTCGTAATCGGCCTCGCTCAGGAAACCTTTGAGCGGGTTGAAACCGCCGTTCATCAGCAGCTCCAGATCACAGATCTGGCGCGGGCTCAGATCCCAACTGGTCAGGTCGGCGGCTTCGACTTTCAGTTTCTGGGCCGAGTCATACGACACATAAAGTTCGGAAATGGGGGCCAGATTGCTTAACATCGTCATCTGAATACTCTTATCGCAGTGTTGTGTTGCCAATGATTCAAGGGCGTTTTCGGGGCATTTGCACCGACTGTCGCGCGAAGTCCACTGGCGTCAATGAAACAAAGGACGATATGCGCTGATTTCTCGCGGATTGGAAGGAATTTCCAACTCTGAAATCAAAATGGTGATCTGGTTCCCCTGGGCGTAGATAATCCGATCATGCAAGGTATGACTGTTCCTGTTTTCGCGTGTGTGGCGTAAGCCCGGACGCGCGGGTGACTGGCAGGGCGGGAATCGGATCGGCAACGCCGCGCAGCTGGAACATCCGGATACCCTCCGGCGGCAGGTCCATACCCGCAGCCTTCAACACCTCTTGCGAGACCAGCAACTCGACCCCCAAGGCCTTGGTTTCGCTTTCCAGTCGGCTGGCCACATTGACGGCGTCGCCGATGATCGTTCTCGCGGCATGTCCCTGCGCGCCAATCTCACCCAGCACCAGATCACCAAGGTGTAAGCCCATTCCGATGCGAATGCCGGGGCTGCCTTCGGCCTCAAGCTGCTCGTTGAACCGGTCGAGGGCATGGCTGATATCTATCGCAGCCTTCAACCCCGCGCTGGCGGATGCGGCCGCATCGGGTTTTTCGAAAACCGCCAGCAACCCGTCTCCCATATACTTGTCCACGACACCGCCGTCCTTGGTGATGGCAGGTACGACGGCGTCGAAGAACCGGTTCAGCAGGAACACGATATCATAGGGCAGCTGACCCGTCGTGCGGGCGGTAAATCCGCGCATGTCCAGAAACAGCACGGCCAGTTTCCGTTCCTGCCCCTGACTGGCATGCCCGCGAACGCGCCCGCCATCCGGTTGAAAAACGCGGAAAACGGTGGTCGGTTCCGTCGGGCGGATCTGACAGGCCAGCCGTGTCTGCGGTGAGGCGCCGACAGCGGCCAGGCTGCGGGCCTCGACATCGCCGGGCGGGGGCAGGGCGTTGGCGCCTTCCTCGATGATGACGCGGCATGTAGTGCAGCGTCCCTTCCCGCCGCACAAGGCCGTATGGGGCACACTATGTGCCTGCGAAATCTCAAGCAGGGTCATGCCCTTTTCGGCATCCACCTCAGGCCCGTTGCTGTAACTTACCCGCACCGAATGCCTGCGCCGCCACAGCTTGCGCCCGATATACACAAGACCCGTGGCCGCCAAGGCGAGCCAGAACGCCAAAAGGGCATTATCCTTGACGGTGAACATGGTCTGGAACGCCTCGGGCGAGGGCCAGTTGTAATGCTCGATATATTGTTCCCGCAGAAACTCATCAGCGAATTCCAACCAAATGCGGCGGCCCTCGGTCAGCAGACCGGCCAAGGCGAACATAGGGATGAAGACGGCAATACCGATCAGATAGGGTACGGCGCTGGACCACCATTTCGTCAGCCGTAACCACATATGCAGCCCGATACAGCCATGCACCCAGACGATCAGCAACAGTGCGCTTTGCATCCAAATCACGGTACTGGGCCACATCAGGATGATGATGTACCCCATCTCGTCGTTGACGTCATAGATCTCGTGCGCGACCCGGGTCTGAATGACATGCGAGATCAGCTGCAAAGGTATCAGCAGACCCAGAACAATCTGCAACGCCGTGCTGAACGGCATGCGCAGGGTCCGGCGTTGTGCGATCGAGGCTAGCGCCAGACCGGCATGTGTGAACAACGCCGCATAAAGCAGCAGGCTCATAAAACTGTGCCGCGTCACCGCTGTTCGACCGTCCTGCATCCCGTGCAGATAATCGGTGTGAAACAGGCCCAGTCCGATGTTGATGAAATGGAAGAAAGCGAAAGCAAACAGAACCAACCCGCTGCCGATCCGAAGCCGGGTTGCCCAACCGCCACGCCACAAAGCGCTCTTCAAGAATACCACCTGTATCGCTGTTCGCCTTGGTTGGACTTTGCGAGGACGTTTGCGGTCAGGTCAAGGCTTCGGGTGTAAATCTAGGCCCGCCAGTGGGTCGCGGGGTGTTGGGATTGAATTGATATCTTGTCCGCACAAAACAGCACCAGATGGCTGAGGTCAGGGCGCGAGCGCGAGCTGTAGATCAAGCCGTCCGCCCCCCGCGCCCGCGCTTTATCCGAAAAAGACCATGTGGGCGAAGGGATGCCCGTCGCGCGAATATCCTGCCAGATCACCGACGCTGCCGTCTGCCCGCGGTAATCCACCAACTGCGCGTTTTCCACCTGAAACCTTTGTATCACGCGGTCGGGATCATCACCCGAGACGTAGCGCCGGATGGCGACCGAAGCGCCTTCGGCGCTGAGCGAGGCATAAAGCGCGAATTGTCCGGAGTGATGAAAGCGCCCCTCCGGCGCGCGGGCAGGCAGCAATGGGGCTGCTGCCTGCGACGCAAACAGAATTCTCCAGACAGGGCCAGAGAATTCAAGCATGTATCAGTCCCGTTCGGCCAGGAACCGTTCGGCATCCAGTGCCGCCATACAGCCCATCCCGGCGCTTGTTACTGCCTGACGATAGACATGGTCGGTCAGATCGCCTGCCGCGAATACGCCGGGGATCGAGGTTTCGGTGCTGCCCGGTTTGGTGACGACATAGCCCCCCATATGGGTTTCCAGCGTGTCCTTGACCAACTCGTTCGCAGGGGCGTGGCCGATGGCGACAAAGACGCCCTTGCACGGGATCTCGGTAATCTCGCCGGTTTTGACATGTTTGACCCGAACACCTTCAACGCCCAAAGGCGCGTCGGTGCCGATCACTTCTTCCAACTGGTGGAACCACAGCGGTTCGATCTTTTCATTCTTCAACAGGCGATCCTGAAGGATCTTTTCCGCCCGCAACTCATCGCGGCGGTGGATCAGGGTCACCTTGCTGGCGAAATTGGTCAGGAACAGGGCCTCTTCCACCGCTGTGTTGCCACCGCCAATCACCACGATTTCCTGCCCGCGATAGAAGAACCCGTCACAGGTGGCGCAAGCCGAGACGCCAAAGCCCTTGAACTTCTCTTCCGACGGCAGACCCAGCCATTTCGCACGCGCGCCGGTGGCCAGAATGACGGCGTCCGCCGTGTATGTGGTGCCGCTGTCGCCCTTGGCGGTGAAGGGGCTCTTGCTGAGGTCCAGATCGCTGATGATGTCGCCGATCACCTCACATCCCATGGCCTTGGCATGGTCCTGCATCCGCACCATCAGGTCCGGGCCCTGCACCTCGGTGTCGCCGGGCCAGTTTTCGACTTCGGTGGTCGTTGTCAGCTGACCACCGGGTTCGATGCCCTGTACGAGAATGGGTTCCAGCATGGCGCGGCTTGCATATACGCCTGCGGTGTATCCTGCGGGCCCCGACCCGATGATCAGAACCTTGGTGTGTCTTGTGTCGGCCATGGTGCCCCCGCTCGAATTGCCTGAATTGGGCCCGCGGCCCGTCGCCCCGATATAGCGACCGACCGGCCCGGCTTAAAGCCCCTTACTGTTCAGGCCCCCTCGGGCAGGGGTGCCCTGGGTTTTAGGGGAGAAGGCGAAAAGGAAACAAAGAAAATTGCGCATCTGCGAAACATTATTGCGCGCGTGTGGGGTGCTGATATAAGAACCGAAAAAATCAGGAGCATTTGATGGTCACGACTCGGCTGGATGATATTGATCGCAAGATTCTGGCGGAACTGCAGGCGGACGGTCGTATGACCAATGTCGAGCTGGCAAAACGGGTCGGAATCTCGGCCCCGCCCTGTCTGCGCCGGGTGCGCACACTCGAAGAATCCGGCTTCATCACCGGCTATCACGCCGAGGTCAACTCGCGCGAGTTGGGGTTCGAGGTTCAGGTATTTGCCATGGTCGGTCTGGACAGCCAGGCCGAAGTCGAACTGCGCGCGTTCGAAGGCCGCTGCCGCGAATGGCCATTGGTCCGCGAATGCCACATGCTGAACGGCGAAGTGGACTTCATCCTGAAATGCGTCGCACCTGACCTGAGCAGCTTTCAGCAGTTTCTGACGGGCGAGTTGCTGACCACGCCAAACGTGGCCAGCGTCAAGACATCGCTCGTTATTCGCGGCGCAAAAGACGAGCCAGGCGTACCGTTCGACGTTCTGGAAGAACGTATGAACCGGACGGCGTAACGCCAACACGTTTTGGTTGCGCGGTGATTGGTGGCAACAGTGCTGCCACCGCAAGGGATAGAACCCAACTTATTACCAGCTGCATGATGCCCCCCATAATGCAGTAATCACAATCATGCTCAGGCCGTCATCGCGTCGATCTCACCATCTCCGGCGCGCGGCATCAGCAGCGGGCCGAAATCGTTCAGCGACTCGATATGCGCGAACAGGTTCAGATAGATCGACCGAAGCGAGTGGCTGATCATGCGAACCGCATTCACACCTGGATGATATGTTTCGAACTGTAATCCATCTACGCGAATAACGGAATGGCGTTTTAAACAAATGTGAAACAGTTCAACGGGGGTAGGCGGCATTGTTTCAATGACACCCATCCCGTCCTGAAATTCGGACACGGGTGTAAGAATCGGCTGCCCCCCATGCAGGTGCCGCAAATGCGCAGGTGTTCCCACGATTCGCGCCGCCGGGCCGGCAATGACACCCGACATTGGCTTTTGCATCCCGAACGTATCCGCCATGATCCGCGTCAGCGGTCGCGTCCGGCCACGTGAATCCGCGCGTCCGGGGATCAACGTGACAGATCCCTTCCATAGCACGGTTTCCGATGCGCCATCCTGCGTCAGGACCGTATCCCCCGGCATCAGATCCTCGATTGCCATCGGTCCATGTTCCGTTTCTACCAAAGATCCACGTGTGAAGGCGCAAAACGCGTCTTCAAACATCGGCAGGGCAGGCGCGATGTGGCGGGTCTGAACCACATCTCCGTTCTTCAACAGGCTGCTGACCTCATAGCGGCGCAGCTGGGCTTTTGGCTTGGAAACCGGCCGCGGCGCGTCCCGCAGCATAACAGACGTTTCGATAGCATTTCTGGCCGCGCGGGCCAGTGAATTAGGAATAGTCATTAATATTCCGTCCCCTCAAAATGTTCGGTCAGGCGCGGCGTACCCCCGTACAGACCCGCCCGGCGAACTGGTTCTTTGCCTTGAAACAAATGGGTGACCCTCGGGCGGTGACCGGTACGGTCCCGCAACGCGACTAAATCTCGCTTTCCAATGGTCAACACATTGACCCCCCAGACAAACTCGTACTTCACGGGCGAAATTGCCCGCACACACACAACTCCTAAAAAGTCACGAACCCCTCGCTCGTGACGCGCGATACATCAGGCCGGAGCAAACCTGATACGCGTTGACCCAGATGAGACCGGCAGCTTGGTCTCTGGGTTTTCTGTCTCAGCGTCGTGCCGCGATGCGACTGGCGACCCTGACAGAATTGCTTGTTACCCGCTTCCACGGCATTTCCAGGTTCTGGTCCCGAGTGGCCGCGACCATGGCTTTCAGAAAGCGTGATTTGGTCTTCATTTTTTGGTCCTGCTCTGAACGGGGTGTATTTCCCCACATCCTCTGTAAACCTTTTGTGACGCGGGTTTGCGGCAGGGATAAGGCTTATCCGGGATGATTTGCGGACAGAAAAATGAAGTCAGACGGACCTCCCACTCAACACGCCAGCGCCCGATTTTCGAACGTCAGATTCCGATCTGATTACTGGCAAAAACTCGTTACGATTCTGATGCCCAATCAACACAACAAATGTGGCGGAAAAGTGGCAGGGCACCTAAATCTGGACGAAGATCACAATCTTATGACGGAAATCAACCGCCCGTAATCGACCTCGTTCGCGTGCGTTGACCGGCGATAGGAATAGAACCTGTCAGGGTCGGAATATGTGCAGTGTCGGGTCCACTCGGCCTGTCCGATTCCCGCCTGCCGCAGCCGGTGCAACCCGAAGGCGGGCAGATCAAATTGCAGGCGGTCACTTTCACCATTGGCAAAAAAGCGGCTGTTGTCCGGCGAATCCGCCAGGAACGCGTCCAGAAACTCCGGCCCCACCTCGTAAGCGCGCTGGGAAATACTGGGTCCGATCACGGCGCAGATATTGCTGCGGTCGGCTCCCAGCGCCTCCATCGCGTCCAGCGTCGCTTCCAGAACACCGTCCAGCGCGCCGCGCCACCCGGCATGGGCCGCACCGATCACATGCGCGTCGGGATCGGCGAACAGAACCGGCTGGCAATCGGCCGTCAGGATCGTCAGGGCCAGACCGGGTGTTGCTGTGACAATGGCGTCCGCTTTGGGCTTTTCACCGTCAACCGGGGCTTGGACTGTCAGAACCGTTGGGGAATGAACCTGATGCACCGCGACCATTGCCTCGGGGTCCACCTCCATCGCGTCGGCCACCCGCCGCCGGTTCAGCGCGACAATCTCGGTTTGATCCGAGGACCCCTGACCGCAGTTCAACCCGCTGAAAATTCCTGAAGACGCGCCGCCGCGACGGGTAAAGAACCCATGGCGAAATGGCGACAGCAGATCCGAGGTCAGAATTTCCAGCGTCATGGTTCCAATCCTGGTGGTGGGGCTGCATAGGCCGGGAAAAGGCCCATCACCTTGAACAGATTTCCCATTTCATCAGGATGCGTCAACCGCCGATGCGCGGCAATCAGCGCATCCAGCTCGGAACCGCTCAGTGCCTTGGACAGGGCTTGCGCGCGTGCGGTGATCCCCAGCCGTTCAAGGAAGACGCCCTGCGGTGTCAAGCGTGTATGCCTGCACCCACAGGCGCGGGTTGCAACGGCCAAAGGCTCAAAATCCACATGCGCGGTCAAATCGGCCTGACCGGGCGATGCCAGAGGATCGGAATGTTCGTGGTTTTGCAGAGCCTGCAAGGTATCGCCCAGCGAATGCCAGTCGCCATAATCCACAATCAATGCCGCGCCGCCATGGCTGGCGACCCGCCCTGCGATCACGGTCAAAACGGGAATCGCAGCAGCACACAGTTCGACCAGATCACCGTCCTTGGTGTCCGACAGCCTGTCATTCAACGCCACCTGCGGCCCGATCGCGCCCAGTCCGAACGTCAACCCACCGTCGCGCTCGCCCACCAGACGCTCGCGCCAGCCCGTACCGTCACGCTGAAACTGGCGGATGGGCAGGGCATCAAAGAACTCGTTGGCAACCAGCAACAGCGGCTGGTCGGGCAGGTCGGCGATCATGTCGATCCAGGCCGCCTCGTATTCGTTCAGGGTTTCAGCCTGCACCTGTTTCAATACAGGCGATGCTTCGACCAGAACTACCTGCGCCGCCTTGTGAAATCCGGGAATCGTTCGTGTAGCGCGCAGAATATCGGCCATCAGGGTACCGCGCCCCGGCCCCAGCTCACACAGGGTAAACGGTGCAGGCCGTCCCTGATCCATCCAGCTCTGCGCCAGAGACAGCCCGACCAGCTCTCCGAACATCTGACTGATTTCCGGCGCTGTGGTGAAATCCCCCGCAGCCCCCAGCGGATCACGGGTCGTGTAATAGCCCAGCGTCGGATGCAGCAGGCACTCAGCCATGTAATCCGCCACGCTCATGGGTCCGTCCTGCCGGATGCGGGCGACCAGATGATCGGTCAGGCTCATGCCGCCCGCCGCCGCGCGCGCAGGGCAAACCACAATCCAAGCGCGATCATCGGCAGCGACAGGAACTGCCCCATGGTCAGCCCGTACCCGCCCACATGCCAGGCCAGCCCCAGCGGATTGCCGGGCGATACGAATTGTGCGTCCGGCTGGCGAAAGAACTCGACGATAAAGCGCGATGCGCCGTAGCCCGCAAGAAACGTCCCCATGACAAGGCCCGGTGTGCGAAAACCGCCGCGCCGATAGACCAGCCACAGCAATACCGCCCCAAGCAACACCCCCTCCAGCGCGGCCTCATACAGCTGCGACGGGTGCCGGGCGCACATGCCTGCGACCACGCCGGGGCAATCCTGCGCAGCATATCCAGGAAAGATGACAGCCCAGGGCAGCTCACTCGGGCGGCCCCACAGCTCGGCGTTGACGAAATTGGCCAGCCGCCCCAGCAGCAATCCGGGCGGAACGGTGTAGGCAACCAGATCCCCCAGCGACAGGGCAGGGATCCGGTGCCGTCGTGCAAACAGGTACGACGCAAGGATTACGCCCAGCAGGCCGCCATGAAACGCCATGCCGCCTTGCCAGACCTTCACGATCTCCAGCGGGTGCGACAGGTAATAACCCGGCTGATAAAACAGCACAAAGCCCAGCCGCCCGCCCAGAATCACGCCCAGAATGATCCAGGTAACCAGATCCTCCAGCTGTTCGGGCTTCATCGGCGGGCCATCCGCAGGCCAGAGCGCCGGGCGGCGCAACGCCACAACAGCCAGCCGCCACGCGATCAGGATGCCCGCGATATAGGCCAGCGCATACCACCTTAACGCGAACTCCATCCCGAACAGCGGGATCGAGAACAGTTCGGGCGACAGATCGGGGAAATTCAGAACAGCCTGCATGTGCGTCTCATTGCCCGGGGTTTGCAGGTCAAGTCAACCTTGAGCCCGCGCCATTCTTTGCCCATATACAGGTAAACCGCGAGATCGGAGAACAGATATGCAGACCCGCAACAAAATCCTGGATGACGTGTCCCAGTTGATGACCAACGCCATGGGCGTGGCGCAGGGCGCGCGGGAAGAGGCTGAAAACGCGATGAAGTCGATGATCGACCGCTGGCTGGCCGACCGCGATTTCGTCACCCGTGAAGAATTTGACGCCGTGCGCGCCATGGCTCAGAAGGCGCGCGAAGAAAACGCGGCACTCGAAGCCCGCATCGCCGCGCTCGAGGCGAAACTGGACAAATAACGCCCCGGCGTTCCCTGTTTTCACTATTTTCGGACAAAGCATTCCGCCGCGCAATCCAGCCCGGATTGTGCGGTGCTGTGTATTCTGACGTGTCGCAGAATTTATTCAAGACAAAGCTGACTCTGGCGCCAATATTTTGATCGCCGTTGCCGTCTGTCCACAACTTATTGCTGTTATCCCCAATAATTAGGGTTGCCAGAACTTACGCCACATCGCACCATATTTAGTACAGGCCTTTGGGGGAAGCCCGGCTTGTAGAGCAGGCAACTAGCGCTGGGGCGCTGCCAGCCCCGAAATGCTAGAGATTAGTGAGGTGGCATTATGGCCCTTTCCGAGCAGTATCTCGAAGAAGACATTCATCCGATCGACATTGTTGAGCATCTGGCCGAACATCACGACTGGGATTTTGATCGCATTGGGGACGATCAGATTGCCATGGCCGTTGAAGGGCAGTGGCGCACCTACTCGATCACGCTGGCCTGGTCCAACTATGACGAAACGCTGCGCATGGTGTGCAGCTTCGAAATGGAACCACCGGCCGAGCGTGAAATGCAGCTCTATGAGCTGCTCAACAAGATGAACGACCAGTGCTGGGCAGGCGCGTTTACCTATTGGGCAAACCAGAAGCTGATGGTCTATCGCTATGGTCTGGTCCTTGCGGGCGGACAAACGGCCAGCGCTGACCAGATCGACACGATGATCAATGCCGCCGTCATGAGCGCCGAGCGGTACTACCCCGCGATCCAATTGGTGACCTGGGGCAACAGAGGGCCAGAAGAAGCCATGCAAGTGGCCATTGCAGAGGCCTACGGCCGCGCGTAAACCTTTGCCCCGAACCGATATGTAATGCGGGAGGGGCAAATGGACATGACGCGTGTGGCCGAACAGGGGCTTGTGCTTCTGGGGTGCGGAAAGATGGGGTCCGCAATGCTGGCGGGATGGCTGGAACACGGCCTTCCGCCAGCTTCCGTTTGGGTCATCGATCCCTACCCGTCAGATTGGCTGAAGGCGCAGGGCGTCAATATCAACGCACCGTTGCCCGAATCCCCCGCCGTGGTGCTGGTTGCGGTCAAACCGCAGATGATGGGCGAAGCCCTGCCTGCCCTTCAGGCGCTGGGCGGTGGGTCCAGCCTGTTCATTTCCGTTGCGGCTGGCACCTCGATTGCCACCTTCGAATCTGTTCTGGGCCAAGACACCCCGATCATTCGCGCCATGCCCAACACACCCGCTGCTATCCGTCAGGGCATCACGGCACTGATCGGCAACGCACACGCCTCCGAGACCGATATGGAACAGGCCGAAAACCTGCTGGCGGCAGTGGGTCAGACAATTCGCCTTGAGGATGAGGCACAGATGGACGCCGTCACCGGGCTCAGCGGGTCCGGCCCGGCCTATGTGTTCCATCTGATCGAAACCCTGGCCGCTGCGGGCGAGGCGCATGGCTTGCCTGCCGAGCTTGCGATGAAACTGGCCAAGTCCACAGTGGCCGGTGCCGGGGCGCTGGCCATGGCGTCCGACGAAGACCCGGCGCAGCTGCGCATCAACGTGACCTCTCCGAACGGTACCACACAGGCCGCGCTTGAGGTGCTGATGCATCAGGAAACCGGCTTTCCCGACCTGCTGCACCGTGCCGTCAAGGCCGCAACCAACCGATCCAAGGAGCTCTCGCGTGAGTGAAATTTCGTTCGACGACTTTCTCAAGGTCGATATTCGCGTGGGCGAGGTGATCCGCGCCGAACCCTATCCCGAGGCCCGCAAACCCGCGATCAAGATGTGGATCGACTTTGGGGACGAGATTGGCGAGCGCAAGACCTCGGCCCAGATCACCGCGCATTACGATCCGGCCACTCTGGTCGGCAAACAGGTCATGGCTGTCGTCAACTTCCCTCCGCGCCAGATCGGCAAGTTCATGTCCGAGGTTCTGGTGCTGGGTCTTCCCGATGACAGCGGCGAGATCGTTTTGATCGGCCCCGACGGCAAGGTACCAACCGGCGGGCGGATGCACTAATGAAACTGCTGATCACGCGTCCGATGACACCGGCAGTCGAATCGCGCGCCCGCGCCGATTTCGATGTAACCATCCGGGAAAACACCCTGCCCATGGCGCGGCAGGAGATGCTGGCCGCTCTGGCCGGATACGACGTTGTTGTGCCGACATTGGGCGATCAGTTCTCGGCTCGGATCTTTGCCGAGGTCGGTCAGCCGCGCTGCAAGCTGCTGGCCAATTTCGGTGTTGGCTTCAACCATATCGACGTGGATGCGGCACGCGCGGCCGGGATTGACGTAACCAATACCCCCGGCGCCGTCACCGATGCCACGGCTGATATCGCCATGACCCTGCTGCTGACCACAGCCCGGCGCGCCGGTGAGGGTGAGCGGCTGGTGCGGTCGGGTCAGTGGCAGGGCTGGCACCCGACGCAGATGCTGGGCCATCACGTGACCGGCAAGCGCGTGGGCATCGTCGGCATGGGCCGCATCGGGCAGGCCATCGCGCGCCGCTGTCATTTCGGGTTTGCCATGCAGGTGGCCTATCAATCCCGCAATCCAAAAGATCTGGATTTCCCGGCAGAATTCACACCTGACCTTGAAACACTCGCCGCTTCGGTCGATTTCCTTGTGCTTGCGGTTCCCGGTGGTGCGGAAACCCGCCACCTGATCAATGCGCAGGTTCTTGAGGCGATGAACCCCTCGGCTATTCTGGTCAACATCGCCCGTGGCGAGGTGGTGGACGAGGCCGCGCTGATCACGGCGCTGCAAACCGGTCAGATCGCGGGGGCGGGGCTGGACGTCTACGAATTCGAACCCAAAGTGCCACTAGCCCTGTGCGATATGGAAAACGTCACCCTGCTGCCCCATCTGGGCACTGCCACCGAAGAGGTGCGCAGCAGCATGGGGCACATGGCGCTGGATAACGTGGCGGCCTTTGTCGCGGGCAGGGCGCTGCCCAACCCGGTCTAGTCGCCCACCGCCTCACGCCAGTGTTTGCGGCAGAGCGAGACATAGGTCTCGTTCCCGCCGATCTGCACCTGCGCCCCTTCGGTGATGGCCTTGCCGGTCTCGTCGCGACGAATCACCATCGTGGCCTTGCGGCCGCATTCACAGATCGTGCGCACCTCGCGCATTTCGTCGGCAAGGGCCAGCAGGGCGGCAGAACCGGGGAACAGCTTGCCTTGAAAATCCACGCGCAGCCCATAGGCCAGCACCGGCACATCCAGATCGTCCACCGCACGGGCCAGTTGCCAGACCTGCGCCTCGGACAGGAACTGCGCCTCATCAATGAAAACACAGGCCACGGGACCTTTGTCCAGCCGGGATCGGATCATGGCGAAGACATCATCTTCGGGTGTGAACGTGTCAGCCTGCTCCGATATGCCGATGCGCGATGCAATCCGCCCCGCACCCGCCCGCCCGTCAAGGGCGGCGGTCATCAGATAGGTCTGCATCCCGCGCTCGCGATAGTTGTGCGACGCCTGTAGCAACACGGTCGACTTGCCCGCGTTCATGGTGGAATAGTTGAAATACAGCTTTGCCATGGCGTGGGTCTAAAACGCCCGGCCAAAAGGAACAAGAGAGCAAAGGGATGTAAGAAGCGACGTCGCCGTTGCGTGTGCAGAGGCCGAGCTGGGCTCGTAGGGGATGGAACCCCCGCGTCTGCAACAGCGACGCCGTCGGCCAACATGTGGCCAAAACAAAGCAAGGCCCAACAATACCGCCCTGCAATCACTCTTTACCGGCTTGAACTGCCGCCACTCACTCACAAAATCCCCCGCTTATCTGAGGGATAGTCAATGTATGACATTTCAATTATGACTCAGGTATGGGAAATTTCCCGACGCTTTCCCCGGTTTGGACATCGGGCAGGCGTTTGCAGGTAACAAAGGTAAATCAATGGCAGATATCGGGGCCTATCTGAAGAAACACACAGAAGCGCTGGTCAAAGATGTCGGAATAGAAGCTGCTTGTGAAATCACCGGAAAATCCAAGGCGACCCTGGGCCGGTACTATTCGGACAATGCCGAACACGCGGACAGGTTCATGCCCGTGGATGCGGTGGCCCGGCTTGAAAACGCAGCAACTTATCCGCATGTGACATCCGCACTGGCGGATCTGAAAAACATCACCTTGTCCTACAGCGAACGCAACACCGTGGCACCACGCACAGGCGGGGTGAATTCGGATGTCATCGCGCTCAGCCAGCGGTTTGCAATGCTGATGACGGAATATCAGGCCGCAATCGAAGATGGCATCATCACGGTGAACGAAGCCAAAAGGCTGCTGAAAGAAACCAGTATGCTTCAGCAGGTCCTGATTGAAATGAAACTGCACCTGGAAGAAGAAAGCGTCAGCTAGGCTTGGTGGCGGCCAGCTATCGGCCAAAAACCGCCTGCCCGGATCGCCGCAGATGTCGTGGGCTTTGTGACATGATCACCGACCGGACTCTGCGCCTCAATTCAGTCACGTCTTTCCGATAAGCTGCAGCGCAGGCAAGATCGTCAAGGGCAGCAAACCATGCAGAAAATGCAGGGAAATTACAGCGTTCTCGCAGACCGCATGGTTTGGCGGTCGTTCCTGTTTGTCTATACGCTTTTTCTGGCCACGGTGCTGTTTGGTGCTTATCAGGAAGGCCCCGATGACGCGATGCGCTGGGTCATGGTGCAGGACCTGCTGGCGGGGCAGGGCTGGTTTGACGCCTATCAGCATCGGCTGGGGCCGGGTGACGGCACGCTGATGCACTGGTCCCGGCTTGTCGATGCGCCGATTGCCGGGCTCTACACGCTGTCCGCGATGGTCGTGCCACCCGACAGCGCCTTGCAAGTGACCGCGTTTGTCTGGCCGGTGCTGCTGGCGGGGCTGACCCTGTGGGCCTTTGCTGTCACCGGTGGAGCTTTGGGCGGGCGCAATGGCGCAGTTTCGGCACTGGTGGTCGGTGTGCTGACGCTCGAACATTATCGGAAGTTCGACTATTTCTCGTTTGACCACCACAATGTTCAGATTCTGCTGTTTGCAGCGGCCCTCATGTTCTTTGTCCTGCGCAAGGCCAAACCCTCTGCTGCGGGGTGGCTGGGTGTCTGTCTGGCCCTTTCGGTGTCAATCGGAACCGAATCGATCGTGCAGGTCGCGATTATCGCGGTGTTCTTCACGATTGACTGGATCGTGACCGGCACAGCCGCCCACCGCCGCACCATGGTGTTTGGAACCGGGCTGGCGCTGACCCTGTTGTTGGCCAGCGTTGCAACAACGGGGCGTCAGGGCTTTCTGTTCCCAAGCTGCGATGCCCTGACGATCAGTGTGGCCCTGCCGGCCGGGATCGCGGCCCTGTCCCTGTGTGCGGCAGCCTGGGTCGGGTCGGGCTGGTCCTATTGGGGGCGCATCGGCGCGTGTCTTGCGACAGGCGCTGTAACACTTGGCTGCGCTTACGCATTTGCGCCCTACTGCCTTGAAAACCCGATTGCGGACCTGCCTCAGGACATGCGCGACTTCTGGCTCAGCCAGGTTGCCGAAGCACAGAATATCACCGTCGTGCTGGAACGACACCTGGGCGAGGCTGCGGCCCTGATCGCCATGTCCGTCATCACGGCGGTGGCAGCCTTGTTCTTTGCCCGCCAGTCGCAAGACAAAATGGATTACTTCCTGTTTCTGGCGCTGATTGTGACCGGGTTTTCCATGTTTCTGTACCAGTCCCGGATGATGACGTTTCTGGGCGTGTCTCTTGTGGCTGTTCAGGCTCAGATGCTGCGGGCCCTTTACGTCAGTTACAGAACCCATGGCCGCACGCTCTCCGGCCTGGCTATGATAGGCTTTATCGTCTGCGTCTCGCCAAAGATTGGTAGCAGCGTGGAAAAACAGCTGGAACGGTTTGCGCGCCCCTCCCTTGCGGCACCCGTCGCCGAGGTTGTGCAGGATTCGCAAAACATCAGCGCCCCCTGCAAAGCGCCCGAGGCCTACGCGGCCCTGCAAGACCTGCCAGCCGGAATGGTTCTGGTCGATTTCGATTATGCGGCAGAGGTGCTGCGCTATACCGATCACTCGGTTCTGGCGGGGAATTATCACCGCAACCGGGCCGGAATTCAGGCGCAGATCGCGGTTTTGCGTATGGATGCGTCCCAGGCCGGTCCGCGTCTTGCCGCGCTGGGTGTAAGCTATGTGCTGCTCTGCACCGCCGCGCCCCGTGCCGAATTCTGGGATTGGGCATCTCAGGGGCGCGGTCTGCAATCCCAGCTAGCCAAGGGTGAAACCCCCGCCTATCTCAGCCGGATTGATGGTGGGGAGGGGGCCGCGTTTCAAGTTTTTCAGCTCGCGGCCGATCTCTAGGCCGTCAGCGCTTTGCGGAATGCCGATCAGGCGTGACGCTTGACGATCACCGAACCAACCGAATACCCGGCTCCAAAAGAACAGATCAGCCCCAGATCGCCCTCTTGCAGATCGTCAGAGTATTTCGAAAACGCAATGATCGACCCAGCGGATGAGGTGTTCGCATAATCCTGAAGGATATTGGGTTGCTCGCCCGCCTCGGGTTCGCGGCCCAGAACCTTCTTGCCGATGAAGTCGTTCATCGTCTTGTTGGCCTGATGCAGCCACAGGCGTTTGAGGTCGGTATTGCTGACCCCTTCGGCCTCCATATGGTCGCTGATATGCTTGCTGACCATCGGCAACACTTCCTTGAACACCTTCCGGCCATTCTGCATGAACTGCATGTCGCGGCGGTCAATCACGCCATCGGGGCGCGACCGGCGCAGGAACCCGTTGTTGTTGCGGATATTGTTTGAAAAGGCGGTGGCACAGCGGGTCGACAGGATTTCGAAATGCGGGCCCCTTGCGTCTTCGATCCGCTCGATCAGCGTTGCCGTTGCCACATCGCCAAAGATAAAGTGACAATCCCGGTCGCGCCATTCCAGGTGGCCCGAGCAGATTTCAGGGTTCACCACCAACGCCGCGCGCACCGACCCGGACCGCACCATGTCCGCCGCCGCCTGAATGCCGAACGTGGCCGAAGAACAGGCGACATTCATGTCAAAGCCAAACCCGTCGATGCCCAGTTCCTGCTGAATCTCGATTGCAATCGCCGGATAGGCGCGCTCGTGGTTCGAGGCCGCGCAGATCACCAGATCGACATCCGCCGCCGTGCGCCCCGCCTGCGCCAGCGCCTTCCTGCAGGCATCCACTGCCATCTCGGTCATGATCCCAGGCTCGTCATCGCTGCGTTGGCGCAGCGTCGGGTGCATCACGTCGGGGTTCAGTACCCCGGCCTTGTCCATCACGTACCGGTTATGAATGCCCGATGCCTTGACGATGAACTCTTCCGAGGAATGCTGCATCGCCTCCATCTGCCCGGCTGCGATGGCCTCGGCATTCTTCGCGTTCTGCTTGTCGGCATAGGCGTTGAACGCTTCGACAAGCTCGGCATTGGTGATGACGTTTTCCGGCGTGAAGACACCGGTACCGGTGATGGCGGGGGTATACATGGCGGGCCCTGAATGTTTCGGATTCGCCCAAAATGCAGTCATGGCGTGATTTGATCAAGATATGTTGACCCAAGGGAATCCGTTCCGGGGTGCAGTTTCATATCTTGAATAGTTCATAAATTGAAGTATATCGCCCCGTAACCCGCGCGGAGACCCCCAATGCCCGACGATATCAGTGCCAGACTGGGCCGCCTCAGCCCCGAGATTCAGGCGATCATGGGCGTCTATGCCCTGTACTGGAAACTGGAAGAGACCTTCGACTGTATCGAAACAGACCTGAGCCACCCGGAATGCCACATGCTGATCAAGCTGGATCAGCCCAAGCGCATGGGCGTTCTGGCCGCCGATATGTTAAGCGTCCCATCAACGATCACCGCCACTGCGGATACCCTCGAAAAAGCGGGCTATCTGATGCGGCGGCGTGACCCCGAAGACCGCCGCGCCTGGTTGCTGGTGCTGACAAAGCAGGGCGAAGAGGCCCGCAACATGCTGGTCGCCGCCGCAGGGGACCTGTTTCACCGGGCCTCGGGCCTCAACGAACAAGAAACTGCCGAATTCGCGCGACTGGCGCGCAAAATCCGCGACAACGTATTGAAAACGGGAATTCCCGAGGGATTGAAGAAATGAAACTCCTGACCTCTCTGGGCCTTGCACTGGCCGTTCTGGCAACTCCGATTGCCGCTCAAGATATTCCGAAGCCGGTGAAACTCATGCAGGTGCGCGAAACCGCGCCGGGTTTCACGCGGCAGTTTTTCGGCCGCGTTGCCGCGCGCCAGACCGTTGATCTTGCCTTTCAGGTTGCGGGCCAGATTGTCGAGATGCCCATCAACGAAGGCTTCGTGATTCCCAAGGATGGCCTGATTGCCCGTCTGGATCAGGAACCGTTCGAGCTGCGCCTTGATCGGGCACGGCTGCAAAAGGAACAGGCCGACCGCACCGTCGCCCGCCTGTCGCGCCTGCGCGGTACAACCGCCAGCCAGGTGGCCGTGGACGATGCCGAGACCGAGGCGCAACTGGCCGCGATCGCCCTGCGCGACGCGGAATATGAACTGGAACACGCCACGCTGACCGCGCCCTTTGACGCGCTGGTCTCAAGCCGCTCGGTCGAGGCGTTTACGACCGTCTCGGCAGGCACGCCCATCGTCCGCATTCACGACATGTCCGAACTTCGCATCGTGGTCGACGTGCCCGAGATCCTGTTTCAACGCTCCGGCCAGAATGATCAAAGAACGATCACTGCCAAATTCCCTGCCAGTGACGAAGTCTTCCCGCTGGAAATCCGGGAATTCGACGCGGAAACCTCCAGCGTTGGTCAAACCTTCCGCATCCAGTTCGGCCTGACCCCGCCCAAGGGGCTGCAAATCCTTCCCGGTTCTTCCGTTACCGTCAATGTTCAGGTGCAGGACAACCGCACAGGCATCATCGTACCGGCGACCGCTGTTGTCGCCGACGCAAACGGCGCGCTGAACGTCATGGTGTTTTCCCCGGTCGGGGCGGATGAGGGCACCGTGCGCCGCGTCCCGGTGACCATCGAGCCCACGCAAACCGGCGATGTCCGGGTGCTGACGGGCCTGTCTGACGGGGATGAGGTCGTTGTGGCCGGGGGCGCTGTGCTGACGGATGGTCAGACGGTGCGCCGGTTTGCCGGTTTCGCGAACTGAGGGGCTGACAGATGAACATCGCCCGCGCCTCAATCGACCGGCCGCTTTACACATGGCTGGTCATCCTCATTGCCCTCATTGGGGGCATCTGGGGATTCACATCGCTTGGCCGTCTGGAAGACCCGGCCTTTACAATCAAAAACGCGGTCATCGCTACGCAATACCCCGGTGCCACCGCCGAGCAGGTGGCGCTGGAAGTATCGGAACCGCTGGAATCCGCCATACAGCAGATGGGCGAGGTGGATGTCATCACCTCGGTCAATCAACCCGGACGGTCCCTGATCGAGGTCGAGATCAAGTCGACATATGACGGCACCGAACTGCCAGCCATCTGGACCCGGCTCAGGGCCAAGGTGCGCGACGCCGCGCGCGGCCTGCCTTCGGGCGTCGGCCAGCCGTTTGTGAATGACGGGTTCGGCGATGTTTTCGGCCTGTTCTATGCGGTGACCGCCCAAGGGTTCTCGGACGCTGAAAAACACGAACTGGCAACGTTCCTGCGGCGGGAACTGCTCACCGTGGACGGCGTCGCCGATGTCGAGGTTCAGGGCCTGCCGGACGAGGCGATCTTTGTCGAACCCGATCTGGCGATTTCGGTGAACCAGAATGTCCCGCTGCAAGCAATCAACCAGGCCATCGCCAATGCGGATTCGGTCAATTCCTCAGGGTCCTTACGCTCTGATAATGACCGGACCACCATCCTGACGGCTGAAGGGTCGGACAGCGTGTCGGCCATTGCGGGCCTGTCTGTTGGTTCACAAGGGCAGGTGATCAACCTCTTTGACATGTCCGATGTCTATCGTGCCCGTCAGAACGACCCCGACATCATTATCCGCTACAACGGGACCGAGGCCTTCACCTTGGGTATCGCGGGTCTGGCCACGGAAAACATTGTCGAAGTTGGCAAACGTGCTGATGCAAAGTTCGCGGAATTGAACACAAGCATTCCCTTCGGTGTCGAAATCCTGCCGATCTATCAGCAACATGTGGTGGTCGAACAGGCCTCGAACGACTTTCTCGTGAACCTTGCCATGTCGGTGGCCATCGTGGTCGCCGTCCTGGGCATCTTCATGGGCTGGCGCGCGGCCATTGTTGTCGGCTCGACCCTGCTGCTGACCGTTGTCGGCACGCTTCTGTTCATGTCGCTCTTCTCAATCGAGATGGAGCGAATCTCATTGGGTGCCCTGATCATCGCCATGGGGATGCTGGTGGACAACGCCATCGTTGTGGCCGAAGGAATGCAGATCTCCATGCTGCGCGGCCAGTCCTCGCGCGATGCGGCCGAGGATGTGGCGTCAAAAACCCAGATCCCGCTGCTGGGTGCGACCGTGATCGGCATCATGGCCTTTGCGGGCATTGGCCTCAGCCCGGATGCAACCGGAGAATTCCTGTTCTCTCTGTTCGCCGTGATCGGCATTTCACTGTTGCTCAGCTGGGTTTTGGCGATCACCGTCACGCCGCTGTTGGGGCATTACTTCTTCAAACAGGGCAAAGCAGGCGAGATCGACGCTTACGGCGGCCTCCTGTTCCGCACCTATGGTGCGATCCTGCGCTTTGCGCTGCGCTTCCGATGGCTGGTTGTTGCTGGTCTCGTCGGCGTAACCGTGGTGTGCTATGCCGGGTTTGGGCTGATGAAACAGCAGTTCTTCCCCAACTCCAACACGCCTTTGTTCTTCGTGCACTACAAACTGCCGCAGGGCACACCGATTGCACGAACCGCCGAAGACATGGCGGTGTTCGAAGAGTGGCTGGCGGCACGCGACGACGTCGTCTCGGTCACGACCTTTGTCGGCCAGGGGGCTACCCGTTTCATGCTGACCTATTCAGCCGAAAAGCCGAATCCCAGCTATGGGCACATGGTCATCCGCACAGCAAGCCTGGACGACATCCCGGCGCTGCAAGCGGACCTTGAGGCGTTTGGGTCCGTCCAGTTCCCCGAAGGTGAGTTCGGCACCAAGCGTCTGGTCTTTGGCCCCGGCGGTGGTGATCCGATTCAGGCCCGCTTCTCGGGCAGCGATCCGGTCGTGCTGCGCCAGCTTGCTGATGAGGCGGTGCAGCGCATGGCAGCCGCATCCCCGAACGCGCTGTTGGTTCATCACGACTGGCGCGAACAGGAACTGGCTCTGCAACCGATCTATGCCACCGAACGGGCGCAGACAGCCGGTGTCACACGCGAAGACATCGCCGCCACCCTGCAATTCTCGACCGACGGCATCACAGGTGGTGTGTTCCGCGAGCGCGACCGCCTGATCCCGATCATCCTGCGCCGACCCGCGGACGGAGATTACTCGATCGTTGATCAGGTCGTGTACTCGGACCAGTCGGAAAAATTTGTACCAATTGAACAAATGGTGGATGGATTCGAGTACAAAACGCTCAATACGCTGGTTCACCGTCGTGATCGGGTTCTGACTATCACCGTCGGCGCGGACATCCCGCCCGACCTGACTGCGGCGCAGGTCCACGCCGAAGTGCGCGACGCCATCGAGGCCATCGACCTGCCACCCGGCTACAAGATGGAATGGGGTGGAGAGTTCGAAAACTCGCGCAAAGCGCAGGCAAGCCTGGGCAGACAATTGCCGCTGAGCCTGCTGATCATGGTGTTGATTTCGGTCCTGTTGTTCAACGCAATCCGCCAGCCGATCATCATATGGCTGCTGGTGCCGATGTCCGTGAACGGCGTGGTGATCGGCCTGCTGGGAACAGGCCTGCCCTTCACCTTTACGGCACTTCTGGGCCTGCTCAGCCTGTCGGGTATGCTGATCAAGAACGGCATTGTTCTGGTCGAGGAAATCGATCTGGTCCGCGCCACCGGCAAGCCCCTGCGCGAGGCAATCATCGAAGCATCCGTGTCGCGTTTGCGGCCCGTCATGCTGGCGGCTGTCACGACCATTCTGGGCATGGCGCCGCTGCTGACGGATGCGTTCTTCGTCTCGATGGCAGTGACGATCATGGGCGGTCTGGCATTTGCCACCGTGCTGACAATGGTCGCGGCACCGGTGTTCTATCTGCTGTTCTTCGCCCGTGACGAACGAAAGAAAACGACGGAGGCGCCTGCGTAAGGCATTGAAAATAAATAAAAGCCCCAGAGTTTTCCCTGGGGCTTTTTCATTTGGTTTTGGGGTCTTTACCCCTGTAGCGATTTCACCTCGACGTCGCCCTCAGCTTGTGCCTTGATCGCCAGTGCTGCGGCATTGGCTCCTGCAGCGGTGGTGAAATATGGGATCTTGTCATACAGCGCGATCGAGCGGATGGCCTTGCTGTCCTCAACCGCCTGCGCACCTTCGGTGGTGTTCATCACCAGCTGCACCTGACCGTCTTTCAGCATGTCCACCACATCCGGGCGGCCTTCGTACACCTTGTTCACCACGTCACAGGCAACACCCTGTTCGTCCAGCCAGCTTTGGGTACCGCGTGTGGCCACAAGAGTGAAACCCTGATCAACCAGAACCTGTGCCGCTTCCAGCATGGCTTTGCCCTTGTCGGCATCCTTGATCGAAATGAATGCACGGCCAGAGGACGGCAGCACCATGCCCGCGCCCATCTGCGCCTTGAGGAACGCGCGTGGGAAGTCACGGTCCCAGCCCATCACCTCGCCTGTCGAGCGCATTTCCGGGCCAAGGATGGTGTCGACGCCGGGGAAACGGGCGAAGGGCATGACGGCCTCTTTCACCGAGAACCACGGCATATCCGGATCGGCCAGCGTCATCTGGTCCGCGATCTTGGTGTCCTTGCCTTCCTGATAGGGCGGGCGCATCGGGAAATCGGCCAACTTCTCGCCCGCCATGATACGCGCCGCAATCGACGCAATCGCACTGTCGGTGGCCTTGGCAACAAACGGCACGGTGCGCGAGGCGCGCGGGTTCACTTCGATCAGATAGATCTCAACATCCTTGATCGCGAATTGCACATTCATCAGGCCAACAACATTCAGCGCCTTGGCCAGCTTGAACGCCTGATCCTTGATCTGCCCGATGATCTCTTTCGACAGCGAATAGGGCGGCAGCGAACAGGCGGAATCGCCCGAGTGAACGCCCGCTTCTTCGATATGCTGCATGATGCCCGCGACGTGAACGTCGGTGCCGTCACACAGGGCGTCTACGTCCAGCTCGACCGCGCCGGCCAGATAGCTGTCCAGAAGTACGGGGCTGTCGCCCGAGACCACAACGGCCTCGTTGATATAGCGTCGCAGCTGATCCATATCGCGCACGATTTCCATCGCACGACCGCCCAGAACGTAAGAAGGGCGGATGACCAGCGGGAAACCGATCTCTTCCGCAATCTCCAGCGCCTTTTCGTCGGTCGAGGCAATGCCGTTTCTGGGCTGTTTCAGGCCCAGTTCATTGACCAGCGCCTGGAACCGTTCGCGGTCTTCGGCCAGGTCAATTGCGTCCGGCGTGGTACCCAGAATCGGAATACCCTCGGCCTCAAGCGCGTTGGCCAGCTTCAACGGTGTTTGACCACCGAACTGAACGATCACGCCGTGCAGCGTGCCATTTTCCTGTTCTTTCGTCAGGATTTCCATGACGTGTTCAAAGGTCAGCGGCTCAAAATACAGACGGTCCGAGGTGTCGTAGTCGGTCGAAACCGTCTCGGGGTTGCAATTGACCATGATGGTCTCGTACCCGGCCTCGGTCAGCGCATAACAGGCGTGGCAGCAGCAATAATCGAACTCGATCCCCTGACCGATCCGGTTCGGACCACCACCAAGAATAACGACCTTCTTGCGGTCGCTTGGGCGTGCCTCGCATTCGACATCGCCCATCATCGGGGCTTCGTAGGTCGAGTACATATAGGGGGTTTGCGCTTCGAACTCAGCAGCGCAGGTATCGATGCGTTTGAAGACCGCGGTAACGCCCAGATTGTGGCGGGCGCGGCGCACGTTATCTTCGCTGCGGCCTGACAGATTGCCCAGACGCGCATCGGTAAAGCCCAGCATCTTGAGCTTGCGGATGCCTTCTTCGGTCACTGGCAGACCGTCCTTGCGCACGGAGCGTTCTGCTTCGATGATCTCGCGAATGCGGGCCAGGAACCAGGGGTCAAACTTGGTGACGCCAAAGATTTCATCGTCGGTCAGGCCATGACGCATGGCTTGGGCGATGGTGCGCAGGCGGTCGGGGGTCTGCTTGCTGATCGCCTTGATGACATGCGCATTGTCATCGCTGCTTTCGACCTCATCCCACAGGCCGATGCTCAGCCCCGGAATTTCGATCTCATCAAACCCGGTCAGGCCGGATTCCATCGATGCCAGCGCCTTCTGCATGGATTCGTGGATGGTGCGCCCGATGGACATCGCCTCACCCACCGACTTCATTGCAGTGGTTAGGTAGGGTTCAGATCCGGGGAATTTTTCAAACGCGAATTTCGGGATCTTGGTGACGACATAGTCGATGGTAGGTTCGAACGACGCAGGCGTGACCTTGGTGATGTCATTGTCCAACTCGTCCAGCGTGTAGCCCACGGCCAGTTTCGCGGCGATCTTGGCAATCGGGAAACCCGTCGCCTTGGACGCCAGCGCCGATGAACGCGACACGCGCGGGTTCATTTCGATCACAACCATGCGGCCATCATCGGGGTTGATCGCCCATTGCACGTTCGAGCCGCCGGTTTCCACCCCGATCTCGCGCAGCACGGCGATCGAGCCGTTGCGCATGATCTGGTATTCCTTGTCGGTCAGCGTCAGGGCAGGGGCCACGGTGATCGAGTCACCCGTGTGCACGCCCATCGGGTCGACGTTTTCGATGGAACAGACGATGATGGCGTTGTCGGCAGTGTCGCGCACCACTTCCATCTCGTACTCTTTCCAGCCCAGCAGGCTTTCATCGACGAGGATCTGGTTGACGGGCGAGGCATCCATGCCCGAGCGGCAGAAATGGATATAATCCTCGCGGTTATAGGCCACGCCGCCACCTGTGCCGCCCAAGGTAAAGGCCGGGCGGATGATGGCGGGCAGGCCGATTTCCTCCAACTCATCCAGAGCGATCTGCACACCTGCTTCCAGATCGGCAGAGCCGTCGGCCTTCTTGGGGGCGGTCACGATGGTGGCTTTGGGGTTTTCCAGCCCCAGCCGATCCATCGCCTCGCGGAACAATTTGCGATCCTCGGCCATCTCGATGGCGTCGCGTTTGGCACCGATCATCTCGACACCGAACTTGTCCAACACCCCCATCTCTTCCAGCGCGAGCGAGGTGTTCAGACCGGTTTGCCCGCCCATTGTGGGCAGCAGGGCGTCAGGGCGTTCCTTTTCGATGATCTTGGCGACGACCTCGGGCGTGATCGGCTCGATATAGGTGGCATCGGCAAGTCCGGGGTCAGTCATGATTGTCGCAGGGTTCGAGTTGACCAGAATAACCCGGTAACCTTCTTCGCGCAGGGCCTTGCAGGCCTGAGCGCCGGAATAGTCGAACTCGCAGGCCTGACCGATAACAATGGGACCCGCCCCGATGATCATGATCGACTTGATGTCGGTTCTCTTCGGCATGGCCTGGCCCCTTCGATTTTGCACGAGTCGCGGGCGCCGCCCAAGCGCCCAAATTGTCGTGCGTTATAGGGACCACGCAGAAAGGTTCAAGGGGTATCGGAAACAGAAGCGAAATTGCCGCTTTCCCCCCTTTCCCCTGCCAGAGTATTCTCTATATCGCCCTTCACGGCAAAAGAGGATGCAGTTGCGTATTCGTTTTGATCAGGGACCAGCCGGTCGCGGAACCCGGTTTCAGCGCCCGTCTCGGATTATCCGCGCGGATACGGCGGAGGACGTGCCCCAGGCTCTGGCGGCGCTGGATGAGGCGCGCGCGGGCGGGGCCTGGCTGGCTGGCTATGCCAGTTATGAACTGGGATATGTGCTTGAACCTCGGCTGATCAATCTTTTGCGGGACTCGCGTCGGCTTCCCTTGTTGTGCTTTGGAGTTTACGGCGCGCCGGATCGGGTTTCTTTACCGACACCCGCAGGCGAGGTGCGCGCGTTTCAGCCGAGCTGGGACGAGGCGCGCTATGGCGAAGCCTTTCAAGTGGTGCATGATGCCATCGGTGCCGGTGATATCTATCAGGCGAACCTGACCTTTCCGATTGACCTGACCGTCTCGGGCAGCAGTGAAACCCTTTATGCGGCACTGGCAGCGGGGCAGCCCGTTGGGCATGGCGCGCTGGTGCAGCAGGTCGGGTTGCCGGATTTGCTCAGCCGCTCGCCAGAGTTGTTCTTCCGCACAGACGCGGATGGAAAGATCGAGACTCGACCGATGAAGGGCACCCAGCCGCGCAGCGAAGACCCGTACGAGGATATGCGGCGCCGGGCGTTTCTGACCACGGACGAAAAGAACCGGGCGGAAAACCTGATGATCGTCGATCTTCTGCGCAACGATATCAGCCGTGTCGCGTTGCCCGGTTCCGTTCATGTCCCTGAACTGTTCAAGGTGGAAACCTATGCGACAGTGCATCAGATGGTTTCACTTGTCCGTGCCCAGTTGCTCAAATGCGCAGGGCTCAGCGATATACTGACGGCTCTGTTTCCCTGCGGCTCGATCACGGGCGCCCCCAAAATTCGCGCCATGGAAATTCTGGCCGGGCTGGAACCCTGGCCGCGCGACATCTATTGTGGCACCATCGGCTGGGCCGCGCCTGATGGCCGGTCCGAGTTCAACGTGGCCATCCGTACGCTGATGCTGGAAGACGATCAGGCCACCCTGAACGTGGGCGGGGGCCTTGTCTGGGACAGCACCGCCCCGGCAGAATATGAGGAGGCGCTATGGAAAGCCCGCTTCGCCCGCCAGCTGAGCCTGATTTCCGCCTGATCGAAACACTGGCGTTTCGGCCAGGTCAGGGCTTTGTCCGAAAAGACCGTCACCTTGCGCGCATGGCCCGAACCGCTGCGGCCTTTGGCCTTCCCTTTTACCCGGATTCAGCGACCGCCGCGCTGGATGGCGCGTTGGGCGACACCCCCTTGCGGTGCCGCCTTACACTGGACGCATCGGGTGCATTCGAATTGACCACCGGGGTTCTGGCCAGCAACCCTCCGGTCTGGCGCATCGCCCTGTCTGATCATCGACTGGCTTCCAATGATCTTTGGCTGCGTCACAAGACAAGCCGCCGCGCCCTTTATGACGATACTCGCGCCGCGCTAACGGATGGCATAGACGAGGTGCTATTCCTGAATGAGCTTGATGAGCTGTGTGAGGGCACCATCAGCAACCTTTTCGTCGAAAAGCAGGACGGTCGTATTCTAACACCTGCGCTGTCCAGCGGTCTGTTGCCTGGCATATTGCGCGAAGAATTACTGGATAAAGGAACGGTGTCTGAGGCCGTGCTGACCTTGAGCGACCTGAAAAATGCACAAACTGCCTACATGGGCAATTCATTGCGCGGGCTGATCCGGGTGGAGCTGATAGACACGTGACCAAAGACAGCGCGATGGTCGGACCGCCAGTTGCATTGCCGCGGTTAAGGGTTGAGTTCGGCCTGTTCTATGTTGTCCTGCCGCTGATCATCGCGGTTTTGCTTCCACCGAACTGGATGTTTCCGGCTCTGTTTGCCCTGACCGGGCTGGGGATCATGCTGCTGCATTGGACACAGGGCTTTCAATGGGCCGAGCTGCGCTATGATTGGGCCAACTGGTCGCTTCGCGAAGTTGTGCTGTTTACCGCTTTCATGTCCGTGTTTTGCGTTGGGCTGATTCAGGTGACACGCCCCGACGCCGCGTTTTTTCTGCTGGTACACCGCCCTGAGATGCTGGCGTTTATCTGGATCGGTTATCCTGTTTTGTCTGCACTGCCACAGGAACTTCTGTTCCGCCCACTGTTCTTCCGTCGCTATCACGCGATCCTGCCGGAAGGGCGCGCGGCTTATGTGCTGAATGCTGCCATCTTCTCGTTCGCGCATCTGATGTATTGGAGTTGGATTGTCGCCCTCATGACATTTGCGGGCGGGCTGCTGTTTACATGGGCCTACAGGCAGCGCGGTTCGTTCTTCTACGCGGTGCTGCTGCACGCGATTGCGGGCAATATCATCTTTGCGGTCGGGCTGGGTGTCTATTTCTACTCAGGCAACGTGCAAAGGCCGTTTTGACAGGGCGACCCGCCTTGACTTTCCGGGCCTGACAGGGTGTATCGGCGCGACGAATTCTGCGCCCGAAGGGATATGATCCATGCACGCCTATCGCAGCCACACCTGCGCCGCACTGACCGCCGCTAATGTCGGTGAAACCGTTCGCCTGTCCGGTTGGGTGCATCGGGTCCGAGATCACGGGGGCGTCCTGTTCATCGACCTGCGCGACCATTTCGGCGTAACCCAGATCCTGTGTGACGGCGACAGCGCCGCTTTTGCTGCGCTTGAAAAGGTGCGTTCCGAATGGTGCATCCGCATCGACGGAACCGTCAAGGCGCGTGCCGCCGAACTGGTGAACCCGAAACTGCCCACCGGCGAGATCGAGGTTTACGTGCGCGAACTGGAAGTTCTGGGGGCCGCCGAGGAACTGCCGCTGATGGTGTTCGGCGATCAGGAATACCCCGAGGAAACCCGCCTGCGCTATCGTTACCTCGACCTGCGACGCGAGGCGATGCAGCGCAACATGACCTTGCGCTCGGACGTGGTGGCCTCCATGCGCAAGCGTATGTGGGATCAGGGGTTCCGCGAGTACCAGACGCCGATCATCACCGCATCCTCGCCCGAAGGCGCGCGTGACTTCCTTGTGCCGTCGCGCCTGCATCCGGGTAAGTTTTACGCGTTGCCGCAAGCCCCACAGCAGTTCAAGCAGCTGATTATGGTGTCAGGTTTCGACAAGTATTTCCAGATTGCGCCCTGCTTCCGCGACGAAGACCCACGCGCCGACCGCTCGCCCACCGATTTCTACCAGCTTGACCTCGAGATGTCCTTTGTCGAGCAGCAGGACGTGTTCGACACGATCCAGCCCGTTTTGACCGGTGTGTTCGAAGAGTTCGGCGGTGGCCGCAAGGTCGATCAGGACTGGCCGCAGATTTCCTACAAGGATTCGGCTCTGTGGTACGGCACGGACAAGCCCGACCTTCGGAACCCTATCAAAATGCAGGTGGTCTCTGACCACTTCCGTGGGTCTGGTTTTGCGATTTTCGCAAAGCTGCTCGAACAGGAAGGCACCGAAATTCGCGCTATCCCCGCGCCAACCGGTGGCAGCCGCAAGTTCTGTGACCGCATGAACGCCTTTGCCCAGAAAGAGGGTCTGCCCGGTATGGGCTACATCTTCTGGCGCGATCAGGGCGAAGGGATGGAGGCTGCGGGCCCGCTGGCCAAGAACATCGGCCCCGAGCGGACCGAGGCTATCCGTCAGCAACTGGGTCTGGGTGTCGGCGATGCGGCGTTTTTCCTGGGCGGCAAGCCGAAAGCCTTTGAAAAGGTTGCAGGCAAGGCGCGCGATGTGATCGGCGACGAGCTTGGCCTGACCGAGAAAGACCGCTTTGCCTTTGCCTGGATCGTTGATTTCCCGATCTACGAGCAAGACGAAGAAACCGGCGCGATCGACTTTGAGCACAACCCGTTCTCGATGCCGCAGGGCGGCATGGAAGCGCTACAGGGCAACCCGCTGGATGTGCGCGGGTATCAGTATGACCTGGCGTGCAATGGATATGAGCTGGTGTCGGGTGCGATCCGGAACCACAAGCCGGAGATCATGTTGAAAGCCTTTGAACTGGCAGGCTATGGCGAGGATGAAGTGAAATCCCGCTTTGGCGCTCTGTTCAACGCCTTCCACTACGGTGCGCCGCCGCACGGTGGCTGCGCTGCTGGGATCGACCGGATCGTGATGTTGTTGGCGGATGAGGCCAATATCCGCGAGGTCATGATGTTCCCTATGAACCAGCGGGCCGAAGATCTGATGATGCATGCGCCGTCAGACCCGACGTCAGATCAGCTGATGGAACTGGGCTTGCGCCTCATCCCGCAGGACTGAACAACGGCCGCCCGCATTCAGCGGGCGGTTTCATTTTGGTGCCGGTGCGTATTCGCGGGTCAGTCCAGTGGGTTGTTCAAATCGCCTCGGTTGACACGAATTGAGCGTGCAGTCTGCCGTGTTTGGCGATAGGCCCAGATGCACAGAAGTGTTGCAGTGATGAAATAAGCTGCAATCACGTCAAATCGCCTTTCTCTGTTCCAGGCGGTTCTGCACCATGCCGGCGACCTGCGCTGCCTGCGCTGTGATCGGTGCGCCGTTCGCCCGTGACAGCGCCAGCTTTCGGGTGGCTTCTGCCAACGGTCTGTCATCGGCTTCTCGTGCGACCCCTTGCAGGAACTGGGCAGCGTAATCCCATGTGCGATGATCGTTGGGCCCGGTAAGGACATCGGCGATATGGGCCATGTCGTCCTGATAAGCCATCGGG
Source organism: Ruegeria sp. SATB027 (assembly GCF_059613825.1). Lineage (NCBI taxonomy): Bacteria > Pseudomonadati > Pseudomonadota > Alphaproteobacteria > Rhodobacterales > Roseobacteraceae > Ruegeria > Ruegeria sp. SATB027. Next base: position 106,246 of record NZ_JBXWTH010000093.1, read on the forward strand.
TCGGGGCGGATGACTTCGTCTCGAACCGAGTGGAGCCCGCTTGGGCGTCGATCTTCGGGCAGGCGCTCCAGAATGGACTTTTGAAAATAAGACAATGATTTTATCGGCTTGGACAGAAATCCATCCGCTCCGGCTGCGTACGCCAGACCTTCGGTAGCGTCATCGCCCGACAGGCCCATGATCACGCTGATCCGTGGTGAAGCTTCGGCCAGTTCGGCGATCAGGTCAGCTCCGGACCCGTCGGGCAAGCCCATATCGACCAGAATGACCGAGGGGCGATAGATCTGCAGGTGTCGCCGCGCCGATTTCAGGCAGTCAGCGCGTCGGATACGTGCGCCGCTATGCAGGCACATCAGGCGGATCGCGTCGCAGGCATATCGGCTGTCTTCAACAACCAGAATTGTCTGTCCCAGCAAGGGCCGCGTTGCGGTGGGCGTGGCGGCGGTGGTGGCAATGAGGCCCGAATCGTCCATGGCAGCTCTCCTATCCAGCAGATGCTTCACGCTAGGAACTTCTGGCTAATACGACGTTAACGCGCGATTTGGCGCACTTGTCCTTTTGCAGAGCAGCCCCCATAACCCACGCAACGCAGGACATCAGGAGTGAGACATGATTGGGCGTCTGAACCACGTTGCCATCGCCGTACCCGACCTTGAGGCGGCATCCGAACAGTACCGCAATGCGCTGGGCGCCAAGGTCGGCACGCCGCAGGACGAGCCGGATCATGGCGTCACGGTTGTGTTCATCGAACTGCCCAACACCAAGATCGAACTTTTGTACCCGCTGGGCGACGACAGCCCGATCAACGGGTTTCTGGAAAAGAACCCGGCAGGCGGTATTCATCACGTATGCTATGAGGTCGAAGACATCATCGCCGCCCGTGATCATTTGAAAGCGACCGGTGCCCGTGTTCTGGGGTCGGGGGAGCCCAAGATCGGCGCGCATGGCAAGCCGGTGTTGTTCTTGCATCCCAAGGACTTCAACGGCTGCCTTGTCGAGCTGGAACAGGTATGATCCGCAAAACCCGGAGGGGCTGAAGTGACCATTACTGCTGCATTGGTGCTGTTTGCCGTCATCTGGTTCATGACGTTGCTAGTGGTTTTGCCCATTCGCATCAAAACTCAGGGTGACCTTAACGATATCGTTCCGGGCACCCATGCAGGTGCGCCGGAAGTCCATCATCTGAAGGCAAAGATGTGGATCACCACCGCCATTGCTGTGGTTTTGTGGGCTATCATTGCCGGGATCATCATATCTGGTGTGATTTCAGTGCGGGACTTCGACTGGCTGAACCAACTGGAGCCGCGCTAATCTGTGTCAGACCTTTTGGCCTGACACAGCATGAAAAATATGGGTGAATGTCGCCGCGCCAAGGATCGGGATCACCAGATTCAACAGCGGTATCGACAGCGGAATGGCCATCAGCGTTCCGGCGACCCAGATCGTGGTCGAATGCCTGGCCCGCAGTTGGCGTGCGCCATCCCGCCCGATCCGGCGCATTGCAGCCAGCGTGAAGTATTCCCGCCCCAACATGAACCCGTTCATGGCCCAGAAGATGAAGGGCGCAAACGGAGTGAAGATCGCATAAAGGATCAGCGCCAGCAGGTTTGCGACAATCAGCACGCCAAGAAAGCTGAGGCCGTCCAACAGGGCTTCTGACACCGGGATGCGTCGTGCAGGTGGCAAGTCTGGAAAGTGCTTGTCCTCGACCGCCTGTGCCACCTCGTCCAGAAAGATCGATGTGATGGCTGACGCCACCGGTACCATCAGGAAAACAGGCAGGATCAGGACGAGAACGATACCTGAATAGTTCAGAACGTCGTTCAGCCACGGGACAGCTCCGACAAATGGCAGCGAGATTTCACTGCCCGACAACCAGTTGATCAACCTGATCGCACCCGCACAGGCGAGACCCAGCAACAGGATGGTCAAACCTACACCGCGCAGCAGAACGGCGCGGAATTTGGGGTCTCCGATCTGGCCGAGCGCGCTGAAAAAGGCGTTCAGGATGATCATTCTGTGATCCATTCCGTCAAGGCTGCCACATTGGGCCGCGGGCGTTCGGGTGGTGCTGTTCCCTCGGTGGCGATATGTATCAGCCCGGCGACACGTTCGTTGTCGGCAAGCCCAAAGGCGTCAACGCAGAAGTCGTGGTCATGGGTTTGCCAACCCGATAGCCAGTTTGCGCCCCAGCCTGCGGCCAGCGCGGCATTCAGCAGGGCCAGACAGACCGCGCCCGCAGAATAGGTTTGTTCGATCGCGGGTATTTTCTCGGACGGTTTTTGTACTTCGATCACGGCTACGGCCAGATGCCCCATGTCGAACTGGCTGCGCGCTTTTGCAATGTCTTCCGGACTTTTGTTCAGCCGTTGCCCGCAGGCCTCGGTCAGGGTTGCCAACCGTGCCATGGCCCCCTGTTCCAGAACGATAAATCGCCAGGGTTCCAGTTTTCCGTGATCGGGGCTGCGTGCGGCGGCGGTCAGCAGGGGGCGCAATTCGTCCCGTGTCGGAGCCGGGGCAACCAGTGTCTTGGCGGGTCGGGACCGGCGCGACTGCAAAAACTCCAGAGCAGCGGGGTTTTTCATGGACATATGTTAACTTCCTTTACATCACGTCTCTGTATCTTGGTCGGCATGCCGAGGGTTTCAAGGGCGCGGCGACGGATCGCGTGGATCAATTTCATTCCACCGCCCATCATGCAAGACTATTGAGGGAAAGGGCGACAATGGCGAAATCCAAACTACGAGATCTGCCGGATCTCAGCGCGCAGGCGCACGCCGGGGCAACGTTTCATCTGAAAGTTACACCCAAGGCCGCGTGCGACCGGGTGGTCGTGAAAGACGGGCAGATCAGGGTATTTGTCACGGCACCGCCTGACAGCGGCAAAGCCAACCATGCGGTTCAGGTGATCCTTGCGAAATGTCTTGGCGTTGCCCCTTCGACACTGACACTCAAGCAGGGGCAAACCGCGCGCAACAAGGTGTTTGTCTATGTGCCCTAAGGCCCCGTTTCACGGATCTGGTAAACCCCCTCGGGCAGGTCCAGCGCTGCGGCCAGATCGCGGACCTGTTCGGGCGACAAGGTGATCTTTTGCACCTGATCGGTTCGCGGATCAAACTGTTCCAGCGTGACGCATTCGGCGAAATTGTTGATCACAACATCCTCTTGCAAAGGTTTTTCACCTTCGTCCACAAGCGTTATGACCGTCGAGTCGAATTCATGCTCAATCGAAAACATAAGGACAGAGTGCAAGCCGTCGACGCGCAATGCAAGACGTTCGTTTCAAAGCATTGTGTGGTCACTCTGAACAGCACGTACTATGTTGAAATCACGGTCAGACCGAGCCGAAGGATGTAACATGCGCAGACGCTTTGTTTTGGTGCTTCCCCTGCTGCTTGCGGCCTGTGCGGAAGGTGCATTGCGCGTGCAACCCGCCGCGGATTGGCTGGGTGAAGGGCCGGAGTCCGAAACCATGGCTCAGACCTTTCGCGAAGTCAGCCAGAACATTGGGGCCGAGGCTCGCAGCCAGTGTTTGAAACAATCAAGGCTTCAGAAATGCGATTTCCGGATTCTCGTTGATCTGAACCCACGTGCGCCGGCCAATGCGTTTCAGACATTGGACGACCAGAAGCAACCCACCATAATCTTTACACTTGCGATGATCCGCTCCACACAAAATGCAGACGAACTGGCTTTTGTCATGGGGCACGAGGCGGCCCATCACGTGCTGGGGCACATCGCACGGCAAAGCGAAAATGCCAGCGCAAGCGCAACTGAGTTCGGAAAGGCGGAAAAGCTGCGCGGGGGCGACGCCGCCGACATAGAAGAGGCCCAGAAAGTTGGGGCGCAGGTTGGTGTTCAGGCTTATGTGAAGGATTTTGAGCTTGAGGCTGACCAGATGGGCACGATCATTACACATAATGCGGGCTACAACCCGCTGGTTGGGGCGAAGTTCTTTGACCGGATTCCGGATCCCGGCGACAGGTTTCTGGGCACCCACCCGCCAAATGCGCAGCGCGTTCACATCGTGCTTGAAACCGCGACGCAACTGGGACTGACGCAATGACCGATCTTGTGCGCCTTGGCGTGATTTTGACGGATCGCGGGTCGAAATATGCGGTTTCCGGGGCGCGCGTGGTATCACGCGCGGAAGTTGACGCGGTTTTGGACCAACTGAAGTCCGATAAATCTTATGCCAAGGCCACACATAACACGTGGGCCGCCTCCTTGCCGACCGGCGCGCTGAAGGCCGATGATGGGGAAAGCGGGGCCGGTATGGTAATCCTGCGGATGATCGAGCGTGCAGGGCTGGACAATCACGTGATCATCGTCACCCGCTGGTACGGAGGCAAAAAGCTGGGTGGGGACCGCTTTCGCCGCGTTCAGGATGCAACCCGGGCCTATCTGGACCACATCGGCGTCCAATCTTGACCTGTATCAAAGTCTGACCTTCCGGATGCGCTAGGATTTCGTAAAGCGCGAAAGGGAAAGGATATAGCATGCCCACCCGAGAGTCCTTGCGGCTTCATGCCGGATTGGTGGACGATATGGCCAGAATGCTGGACATCGATCTTGAGGAAGCAGCCATTGGCGGCAAGCTATCTGTCGACCAGATTTCTGACGCAGTTCTGCGATGTACCGATTGTCCGAACCCGGATCATTGTCAGGATCTGCTTAAGAAAATGGCGACCGCTGGGCGGACACCTGAATATTGCCGTAACCAGGAGTTACTGCACAAATTGATGCCTTAACTGTCAGGTTCGCCATGCCACGTCTCGGTGAAATCATGGCCCACCTGCGCCTGGTACTGCGGATGGGCGAGGTCACAGGAACCGACCTGGCCGCAGCCTATCGGGACGGTCACCTGACACATGAGGATTGGGCCGAGATCGTGCAGCAATGCCGAGGCTGTGCCTGGGCCAGAACCTGCCCAGAGTGGCTGGAACGGCGCGAACAGATTGATCATGCCCCATGCACATGCCCGAACCGTGAGCGTTTCAAGGCCATCAAAGCTTTGCAAGCGGAGGACGCGTGATGCCTCGTGATATTCTGGGTGAGGTCGAAAAGCACTTTTGGTTGACGCGCTCTGTCTCGCGAAGCATGGGAATTTCACTGAGCGAAGCCATGGCCGAAGGGCGGCTGTCGCCCGAAGAATACGCCGAACTGGTCACGCGCTGTCGCGCATCGGGTTGTGATGCGCAATGCACCAGCTGGCTGGCTCAGCGGCAGCATCCAGCGGACACGGCCCCGGATTTCTGTGCAAATTCAGAGACACTGAACAGATTAAAAGGTTGATCAAAGGTCTTTGTGCGTTCCATCGCATAGCGGCGCGTTTGCACTGTGTTTGCACCCGCAAAAGAAGACCTTTTTGCTGGTCTCGGCCGTGTATTTCACCGGTTCGAACCCACTGCCTTTATGTGAGCCATCGCAAAAGGGTTGGCGGTTCGATTTTCCACACGCGCACCAGAAATAGGTTTTCCCTTCGACAACCTCGACTGAAAAAGGGGTTTTCTGGGCAATAACGGGTGTGTCTGACATGTGGCTTCTCCGTCTTTGGCTGAAACGTCGCACAGTTTAGGACGATGCAGACAAAAAGGTAGCTAATTTGCCGCGAGGATCGTTATTTGGGCTTCCAACTGGCATGTAATCGCTCTGTCTCACAATGATGTGATTGATGCTGTTGCCAGATTGCCGTTCAACCCTTATTCTGATGGCGGCCCCGAAAAGCTGGGCAATATCAGAAAAGTAATAGAGGATTGACGGACATGAAACTGAAACTTGCAGCCGTTGGCGCATTTGCCCTGGTCCTGACTGCTTGTGCGCAGCAGGAAGAACCGACCCCTGTTTACGTACAACCCGACTACGACAAGTATGGCTCGGCCAGCTGCTCGGCAGGCTATGAACTGGCAACAACCGAAGCAGGTCAGACTGTCTGCAACCCGGTTTCTCAGTAAGCTTATCGCAGGCGGTCTGATTGCGGACCGCCTGCACCATTTTCAGGAATTATCGCCGCCATTCATGGCGGTTTTTTTCTACCTGCGCTGTACGGGGTAACTATTCACCCGAGGGCATTATGGGCAGGTTACTGGCGTCAAACGGGTTTCCCCCACAGATCGTATTCCCCCGCGTCGTCCACTTCGACCGTGACGATATCGCCGGGTTTGAGGCCTTCGAAGCCCTCGTCAATGAACAGGTTACCGTCGATCTCGGGCGCGTCCGATTTGGTGCGGCAGGTGGCGGCTTCGTCATCCACTTCGTCAACGATTACTTGAAGCGTTTGTCCGACTTTAGCTTGCAACTTGGCTTCTGAAATGGCCTGAGCCTTTTCCATGAAGCGATCCCACCGCTCTTGCTTGATTTCGGCCGGAACATGATCAGGCAGGTCGTTTGAGCGCGCACCATCCACGTTTTCGTATTGAAAACAGCCGACACGATCCAGTTGCGCCTCGTCCATCCAGTCCAGCAGGGTTTGGAATTCGGCCTCGGTCTCACCGGGATAGCCAACGATAAAGGTCGAACGCAGGGTGATATCGGGGCAGATTACGCGCCAGGCCTGAATTTCGTCCAGAGTTTTGGCCGCTGCGGCGGGGCGGGCCATCCGTTTCAGAACATCCGGGTGGGCGTGCTGGAACGGGATATCCAGATAGGGCAGTATGTTGGACCCGGCGTCCGCCATCAGCGGGATCAACTCGCGCACATGCGGATAGGGATAGACATAGTGCAGCCGTACCCAGGCATCCATCTGACCCAGTTCTCGGGCCAGATCGGTGATGTGGCTGCGCACCTCGCGGTCTTTCCACGGGTTCACATCGTATTTCCGATCCAGCCCATAGGCCGAAGTATCCTGCGAGATCACCAACAGTTCACGCACGCCATTTTCGACCAGCTTTTCCGCCTCGCGCAGAACCGCATGGGCCGGACGGCTGGCCAGTTTTCCCCGCATGTCGGGGATGATGCAGAACTTGCATTTGTGGTTACAGCCCTCGGAGATTTTCAGATAACTGTAGTGGCGGGGGGTCAGTCGAACGCTGCTGGCGGGCAGCAGATCGACGAACGGGTCAGGGTCAGGGGGAACGGCGGCGTGAACCGCATCCAGTACCTGTTCGTACTGATGCGGACCGGTGACCGCCATGATGCGGGGGTGGTGTTCGCGAATGTAATCCGGTTCTGCGCCCAGACAGCCGGTTACGATGACCTTGCCGTTTTCAACCAGTGCCTCTCCGATCGCGTCCAGCGATTCCGCCTTGGCGCTGTCGAGGAACCCGCAAGTGTTCACAATGACGGCATCGGCTCCGGCATAATCGGGCGAAATGCCGTATCCTTCGGCACGAAGCCGGGTCAAAATGCGTTCGCTGTCGACCAAAGCTTTTGGACAGCCCAGCGACACCATGCCGATCGTCGGCTGGTTTGAACGGGGTGTCTCGGTGATCCGGGCGGCCGGAGCAAGGTCGGGGCGGAGGTTTGGCGGGTTTGTCGTCATGGCGCGGCATATAGTGGGGAAAGCTTCCCCTTGCAAATGTGACGTGCGATTTGAATGATCGCGGTAAAGACAAGCCAAATGGCGGAGAGCAGATCATGAAATGGCTGATACGCATCCTGTTTATTGTTGTGGCGGTGGTTGGGCTGGTCATTGGCGCGCTATTGCTGATGCCCGGCGACAAGCTTGGCACGATTCTGGCCGAGCAGGTCAAAGCCCAGACAGGGCGCGAACTGACATTGAGCGGCGATGTGCGCCTGTCGTTCTGGCCGGTACTTGGTATGGAAACCGGGCCGGTGCGTTTTGGGAACGTCAGCTGGGCCGGGCCAGAGCCGATGCTGAGCGCTGATAGCCTTGCCGTGGGCGTGGATGCTGCTGCGCTTTTGAATGGGGATCTGCGGATCAAACGCGTTTTCGCGGAAAACCCGGTGCTGCGGCTGGAGCGTTCGCAAGGGCGTGGAAACTGGGAGCTGAGCGCGCCTGTGACCACCGCCACTGCCACACCGTCTGCGGGGACGGTTCCGGGCGGCGCATCGTCGGTCGTAACTTTGGAAGAGTTGCAGCTTACGAACGCGCGGTTGATTTATGTGGAAGATGGCGCCACGCAGATGGATTTTCCGGATGTAACCTTGTCGGCCAGTTGGCCGCAGGTCACTGCACCGATGGTAATGGAGGCATCAATGCCTGTACCCGGAGGTGCTGTTCAGGTCGATCTGAAGATCCCGGACTTGCCAGCTTTTGCCGCGGGATCCGTAACCGCGCTTGAACTGGCTCTGGCTGCGCCGGGCGGCAAGATCGGATTTGACGGCCAAGTCAATCTGGCCGGAGAAATGGACGGGACCACAAAGATCATCACCCGAGATACGGAAAAGATGCTGGCGGCCTTCGGTCAGGCTGGTGTGGTTGTGCCGTCGGGATTGGGTAACGTTGCCGATATCTCTGCGCGAATGACCTATACGCGGGACGGTCGGATTTCCCTGCGGAACATGACAGCGCAGTTGGATGGCAACCGGTTTGTCGGAGAGGCGGATATCACCATTTCTGATCCTCCTCAGATCGTCGCACGCCTGGATGCGGGCGATCTGGACCTGTCGAAGATAGCCGAAACCAGCTCCGGGCCGGGTGGCGCGTCTCAACCTGCCTCACCAGTGCAAGAAGGCTGGTCAAAAGACCCAATCGACGCATCCGCTCTGGCTTTGGCAAATGGCAATATTCGCCTGACGGCCAACTCAATCGCCGTTCCCGGCATGACGTTTGGGAAAAGTGACCTGACACTGACACTGGATCGCGCGCGGGCGGTTCTTGCCATGCATCCCGCGACGTTGTTTTCGGGTCAGTTGAATGGGCAGGTGGTTGCCAACAATCGCAATGGCCTGTCCGTGGGCGGCAAGGTGACGGCAAGTGAGATTGATCTGAAACAGGCGTTGTCGACACTGGCCGGGGTCGAACGCCTGTCGGGAAGCGCGGCAGGAACCGTTGAGTTTCTGGGTGTAGGTCAGTCTGAGGATCAGATTATGCATTCTCTCAGCGGTAAGGGAAATCTGGATGTCGGGACGGGGGTAATATCCGGTTTCGATCTGGATCGACTTATGGGGCAGGGGACCGGATCAGGCGGGACGACTGTGTTCAACAGCCTGTCGGCCAGCTTCACCATCGATCAGGGTGTGTTGACGAATAACGATCTGCTTATGTCGCTCAAGAATTTCCGTGCCGATGGTCAGGGGATCGTGGGTCTGGGTGCGCGCAATATCGATTATCTGTTCACGCCCGTAGCTTTGCGGGCCAATTCGGGGCAGGGCATATCGGTGCCTGTGCGTATCGTTGGCCCGTGGAGCAACCCGTCAATCAAGCCGGATCTGACCAAGGTCATCGAAGCAGCGGCAGATGTGAAGGTCAAGGAGCTGGAAAACGACGCGAAACAGAAAGTTTTCGAAAAGGTTGGAAACGAGCTGGATACTACCATCACGGACAGCGATCAGATCGAAGATGCGCTTAAGAACAAGCTTGAAGAAGAGGCGAAGAAAGGGCTGCTCAAACTGTTTGGCGGCAACTGAGCAAGTGTTGCGCTTGGGGCAATCAGATATGCCCCAAGCAGTTTTCTTCAGATGGTCTGGTCGTAATCGCCAACACCGGGTTCGGTTCTGATCACCGCATCGATATCGGCAAAGATCGCCCGCATCTCAGCCTCGCTTTCGCTGCTTTCACAGACGACCACCAGATTGGGTGTGTTGGATGAAGCCCGCACCAGCCCCCAGCTGCCATTGTCCAGAATGACACGTGCGCCGTTCACCGTAACGACCTCTTTGATCGCACGGCCTGCGAGTGTTTCGCCCGCATCTCCCTTGGCAACGAGCTTGTCGACCAGACGCTGCAGGATATCGTATTTTTCGGTATCTGCAGCATAAGGTGACATCGTGGGCGTCGACCAGGTCTTGGGCAGCGCCTTGCGCAGGTCGGACATGCTTTGATCCGGGTTGCGGTCCATCAGCTTGCAGATCTCGACCGCGACGCGCATTCCGCAGTCGTAACCGCGCCCGACCGGTTCGGCCAGAAAGTAGTGGCCCGACTTTTCGAACCCAGCCAGCGCACCGATTTCCTTGACGCGCCGTTTCATGTGGCTGTGGCCGGTTTTCCAGTAATCTGCCTTGACGCCAAGGGCTTGCAACTCGGGATCGCTTGCAAACAGGCCGGTAGATTTCACATCTGCGACAAAGGTCGATCCGGGGTGCAGCTTGGCCAGATCGCGGGCCATGATCACACCCACCTTGTCGGCAAAGATTTCTTCACCTTCATCATCGACGACGCCGCAACGATCACCGTCACCGTCAAACCCAAGTGCCAGATCGGCACCGCTGGATTTTACCGTTGCCGCCATGTCATGCAGCATTTCCATCGCTTCGGGGTTCGGGTTGTAATTCGGGAAAGTGTAATCCAGCCGGTTATGGCTGGGGACGACCTCAACCCCCATCCGTTCGAAGATTTCGGGCGCAAAGGCCGAAGCGGTGCCGTTTCCGGTTGCGCAGACAATCTTTAGCGGGCGGGACACTTTGAAATCACCGACGAGGTCGTCGATATACGCTTCCTTCACGCCCTCGACGAATTCCCAAGATCCACCCTCATGCGTCTGACCTTCGCCGTTTAGAACGATGTCGCGCAATTCAGACATCTCGTCGGGGCCGTGTGTCAAAGGGCGGTCAAAGCCCATTTTGACCCCAGTCCAGCCGTTTGGATTGTGGCTGGCCGTAACCATCGCCACGGCCGGTACATCCAGATGAAACTGTGCGAAATAGGCCATTGGACTAAGCGCAGGGCCAATGTCTTTCACGCGGATACCGGCCTGCATCAATCCCAGGATCAGGGCGTTTTTGATCGCCAGTGAATAGTCACGATAATCGTTTCCTACTGCGATCACGGGCTCGATCCCGCGCCTGCGCATTTGGGTACCCAGTCCAAGGCCAAGCGCCGTCATGCCTGGCAGGTTGATCTCTTCCGGATATTTCCAGCGGGCGTCATATTCGCGAAACCCGGTGGGTTTGATCATCGCGTCGCGCAGAAAACTCCAGGTGTTTGGTGTTACCTCGGGAATTGGTTTGGTCATAACAAGTCTCAGTCGTTAAATCTGAATAGGATCAGCTTTGGCCAGCGCATCGAAGCGCATCAAAGTGTCAATGAGTTGGGGCATCTGATCCAACGGAATCATGTTGGGCCCATCCGAAGGGGCATTGTCCGGATCCTGGTGTGTTTCAATGAACACCGCGCCAATACCCAGCGACACGGCGGCGCGTGCCATGACCGGTGCAAATTCGCGTTGCCCGCCCGAGGAGCCACCTTTTCCACCCGGTTGCTGCACGGAATGGGTCGCATCCATCACCACCGGGTATCCGGTTTGGGCCATTTGCGGCAGGGACCGCATATCAGCCACCAGCGTGTTATAGCCGAACGAAGTGCCACGTTCGGTCAGCAGGATATTCGTGTTGCCTGTGCTTTCGATCTTGGACACGATATTGGGCATCTCCCACGGCGCAAGAAACTGACCCTTTTTCACATTAACCACTGCGCCCGTATTGCCCGCAGCCAGCAGCATATCCGTCTGGCGGCACAAAAACGCCGGGATTTGCAGGACATCTACTGCCTCGGCAGCTATGGCGCACTGCGCTTCGGTATGAACATCGGTCAGGACCGGTATGCCCATTGTCTTGCGGATACTGTCCAGAACCTGCAACCCCGCATCAATGCCCATGCCGCGCTTGCCGGACAGCGAGGTCCGGTTCGCCTTGTCATAAGATGCCTTGAAGACATATTGCGCGCCGGCTGCATCGCAGGCCTCTTTCATCTTGCCAGCAATCATCTGTGCGTGGTCTGCCGTTTCAAGCTGGCAAGGGCCTGCAATGATGGTCAGCGGAAGGTCGTTGCCGACTGTCAGGTCGGAGATTTTTACATGTTTCATGAGTCTTATGAGGATACCTGTTCACGAAGGACCGACGCGGTAAGCGAGATCATGAGGTAGATACCAGCAAACAACAGGAATGCCAAAATCGTATTTTCGAACTTGCGCGGATAGCTGGGTTCCTGACTTGGGATCGGGTTCACCGAGACGGTCAGGTAACGCACCTGCCGGTTAGCTTCGGATCGGGTCGATTCCATTTGCTGCATTGCCGTTTGCAGCATCATGTCCCGTGCCGCCAGATCCGCCTGAGCGATCTGGATGCGCACGCTCAACCGCGCCAGCGAATTTTCGCCATCGGAAGCATCCTGCATCTCGGCATTTAGTTGTTCCAGCACCTTTTCAAGCCGGGCAATGTCAGCCTTGACGCCGTCGACCTTGGCTTTGTTCGGACGCAGGTTGTCTTGCAGGGCGGCAAGTTCAAGCTCTTTGTCCTGCACCAATATCTCGATCTCGTTGATGCGGGCGCGCAGGCTGGCAATGACATTCTCGGGGTCCAGCACCGCCCCTTGAAGCTGAAGCTCGATCAATTCCTCCTGCGCCTGCCGCCGCGCCTCCTGCGCCGCTTCAAAGCTTTCCAATGCGTCGCGCATCTGGTCTTCGCGCTTCTTGCCGGACAGGGCATTCACCCGATCTTCGGCGTAAGAGATCAAACGCTCCGAGAACTCGGTTGAGGTCTGTGCGTCTGGTGCAACAACCTCCATCCGAATGACCCCTTCGGTTGGATCATACCCGATTGTGATCATGCGTTTGAACAGCTTGTATGCGTCTTCCAGCGTGGCGTCGGGTGATAGCCTTTGAATCGGATCAATCACTTCCTGCTTGAAGACATCAGAAAAACCGGCGTCCCGATCCAGCAGCAACAAAGCCTCTTTCGATTCCAGGAAAGATTGAACCGAGATTGAATCCTGCGTGGTGGCGAATTGCGTCCCGGCGAGCAGCCCGCCGATGGAACCCGGCCCGCCATCGGCTTGCAGGATCAGAAACTCGGAATCGCTGGCATACATCGGGGTGGCGATGCGATAGAAATAGAACCCCACAACAAAGGTCGGAAGGAACACAAAGGCGGCCAGACGCGCGAACAGGCCAAACAGTTTACGCCTGCGTCGGCGCGCGATGTCCTTCTGAATCTGACCGATTTCAAGGTTCCGCCGCTCAGCCGGGCTGAGCTCGGGTCCCGGAAGGTTTGGCGTGCTTGCACCTACCGATTGCGGCAACTGAATGCTGATCTTGTCTTTGACCTTTGAACTGTCGCCCTGTCCCGAGGGCTTTGCCGCGGCAAGATCAAGAAGGTTCGTGCGCTGAAACGGATCAATGCCTTTCTTGCGCAGCAAGCGTACCGCATCATAGTCCGATGTTGCTGCCAGTCCGTGTTTCTGCGCGAGTTTACGCGCAATACGCAACTGGCGGCCTGTCAGGCCTTCGCGCTTGATGTCGTCAATTTGCGTGCCTGGCTGGGCCTCGGCCGCCGGTGCCTGACCTTGCGTCGCGCCCCGTATGCGCGAGATTGCATCCGCTCGCGCCTCGGCCGAATCGTCCACCTGTCGATTGCTGCGCCAGTTGTACTTTCTAACCTTGGGTTTCGTAGTCATATAGCTGCTTTGCCTCTTCCAAGGAGTCAAACATGTACAATTGCCCGTCCAGCAGAACGGCGGCCTGCTGAGCGAATTTTTCCAATACAGTCGGGCTGTGCGACACGATCACCAATGTCGTGGTGCGCAACCTTTCCTTCAGGATCGCCCCTGCCTTCTCGTTGAATTCAACATCTGTAGACGCTGGCATCCCTTCATCGACAAGATACATGTCGAAATCCAGCGCCAGCATCAAAGAAAACGTGAATCGTGACCGCATCCCCGAAGAATAGGTGGACAGCGGCTGTTCGAAATATTCACCCAAACCGCAGAGCCATTTGCAATACGCCTCAACATAGTCCGGGTCCATGCCGTAAATCTTGGCGATGTATCGCGCGTTCTCAAGCGCCGACAACTTGCCGGTTACACCCCCGGTGAAACCCATGGGGAACGAGACCCGGCATTCGCGGCGGATCACACCCTCGTCGGGTTTTTCCAGACCGGCCATCATGTTGATCAGCGTGGTTTTGCCAGTACCATTCGGGGCCAGAACGCCCAGCGACGTGCCCAGTTCGACACGGAACGAGACCCTGTCCAGGATTACCTTGCGGCGCGTCCCGGTCCAGAAGGACTTGCTGACATTGTCGAACTCTAGCATTCGGGGCCTGCTGCTCGTTTCCGTTGTGTCGCCGCGCTTTCAGGCGGTCAGAAAGGATGGTTTTTACCGTTCCATGTTGGCTACATTATGTCGAATTATGAAACAAATGTTCAATGCGTTGCTGCCGACCCCTCAAACAACTGATCGATTGTCGGCAATTCCGCTGCACTTCTGGTAATCTGCCGCACCTTTATTATGTGGTTTCACACCTGATCCTTGCAAAACAGCTTTGGGAGGTTTTGCAACAAGATGAAAGATTTAGATGGCGAAATCCGCGCGTGCCGCCTGTGCGCCGCGTCCTTTGCGCAAACCAAAACTGCCCATGAACCCCGCCCGGTGGTCTGGTTTCGGCGCGGAACACCCATCCTGATCGCAGGGCAGGCACCGGGTGCGCGCGTGCACGAGTCGGGGCAGCCCTTTACTGACCCGTCCGGCGACAGGCTGCGCCACTGGCTTGGGGTCGATGAACCTGTTTTTTATGATCGTGACCTTGTGTCGATTGTGCCCATGGCATTCTGTTTCCCCGGCTATGATGCCCGCGGCGCGGACCTTCCTCCGCCCGCAATATGCGGCAAAACCTGGCATGACAGGGTGATGCAGGAACTGGGGCAGGTGCCGTTGACGGTGTTGGTCGGTGGTCATGCGCATAAATATCATCTGGGCGCGCGAGGGTCGGTGACGGATACCGTTCGGAACTGGCAGGACCATGCGCCGCGGGTCTTTGCCTTGCCTCATCCGTCCTGGCGGAATACGGCATGGGTAAAGAAAAACCCGTGGTTCGAGGCAGAACTGCTGCCGGTTCTGCGCGCGCGGGTCCAAGAGGTGCTGAATGACTGAAACCACAGCGTTGGACACGGCGCATGCCGCGATGCTGGCAGATCCGCAGAACGATGCTGCCCGTCTGCGGTTTTTTGAACGGCTTGCAGATAGTGAGCTGTTTTTGATGCTGACCGAGGAAGCGATGGGCGAAAACATCTCGCCCGAGGTGTTCGATGTGGCCGACGGGCGCTTTGTGTTGGCGTTCGACCGCGAGGAACGATTGGCGCAGTTTGCCGGGAGGCCTGTGCCTTATGTTGCGCTGTCGGGGCGTGTGTTGTCGGGGATGCTGGCAGGGCAGGGTATCGGGCTGGGCCTGAACCTGGAAACTGCGCCATCATCCATGCTGGTGCCTGCCGAGGCCTTGGGCTGGCTGGCCGAAACGTTGCAGCATGGCCCCGAAGAGGTCGAGGAAAAACTAGCCGAGTTCATGCCGCCCTCCGGTCTGCCGGACAGCCTGTTGACCGCCCTCGATGCAAAGCTGGCAACTGCTGGCGGGCTTGCCAGTGCGGCCTATCTGGTCGCCACGAAATCCGAAGCGGGCGCTCAGGGTCATTTGCTGGGGTTTGTCGGTGCGGTCGAAGGGGCCGAGCCCGCGCTGGCCAAGGCTGCTTCTGAGGCGTTGACGTTTTCGGGGATCGAAGCGGGGGCGATGGATGTCGGGTTCTTTGCCACAGATGACGCCGCTGCCGCGCTGCTGGCGAAGACGGGACTTCGCTTTGACCTGCCCGAACCGCAGGTTGCAGATCTGGTGCGCGAGGTTCCGGGCAGCAATCCCGCGAAACCGCCAATTCTGAAGTAACGGCCAAAACGCAAACACGCGGCGCACAATGCACCGCGTGTCACTAGGATGGGACACTGCTATTCCGCAGCAGCTTCCAGTTTGTCCTGCGTGCGTGTTTCGAAATCACTGGCGTCGTGACGCTCGTGAAGCTGCGTGTGCGGCTCGCCAAAGGCGCGGTTGACCATACGGCCACGCTGAACCGCAGGTCGTGCGTCAATCGCTTTGGCCCAGCGCACCACGTTCTTGTAGGATTCCGCGTCAAGGAACTCTGCCGCGCTGTACAGTCGGCCCAGAACCAGTTGACCGTACCACGGCCAGATCGCCATGTCGGCAATGGTATATTCCTCGCCCGCGATATAGGTCTTGTTCGCCAGTTCCCTGTCCAGAACGTCCAGCTGGCGTTTTGCCTCCATCGCAAAGCGGTTGATCGGGTATTCCCACTTTTCGGGCGCGTAGGCGTAGAAATGGCCAAACCCGCCGCCCAGATAAGGGGCGCTGCCCATTTGCCAGAATAGCCAGTTCATGACTTCGGTCCGTTCCGGCCCGGACGCGGGCAGAAACTCTCCGAACTTCTCAGCCAGATGAAACAGGATCGAGGCACTTTCAAACACCCGAACCGGCTTGTCGCCAGAGCGATCCCAAAGGGCGGGGATTTTCGAGTTTGGGTTGACCTCGACAAACCCTGAACCGAACTGGTCGCCCTCGCCGATGTTGATCAGCCAGGCGTTGTATTCAGCGCCTTCGTGACCCAATGCCAGCAACTCTTCCAGCATAACGGTGACTTTGACACCGTTGGGCGTGGCAAGGGAATACAACTGCAATGGGTGACGTCCAACCGGCAAGTCCTTGTCATGGGTTGCGCCGGCAATAGGTCGGTTAATATTGGCGAACTGTCCGCCGCTTTCACTGTCCCATGTCCAGACTGCTGGTGGGGTATACGAAGATTGGTCGCTCATTTCTTGCCTTTCATGCCTTTATCCGGGCCGCGTTCGATGCAGTCTTACAGGTAGTGTTGCAATCCGCCGAGTCCAACCCAGCTTTTCCGGCATAATTTGTAATAATCCGCGACCAAACTCTCACGTTTGCTCGAGAGGGGTCACAGCGGCGCGAGGAGGGCTACGAACAGAATGGGAATCGCATATTGTTTTGCCAGACCTGCCATCACGGCGTCACCGATACCGCTGGAACGAAAAGGATAAACTACATGAAACGCTTTGCTTTGACCTTTGCTGCGGCCATGGCCCTGGCCGTTCCGGCATTTGCCGGGCCGCAATATATTGACGGCACAGGGTTTGCCGTTTCGGGGTATGATGTTGTCGCCTATCGCAACCTGGATCAGGTACCGGTAGGTCAGCCACAGCACGAAGGCGTGCGTGGCAATGCCAGCATTACTGCCGAATACAATGGTGCAACCTGGGCATTCTCGTCCGAGGAAAACCGCGACAAATTTCTGGAAAACCCGGCCTATTATGCCCCGCAATATGATGGACACTGCGCCTATGGCGTGTCGCGCGGTGGCAAGGTTCCGGCAAACCCGAACTTGTGGCGGATCGTTGACGACAAGCTGTATCTCAACATCACGGATGTGGTCGTCGGGTTCTTCGAAGAAGACATTCCGGGCAACATCAACCTTGCTGAAGGCAACTGGCCGGGTATCGAGCCGTCTGACGCCTCGACCAGCGTGATCCCGAAATTTACCTCGGAAGGTCCGGTGACAAACTGACCCGGCCAAAATTGCACAAAGCCCGGCTTACCCAGCCGGGCTTTTTCGTTCAGCCAGCAAGCCAGAACTGATCCCGTATCGTCTGGTCGGCGTCAAACCGGATCCTGACGCTCTTGGCACCCGGAAATTTGCGTTCTCGGATCGTATCGGGAATGACGACTTCCCCAGCGCCCGTGTCGCTGGATTGAAAGCTCAGGATTTCCGCTGTGGTGTGCCGCGCACTGGTCAGAACGGTCGTTGGCAAAGCCACACGATTTGCGCCCTGATTAACCGGTGTCGTGACGAAGTAGGTCAGGTGTCGCCCAAAGCATCCGACCGCGTCGGGGACATGGTCAGCAACACCGCTGCCACATTTGGGTTGAATACCAGGCTGACTGTTCATATGCGACAGCACTTGCCCCGGATTCAGCATTGCCTCACAGGCGGCAATATCCTCTTGCGGAAGCTCGATGATACGTTTTTTCAACCGTGCCCGACGTGGTTGCGGCGGGCCAGCAGCGGCACCGCCCTTTGTCGCCAGCCCTTCTTTGCGCAGAAAATCATAGGCTGCCTTGGCGCGCGAAAACCCGGAACTGTCGCCTTCCTTGTGATCAGGATGCGTGTGAAAGGCGATGTGACGCCAGGCCTCTCGTATTTCACTGGAATTGGCAGACGGGTTTAGGCCCAGATCTGCCAGGGCATCCGTGCGTGCCCTAACCTTATCGACAGGTTCCATACTCAAAACACTCATTAAAAACTACACAGCCCTAGTGTTGCCGAGGGCATGGTTTTGTCAAATTTCATGGTTGATTGAGAGGGAAGCTGACAACAATCGCGATGCGAAGATTCCATTGTTCCGCAAAGGTGTGAATTCGCGGATACGACTGTGAAACAGGTCACGCATAAGAAAAGGAAAACGCCCGGGAAAATTCGTAACCCGGGCGAATCATTGGATTTTTCAGTTGTCAGGCGACGTTTTGAAGATCGACTTGTGGCGTAATTCCAAGGGCAAAGCACACATCGCGCGTCAATTCCGGGCGGTTGAGGGTATAGAAATGCAGCTTGTCCACACCACCTTCGATCAGGTCCGAGCACAACTCGGTGCAGATCGCAGTTGCCAGCAGATCCTCTCGCCCGTCGCGCACGGCCTTTTCAAAGGCTTGTTCGACCCAATCGGGAATATGTGTGCCACAGCTTTTGGCGAACTTGCGCGCACCTGCCCAGTTTTCTATCGGCAGAATGCCCGGAACGATCGGTTTGTCGATACCAGCCTTGGCGCAGGCATCACGGAAACGGAAGAAGGTTTCGGCCTCGAAAAAGAATTGCGTCAGCGCTTCGTCAGCGCCCGCGTCAAGTTTGGCCTTCAGCCAGTCCACGTCTGCTGACATGTCGGCGGCTTCAGGGTGCTTGTCAGGATAAGCCCCGACACGGATGCTGAACATTTCGGTTTCAGCCAGCGCCTCAATCAACTCAATCGAACTGTTAAAGCCTTCGGGGTGCGGTACGAACCGATCATGCCCTTTTGGCGGGTCGCCCCGCAGGGCCACGATGTCCTGCACGCCCGCACGTGCGAATGTGTCGGCGATTTCCAGCGTTTCCTGCCGCGAAGCGTCAACACAGGTCAGATGCGCAGCGACGTTCAAACCAGAGGATTTATGCAGGGTTGCGACCGCGTCGCGCGTCAGTTCCCGGGTCGTACCGCCAGCACCGTAGGTGACGGAAACAAAACGGGGCTCCAGCGGTGCCAATGTCTGGACCGTATCCCAAAGGCGGAAAGAAGCCTCCAGAGTTTTGGGCGGAAAGAACTCGAATGAAATTTCGGGTTTGGACATGGCTGCCTCACTGGATCAACTGACTATCTTGTGCCATGACGGGCATTGTGAGACAAACTCATATTATTCAACAACAACATGAACGATACTTGAGATGCACATTGAATTCCGCCACCTGCGTACCATCAAGGCGATCCATGAATGCGGTGGGTTGGCGCGCGCTGCCGACCAGTTGAACATCACTCAATCCGCATTGAGTCATCAGATCAAAGGGTTGGAGGATCAGGCCGGGGTCGAGCTGTTTCTGCGACGTTCAAAGCCGATGAAGCTGTCAGCCGCCGGTTTGCGTCTGCTGCGGTTGGCCGAGCAGATCCTGCCGCAGGTCGAGGCGGCACAGAATGAGTTTTCATCGCTGCGGGACGGGCGTACCGGGCGGATGCATATCGCCATCGAATGCCACGCGTGTTTCGAATGGCTGTTTCCGGTTCTTGAATCCTTCAGGAAATCCTGGGGCGACGTGGATGTCGATATCCGACCCGGTCTGGCCTTCGACGCCCTGCCAGCCTTGCAGAAGGAAGAGGTTGATCTGGTGGTCTCATCCGATCCCGAAGACCTGCCGGGTGTCGAGTTTGTGGAGCTGTTTGACTACAACCCCGTCTTTGTCGCTGCATCAGCCCATCCACTGGCGGAAAAAGCCTATGTCGAGGCTGAGGATTTCCGAGGCCAGACCCTGATCACCTACCCGGTGGAACGCACACGTCTGGATGTGTTCAGCCAATTGTTGATCCCTGCACGGGTCGAACCCGCCTCGATCAGGCAGGTGGAACTGACAGCTGTCATCCTGCTTCTGGTGGCCTCAAACCGAGGCATCTCGGTTCTGCCGGATTGGGTCGTGCGCGAGGTCAAATACAACTCGGACTATGTGACCCGCCCCCTGACCAAAGAGGGGATTACGCGTCGCCTTTATGCAGCGGTCCGATCAGAAGATCTGGACAAGCCTTATGTGCAGGAACTGGTAAAACTGGCCCGCGAAGAGGCGCGCAAGCTGCAATCCCGGTAGAGGCGTTTTCTGCGGGTCTGTTATGCACATCATTCCTCTTGGCAAGGAAGCCTTGCGGCAGTATACGCGCGGTTTGACCGGACAGGAGCCTTTTTACAATGGTTGGCAGTGCAAATCTCAACATCATGATCAAGGCCGCGCGCAAGGCGGGGCGTTCTTTGGTCAAGGACTTTCGTGAAGTCGAGAATCTGCAGGTGTCGATGAAGGGCGCTGGTGACTTTGTGTCGAAGGCCGATATCGCGGCCGAAGCCATCCTGAAGGACGAGTTGCTGGGCGCACGCCCAACCTATGGCTGGCTGGCTGAAGAGGGTGGCTCCATTGACGGCGAAGACCCGACCCGCCGCTGGATCGTTGACCCGTTGGACGGCACCACCAATTTTCTGCATGGCCTGCCGCACTGGGCGATTTCCATCGCGCTGGAGCACAAAGGCAAGATCGTAGCCGGCGTGATCTATGACGCCGCCAAGGATGAGATGTTCTTTGCCGAAAAAGGCGAGGGCGCGTGGATGAACGACACCCGAATTCGAGTGTCGGGGCGTCACCGCATGATAGAATCGATCTTTGCAACCGGCCTGCCCTTTGGGGGTCGTTCTGACCTGCCTGCAACCCTGCAGGATCTGGCGCGTCTGATGCCCGCTTGCGCCGGTGTGCGCCGTTGGGGTGCTGCGGCGCTTGACATGGCATATGTGGCTGCGGGCCGGTACGAAGGCTTCTGGGAACGCCGCCTGAACGCGTGGGATGTCGCCGCCGGTATCATCATCGTGAAAGAGGCTGGCGGCTTTGTGCAGGCCCTGAACCCCGAGGGTAACGCGCTGGAAGATGGTGAAGTGATCTGCTCGAATGAACCGATCTTTGATCAATTCGCCAAAGTGATCCGGGGCTGATCGCCCACAGGCGCTAACTTAAGCGATCCATAAATCAGTCTTGCTCTGTTTTGGAAGGCGTAAGACTGGTTTCAATCCCGAGTTAAAGGGCCGGAGCGGGCTTGTTTCCGTTCATGGTGATGTAGTTGACATTTGGGTGGCCGCACGGGAAGCCGGTGCCTGCCAACGCAGCCGGAAGGTCGCGGTCTCCCAGTCATTTTTGCGGCTTGCCAGCATTTTAGGTCCTGAGGCCATTCACTGTCGTCCGCTTCGGCCTGCGCAGCGTTTGCCGGGATCACGGTTTGTATGACGTTGGTGTATTGAAGCGGCCCCGCGGGAGTGCAAGCTGGCTGGAAACAACATGCCAGATGCTTTTGGCGGATAAGATCAAGATCTGGTCACATGACCGTTCGGTTGCCTCATTGGTCAACGGAATAGCGGTCATGGGACCCGGAAAGTTCGGTCAGGCGTGGCGATTGCACTATCGTTGCGGGGTACGGACATATTCCAAACCATTGAGGTTACCGGCGGGCATAGTGGTGAAAGCCACAAGCACTTTCCGGTTCATACCGGGGATATTGCCATTGGTGCCCGCGCCAATGAGAGGCCGTCGCGGCTGGAGTATATTCTGGAGAGCGGTGCCGATTTCATTGTCCGCTCGGGATGGCCCGCGTATCAACAATCGTCACCAAACGGCGATGTGTTCAGCATGACGTGTACAAGTTCGGCTAAAACTGGCTTTGCCGCGAAAGCCAGAGACCGGCGAAGCGCGAGTGGAAGGCCACGCGGAAGGAGAACCTGCTTCCCATAGAGTACTTCCACACTTTGTCTTCACGCTGCCAGCCGATCTCGAGCACCACGTCGGACATGACAGCCGTGCTATGGGGCCGCTGCTATCCTTCCAGGTGCTTGCTGATGCGGCAAGGTCGATTCTCAGATCACCTCTCCAGTAAGTCCCGCAGACGAAAGTACCAGATCGCGGCGGTGCCGTAATATGGGTGCAAGCGATGAAAGGGGAGCTGCTTCATCCGGTCCGCCGGCAACGGCAGAGGGATGGAAGAGTTCGCCAGATGGGCACCAATTGCCGCCCCCAATGCACTGCCAAGCGCCAGACCTCTGCCATTATATCCCAGTGCGGCCGTGACTCCGGCAGCCGGTTGATAGATATGAGGCAGGTGGTCCAAATTCATTGCAGCGCGTCCAGACCACATAAATTCCAACTCTTGATTTTCCAGAGAAGGGAAAAGCGCCTTCAAGTCAGCATGGATACGTTTGAAAGAGTTCGGCCCGCGTGGTTCTGCAAAATGTCCTCGCCCCCCACCATGAGACGGTTCCCCGGGCCAATCCGAAAATAATTAGCGATACGCCGAGTGTCCGATACAACGCAGCCTTCGGGCAAGATTGATTGGCTAATGCTTTCGGGCAGAGGCTTTGTGGCCACCTGAAAACTGTTGGCGGGCACCATTGTCTGGCGCAATCCGGGCCACAGGTGGCTTGTATAGCCGTTGGTCGCCAGCACCACCTGATCTGCTTTGATCTGCCCTTGTTCGCCTACCGACAGTTTCCATCCCGCTCCATCTGATTGTATCCGGGAAACAGGGCTCTTGCCGAAAATCTTACACCCGGCATCCGAAGCCGCTTTTGCAAGCCCGGTGGCATAATTCAGCGGGTGCACACAGCCAGCCCTCCGGTCTTTCCAACCTGCAACAAACCTGCTTGAACCCGTCTGACGGGCGACCTGCGCAGCATCCAGCCATTCGACGGAGGCCCCCCGCTTTTCCCATTGCTGCATCCGGCTTTGCAAAGTTGGGATATGCGAGGTTTTTACAGTTGTCTGAATCCAGCCGTCCTGGCGGTGGTCACATTGGATGTTATGTCTATCGATAATATCAAACACATGTTGCGCAGCACCGCCGACAAATTCGGTGGTTGCCTCGCCATACATGCGGTCCAGCTTGTCAGGATCGTACTTGAGGCCAGGAATGACCTGACCACCATTTCTCCCACTGGCACCAAATCCAGGTTGCTCAGCTTCAACGACGATGACGTTTGCACCCGCTTCAGCAAGAGAAAGAGCACAGGAGAGGCCAGTGTAACCTGCGCCTACGATCGCGACATCAGCCTTGCAGTTGCCGGCCAAAGCGGGGAATTTTGGGGTGCTATTTGCCGTGGCGGACCAGATAGAGTCTAGCATTGCGGTCAAACTCCGAAACTCAAAATACGGTCGTCAATTTGCATTCTCTACCAGGAAATAGAGCTTGCGGACGTGGGAGTGGATTGCCCAGGTGCCTTTCCAACCTTTGGGCAGGGCAAGAAAATCATTCGCGCCAAGGGTTACGGAATGGCCACCATCGGCATCAGTGATCGTCGCCGAACCGGACAGAATGTGACAGTATTCTGCCATGCCACTACGGTCTGCAGTGAACTCGCCCGGAGTGCATTCCCAGATACCGATCTTCGTATCTCCGGTTGGCGATGTGTAAACGTGCGCAGTAGCTTCCTGTTGCCCCGGCGTCAGGGTTGTCGGTTTGGGTCTGTAGTCGCCAACTTGGATCGCATCGAGATCTTTCAGGCCAACAAGATTGAACATTGTTGTTCTCCGTAAATGTCATTGGGACAGCGGCTGGATTTAACCAGCATCATTTCACCCTTGTTCAGGGTGTGTGACCCGCCTTAGGAATTCCTGGGTGCGCGGATGTGTTGGATTTCGCAAAACTTCCTGCGCCTTACCCTGCTCAGCGATTTGACCCTTATCCAGGAACAGCACGCGGTCAGCGACTTCCCGGGCAAATTGAATCTCATGGGTCACCACAAACATGGTCATGTGCTCCTCAGCGAGGGCGCGCATAACCTGTAACACCTCGCCGACCATTTCCGGATCAAGTGCCGATGTTGGTTCGTCGAGCAAAATGGCTCTGGGTTGCATAGCCAAGGCCCGGGCAATAGCGACCCTTTGCTGTTGCCCTCCGGACAGCGAGGCAGGGTAGGCGTTGATTTTTTCGGCTAATCCGACCCGCTCCAGATATCCGATTGCGCGATCCCGCACCTCGGACTTGTCCTGTTTCAGAACATAAAGCGGCCCCTCCATGACATTCTCCAAAGCCGTTCGGTGGGGGAAAAGGTTGAAACGTTGGAACACCATAGCCACTTGCGCTCTAAGTTGGTGAATTGTCGGTGATGCGACATCGACACGCTTCCCATCGATCAGAATGTCACCTGCCTGGTAAGATTCCAGACCGTTTACGCACCGGAGCATCGTTGATTTACCAGAGCCCGAAGGCCCGATAAGGCAAACAACTTCGCCCACTTCGACATTGGCGTTGATACCTTGCAACACGTTCAGTGAGCCGAAGGATTTATGAACCTCCTTGAATTCGATCATTTTGCGTCGCCCATTTTGTTTTCCATTTGCCGGATCGCGATGTTCAGGGGGATGGTCAAGCTCAGGTAAAGCAGCGCAACCAAAGTGAAAATTGTCATGTTGTCGAAGGTTGAAGAAGCCAGTGTTTTTCCCCGCATGGTCAACTCGGCAACTGAAATAACAGAGACCTGTGAACTGTCTTTGAGTAGCATGATCGTATTGTTGCCATAGGGTGGCAGGACAATTCTAAACGCCTGCGGCAGTACCACTCGACGCATCATCATACCGTGCTTCATTCCGATGGCTTTTGCCGCCTCTACCTGGCCGCGGTCTACCGCCTCTATCCCCGCACGAAAGGTTTCGCCGATATAGCAGGAATAGGTCAGCGCCAACCCGATGATGCCAGCCTGAAACGCGGTAAGGTCGATGCCGATTTCGGGCATCACAAAATAGATATAGAACAAAACCACGAGGATCGGGATGCCGCGTATGAATTCTGTCAGATACCGAATACCTTGAGCAAGGACTGGGATTCCTGAAGTTCTGAGCAGAGCCCACAATAATCCCAACAAGGTTGATAAAAGCAGTGCAAGCACTGTGACGGCAATTGTAAGCTTCAATCCACTCCAAAGCAGAGGTAGATACTCGATCGAGCGTTCAAGAAAGGTTGACATTGGCGCTGTTCCTACGGTCGTAGCGCTGGCACATCACTTGGTGAGCTGCCAGCGCCCTCTTGCTGGTTAGGGAAGTTTCTCAAAGGCCGTATTTGTTGAAGATGGCCTTCAGCTCACCCGAATTCTGCAACTTTGCTAACGCCTCGTTCACCTGTTTCAGCAGAGCAGCTCGGCATTTCCTTTGTCTACAGCCAACCCGACTCTGCCCGGTTTCATTGGTTCATAGCCTTCAACCAAACGAACACCCAGATTGGGATTTTGTGAAATCTGGTATCCGACAATGGGACCGTCGCCGAAACCCGTTTTGATCCGACCAAGTTGAACGTCGCGCATGATATCTACGATCGAGTCATACAACTTGATCTCGCCGAATCCCCCCAATCTCCGCCAGGGAATCCGCGTACACAGTTCCAACCTGCGCTCCAATCACCTCGCCCGCTAGATCGTCTCGCGTATAGTTTTCAGGGTTGTCCGAAGCGACGAACATTGCGTCCCCATAGCTGTAGGGACTGTCTGAGAAGTCAACGACCTCTGCGCGTTTGTCGGTGATCAGCATGCCCGCAGAGATAAGATCAATCTTTCCTTTGGTCAGCGCGGGAATGAGTGCCGAAAACACAGTAACTTCAAACTGCATCTCCATTCCGATTTCCGCACCAATCGCATTTGCAATGTCAACCATGGCTCCTGTCGGTTGTCCGGTTTGGATATCAACAAACGTAAACGGCACACCCGTGGTCGTTACCCCGACATTAAGAGTTTCCGCGAAAGTGCCGTTCGCAACAGACAGCCAGGTCGCTGCAGCGAGTGCGGTAAGTATTTTCATGTTAATGAAACTTCTCCTTATTGGTTCTTCACTATTCTGAGGCCCTGCGGACCCACCTGACAGGTCAACATCCCCCGAGTGTAGATGAGATTGAAAAATATTCCACAGGTTTTCATTAAAATGAAATATCATGCTCATTCGGGCTTCTTCCACGGTCAATGTGAAAAGTTGGGTGTATTTCATGGACATGAAGAGTGGTGGAAGGTATTCTTCGTATTCAAGTAACGAAGAGAGCGTGTCTTTATCATTATGCCAAACAACTCAAATCACTCAGCAGCGGCTGCAACGGATGGAGTAAGCGAAGACGTGCGACTTGGTCGCGCGATACGCGATCGGCGTAAAGAATTGGGACTTACACTGACTTATATCTCTGACGAGGCAGGGATATCGGTGGGCCTACTTAGCCAAATCGAAAGGGGGTTATCGTCGCCGTCGGTTCGGGTCTTGCGCTCGATCAGTGGCGCGTTGCGGTTGTCGGTACTACAGCTGTTCAGTGTAGATGAAAACGAGGCGGCAGATGATGAGAGCTATATCGTTCGGGCCAATCACCGCAGGTCAATTGATCTCAGCAGTAAAGGGGTGCTCAAGTCCTTTTTGACAGCGCACGACGAAGGTGAACTACAGGTCATGGATCTAGATCTTGAGCCGGGTGGCGGATCAGGTGATGAACCGTATTCTCATGCCGGTGAGGAATGCGGGGTCGTGATTGAAGGATGTCTGGAAATATCGATTGATGGCAGGCCGCATATCCTGAACCAAGGGGATTCATTTCATTTTGAAAGTAGCCTCCCTCATCGGTATCGAAACCTTGGCGAGGGAAAATGCAGGGTTATCTGGGCAACGACTCCTCCAATCTGGTAGTGTTGAGGCAGGGGGTTCAGCAATGAACCGCTCAACGTCAAATTTTTCGGAGCTTAGGCAACGCACCTGGCTGCTCGGAGCAAGATCTGACACCTCAGGTGCGAACAATTACCGTGCCGGTGAACGGCGAGCGTGCCTTGCAACCCTGATTTTGGAATCTAATCTCGCAGGGCCAAGCTTGAATGGCTGGTTTTAACCCGCGCGGCGGCGTTGAGAATGAAGCAGCCGCGGCGGTTCCCATGCTGCGAACACGCGCACTAAAACTGGCATGCTGACCCCGAGTTCTCTTGGCACCTTCGCCGCGTGCTGCACGAACGGCAACAACCGCTCACAGGATGCGTAGGCTACCCAATTTTGGTATTCGATCTGGTAAGATAGCGCCGATGGGCTGATCGCCCCTCATTTCAGCTTTATCGACGCGGAACGCGCGGTATACGTGACTGCGACAGCTTGTACTTTGCCTCAGGGTGGGGCGGGTGCCCGTGCGTGCGGTTCCAGAATTGCACGCCACCGCGTCGCAGCCGTAGCGGCACACATAGGATCAGCCCTACTGCAAATCCGCCGGTATGGGCCCAGTAGGCGATACCGCCTTCGTCCGGGTTGCTGGTGACGCTGCCAAAGAACTGTATCGCTAACCATACGCCCAGCATGATGAAGGCGGGGATGGTAAAGACCCTGAAATAGACAACCAGGATCAGCAGAATATCCACACGCGCTTTGGGAAACAGCAGCAGGTATCCCCCCATGACACCCGCAATCGCGCCCGAGGCGCCGACGGTAGGCACCTGAGAGTCCGGCCCTGTAACCACATGGATCAGACCTGCGCCGATACCTGCGACCAAGTAGAAAAGCAAAAAGGGCAGATGGCCCATTTCGTCTTCCAGATTGTCGCCGAATATCCATAAGAACAGCATGTTCCCGGCCAGATGCATCCATCCCCCATGCAGGAACATGGATGTCACAAGGGTTTCCAGACCAACCCCGTCGCTGACCCGCGCCGGGATGATCGCATAGTCGAAGAACAGCCGGTTAATAAGTGGCGCATCATTCATGATCCCCACATAGCTGAGGAAGATCAGGATGTTGGCCGCCAATAAGGCGTAGACAACATAAGGCGTGCGCCCCGAGGGGTTATGGTCGCGGATCGGAAACATGAGGTGACGCTGGGCTTTTGCGCGCCCAGCGTCAAGGCAAGCTTACGCCGCACCTCCCAACAACGCAGCGTTTCCGCCAGCTGCGGTCGTATCGACACACACATGGCGCTCACCCAACACACGCGCGCGGTCGGGTCTGCCGGGAATCAGGGGCAAAATGGGGCCGTCCCGGCGGGCCAGATGCTGTTCGATCTGGTGCGCGGTTTCAGCGTCGCCCCACCAAAGGACACCAGAGATACCGGTCAGGTTCTCCAACCGATGAAGGTCAAGCATTCCGGTTGCCTGAATAGCCGTTCCGCCTAGCGCCTGTACGGCGTCAGCCTGCGCGCGGGCTGCTGCTTCTCCCGGCCCCATGCACAGAATAGGCGCGCGGGGATATTCGCTTAGCCGGTTCGATTCTCCGGTTGGGCCGGGCAGAGAACGGGTCCGGATTGGGGCAGGTTGGCCTTGAGGGGCAGGTAGGTCTGCCAAATGCTCCCAGGTTTCTGTCGTGATTTGCCGATCCGGTGCACAAAACCGGGCCATGTAATTCGGGCCGCCCGCCTTCGGGCCGGTGCCTGACAGCCCTTCACCGCCAAAAGGTTGGGAGCCAACGATGGCACCGATCTGGTTGCGGTTTACATAGATGTTTCCGGCATGGATTGCTTCGGTCACATGCTGCACCCGGTCGTCGATCCGGGTTTGCAGGCCAAAGGTCAGCCCGTATCCGGTTGCGTTGATATCCGCGATGACCTTGTCGATTTCCTGCGCTTTGAACCGTGCCACGTGCAACACGGGGCCGAAAATCTCGCGCTCCAGCGCGGCGATGCCCGAGATTTCGATCAGCGTGGGGGCAACAAAGATGCCTTCTGTCGGCGGAGGCAGCTCTTTCAGAACGCGCCCTTCGGCCCGTGCAATAGCGACGTGATCGGCGATGACCTGCCGGGCCTGCGCGTCGATCACCGGGCCGCAATCGGTAGAGATCAGCCACGGATCACCGATGCGCAGGGCATCCATTGCCCCTTTGAGCATGGTTAGGACGTCATTTGCGATATCCTCTTGCAGGTACAGGCATCGCAGTGCGGAACACCGCTGGCCTGCGGATTGAAAGGCACTTTCAATGATCGATTGCACGGCCTGTTCGGGAAGTGCGGTGCTGTCAACGATCATGGCGTTCAGGCCGCCAGTTTCTGCGATCAGCGGCGTGCCGGGGCGCATGGACGCAGCCATTGCCGACCGGATTCTGAGAGCGGTCGTTGTCGAGCCGGTGAAGGCCACGCCCGAGACGCGCGCATCCGATGTCAGCGCCGCACCTACGGCAGGGCCACCCGGCAGCAATTGCAGCGCGTCGCGCGGCACACCAGCCTCATGCAGCAATTGAATGGCGCGGTGCGCAATCAGGGGTGTTTGCGGCGCAGGCTTGGCCAAAACGGCGTTCCCGGTCGCCAAAGCAGCTGATATCTGACCAGAGAAAATCGCCAGCGGGAAGTTCCAAGGGCTGATGCAGGTGAATACGCCCGCGGGCTCGGCATCAGGTATGTTGGCGGCGTAGTAGCGCAGGAAATCCACCGCCTCACGCAGTTCCGCCACGGCGTCAGGCAGCGATTTGCCAGCCTCGCGCGCCAGCAGGGCGAACAATTCGCCGTAGTGTGTTTCATAAAGATCGGCTGCGGAGTTCAGGATGCGGGCACGTTCGGCTGCCGGGGCCTGCCATGGCTTTGCCGAAGCCAGCGCCAGTTCCACATCTGCGTCACTTGCCGAGGCGACCGCACCTGGTTTGTCGGCAGGATTTGCCGGGTTGACTACCGGCTCATCCGCCCGGGGTTTTGCAGCGTCAGCCAGCAAGGGCTGTGCATACCAGTGATACGCACGGAACTGGTCCCGCGCTGCATCAACCTTGTCCAGCGTCGGAGTGTGGTGAAGATCGAATCCCATGGAATTGGGACGATCCGGCTGGAACAGTTCGGGGCCGGTGGGCAAAGGGGGTGGGGGCGTTTGAACAGTAACAAACGGATCTGCGGCAACCACTTCCGGCGGGACGTTTTCGTCGACAATCTGGTTGACGAAGGATGAGTTTGCCCCGTTTTCCAGCAGACGCCGCACAAGGTAGGCCAGCAAGTCACGATGCGCACCAACCGGTGCGTAGATGCGACAGCGCGTTTTCTGCCTGTTCATCACAAGCTGATGCAATGTCTCGCCCATGCCATGCAGGCGCTGGAACTCAAAAGGCTGACCTTCGGCCATGTGCAGGATGGCGCTGACTGTATGGGCGTTGTGGGTGGCGAATTGCGGATAGATCCGGTTTGTCATGCCCAGCAATTTGCGCGCATTGGCGATATAGGACACGTCCGTGACCGCCTTGTGCGTGAAGACGGGAAAGCCATCCACGCCTTCGACCTGCGCGCGTTTGATCTCGGTGTCCCAATAGGCGCCTTTGACCAGACGCACCATCAGCTTGCGATCGTGGCGTTCAGCCATGTCATAAAGCGTGTCCAGAACCAGCGAAGCGCGTGGCCCATAGGCCTGAACCACGATGCCGAACCCCTCCCAGCCGGCCAGAGCCGGATCGGACATCACCGCCTCAATCACCTGCAATGACAAAGACAGGCGATCCGCCTCTTCGGCGTCGACGTTTAGCCCCATGCCAGCGGCCTTGGCCAAAAGGGCCAGCGCCCGCAGGCGCGGGACCAGTTCATCCATCACCCGCTTTTCTTGTGCCAGTTCATAGCGGGGGTGCAGGGCCGACAACTTGACCGAAATGCCGGGGTTTGCGCGGATATCATCATGGGTGCAGGCTTCGGCGATGGCCGAGATGGCGCGTGAATACGACAGGTGATAACGCGCGGCGTCCGCCTCGGTTCGCGCGGCCTCTCCCAGCATGTCGTAAGAGTAGGTATAACCCTTGCTTTCCATCCCGCGCGCGCGTTCCATCGCAGCGTGAATGGATTCACCCAACACGAATTGCCGCCCCATTTCCTTCATCGCCCGCGACACGGCGGTACGGATCACGGGTTCCCCCAATCGCTTGATGGCCCCGCGCAGGGCGCCAACAGGCGAGGTCTTGCCTTCGTCCAGAACCTTGCCCGTCAGCATCAGTGCCCAGGTTGAGGCGTTCACCAAGGATGAAGACGAGTGCCCAAGATGCTTACCCCAATCCGAAGGGGCGATTTTGTCTTCAATCAACGCGTCAATCGTGTCGGCATCCGGCACGCGCAACAGCGCCTCGGCCAGGCACATCAGGGCGACGCCTTCGTCGGTGGACAGGCCGTATTCGGCCAAAAACACCTCCATCAACCCCGGAGACGTGCTGGATCGGATGTCGCGCACAAGCTGCGCGGCAGCGGCGCAGATGGCGCCGCGGTCTGTGGCGCTCAGGCTGGCCTGAGAGATCAGGGTTTCAAGGATCGCCGACTGGTCAGCATAGGTTGAGGTGTCGATTAATGTACGCAGGGTATGAGACATGGGTCCTCCGGTCTTTGTGCCAATATACTTGCGAAAACTCAGGACAATCGCCTGAGTTTGCGATAACTGAAGGTGGAACACCTGAAATTTCGCCAGAAGGCAGCGCAAATGAACTTTCCCGACCTGGACCGGTTTGACCGGTCGATTCTGAGAATTCTGGCCGAGGATGGGCGCATTTCGGTCGCCGATCTTGCACGCGAAATCGGTCTGTCGAAATCACCGACACAGGCGCGCCTGAAACGGCTTGAAGCAAGCGGGGTGATCAAGGGATACCGGGCGATGCTGGATCCGATCAGACTGGGGTTGGACCACGTTGCCTTTGTCGAGGTGCGTCTGACCGATACCCGCGAAAAGGCACTGGCCGAGTTCAACGCGGCTGTCCGAAAAACTGCCGAGGTCGAGCAAGCCCATATGATCGCTTCGAATTTCGACTATTTGTTGAAGGTCCGCACAGCCACGATGTCAGAGTATCGTCGTGTTCTGGCCGAAAAGATTTCATCCTTGCCGCATGTCGCCAGCACCTCGACCTTTGTGGCGATGGAGGCGGTTAAGGAAACCGGCAGTTTGGGTGGGTTCGAGCATCAGGCTTGACGTATCGGGATTACGAGCCATCCTTGGTACATGACACACGCTTTCCTCGCTGCTCTAGCTGTTGTTGCCTTGTCCTGCGCGGCGCACGCCCAGTCCTGCCCTGATGCTCCGGATCATTCAGAAGGTGTGGATGCGCTAATCAATCAGGTTCAGAAGGCAGAATCGCAAAGTGATGCGCGCGCTATTTCCAACCGGATGTGGGAGCTTTGGACCGATGCGCCAGATGCGCGTGCACAAGGCTTGCTGGACCGAGGAATGGCGCGGCGGGAGGCCTGGGATTTACCGGGCGCGTTGGACGAGCTTGACCAGCTTGTCGAATACTGCCCGAACTACGCCGAAGGCTACAATCAGCGTGCGTTTGTGAACTATCTCCGACAAGACTTCGCTGCTGCCTTGCAGGATCTGAATGTCACGATCGAGTTGTCGCCGAACCATATAGGTGCGCTGAGCGGGCGCGCCTTGTCACTGTTGGGTCTGAAGCGCCTTGACGACGCGCGCGCGGCACTTGCCGAAGCGCTAGAACTTAACCCATGGCTGTCAGAGCGGGCATTGTTGGAACCCGGCGGTCTTTTGGAACCGCCCGGTCAAGATATCTGACTCCGGGTTTTCGAAAGAACCGCAATGGGAAACCGAACCTATTTGCAAGCAAACTGGTCGTGTTGGACCCACCCGAGTTGTTCACTGGCTATCCAATGGCATGACTTCTGGCTGATGGGCGCGTCTATCGAACGCTGAGCATCATTGGCGAATACACCAGTGAGGCGCTGATGATCCGTGTCGATCGCAAGTTCAACTCAACCGATGCGCTGAATGCATTGGCTGACCTGTTCATCCTCCGCGGCCCGCCGGAATACATAAGATCCGACAATGGGCCGGGATATATCGCCCAGAAGCTGCGAGGGTGGATCACAGCTGTCGGGGCGAAGACGGCTTAGATCGAGCCGGGATCACCCTAGGAGAACGGCCATTGCATAAGCTTCAACGCCCGGTTCCGGGATGAGCTGCTCAACGGTGAAATCTTCTACAGCCTAAGAAAGGCGCAAATCCTGATTGAGCAATGTCGTGTCCACTATCACTCCGTCAGGCCGCACAGCGCGTTAGGCTACCGCTGGCCTGCGCCCGAAAGCATCGTCCCGATAGACCAGAGGCCCAAGGTGCAGTAACAAACAAACCGGACCACCCGATAGGGGCACGCCGCCGAAGGCGCTGAAGGCGGGAATGCTGACCCTTTTTGAATATCCTGCCGAACACAATGTGGGCCACTTGTACAAAGCCAAACCCGATTTGGCGGCGCATTGCAAATGCCGTGATCCGACCAACTCTTTCAATCCGAGGGTCGGGAATATGTCCAAGGCGCGAACCTACCGGTGACTATGTCAGATGGGATTTGGGCGCGTGTGATAGGCATCCAGCAGAGCTTTGCCGTTTTCATAGAACGCAGTTTCGCCAACCAGTTCTGTTACACCGTAGCGATCCAACTCGGCTTTCACGTCTGGCTCGACCAGCGTGAAAACCAGCCGTATCCCCTTGGATTGCAGGAAATTGGCGATACTGCGCAACGTGAACCCGGCTGTGAAATCGACAACGTCAATTGCCGAGGCGTCGATGCAGAACCATGTCAGTTTTCCGTCTGCGTTCTGAACGATTGTTGTGACTTCTTCGGTGAATATCTGCATGTTCGCGTAGTACATACCGTGGGAAAACCGGTAGATTACCAGACCTGGCTCGAATTGGTTTGGTGCTTCCAATCCCTTTGAACGCCAGCCACCAGACTCGGTGCGCAATACTACCGAATTCTTTGGGTGGTATCCCCGGCGCGTGTGGTCGACCAGAGACAGGACCATGGCAAAAATGACGCCTTGCTCGACACCAACCAGAACAACCACGGTGGCGGTTGCCGTGGCAACCCAGAACTCGGACCGGGCCTGCCTGTAAATTGTTGCCATTCCGTGCAGGTCGATCAGCTTGAGACCGATCAGGAAAACGATGGCCGAAAGTGCTGCTGTGGGAAGATAGGCTAAAGGCTTGGTCAGAAACAGGATAACCAACAGGACTATTACCACTGTTGTCAGTTGCGCCACCTGGCTGCGCCCTCCGGCGCTGGCGACCATCTCGGTCTTTGTGGGGCTGCCATTGACCACGAATGTCCCCGTAAATGCGGCTCCGAAATTCGCAAGACCCAGTCCGATCAGGTCCGTGTTTTCGTTGAAAGTCTCATCATATCTCGAGGCGTATGCCCGCGATGTGGCGGCGCTTTGTGCCAGAATAACAACGAAGATGGACAAGGCCGTGGGGAGCAATTGTTTGAACAAGGTCCAGCTCCACTGCACGTCCGGGATCGAGAACGAGGGCAAACCGCCGGCAACCTCTCCCAACACCGAGATTCCGGAAGTGTTGAATGAAAAGGCCCAACTGCACAGGATCACCCCGACAATGGCAACCAACGGCCCCGGGATTTTGCGCGACAGTCTTGTGCATCCCAGGATAATGCCCAACACGGCTGATGTGACGATCACGGTTGGCCAGTTGAGTTTGGATATGTTGAAGTAAACGTCCTTCAACCTTGCAAGTGTTCCGTGCCCAGCGGATTCGATGCCCAACAATCCGGGGATTTGGCCCGTTGCAACCTGAATGCCCACGCCGGTCAGAAAGCCGACCAATACCGTTCTGGACAGAAAATCAGCCAGAAACCCCAGCCCGATGACACGCGCGGCAATCAAAAGCATAGCAGCCATAAGCGCCAGCAAGGACGCCAGTGCCAGATACTCAGACGTTCCGGACATCGCCAAGCCCGCCAGTCCCGAGGCGGTGATGGCTGCTGTCGCCGAATCGGCGCCGACAACAAGGTGTCGGGACGATCCGAACAGCGCAAACAGAGCCATGGGAATCAGGATCGTATACAGCCCGGACATGACCGGAGTGCCGGCGATTTTGGTGTAACCCATGACTTCGGGGATCGCGAGGCACGCAAAACTCAGACCAGCCAGCATTTCCGCCGGAAGGCGCGCGCGGTCAACAGGCAGAATGCCCTGCAGGATTTGCAGACGCGCCGCTCTCTGATTTCTGTCCTGTTTTTCCATGGGTTACCCTATACCCATTCAACCAGCGAACCGAATGTTCGAACCGTCAGGCTATCTTATAGGCAAATTATCACAGGTAAATTGGGTGGTCTGACGTGCCGCTTTTTCCAGTTTTTCAGTTATTTTCGCCGAACTACGGGAATCCCCCAATTTCGCAAACTGCCGATCAGGGGTAAACATGACTTACCGTACTTACCACACACAAACACGGTATTTACTTTCCCCGATGAGGGGCTGGTCACACCCCCTCGGCCGGCCCCTCTTAACTTTTAGGGGTTCGCGAAGGCCCAAGTCATTCGTTTTATGACTCGTGTCGAGTGAACTTACTTAGTTTTGGATCAATTTGGTCACGAGTGTCGGCAGTGTTTCCGACGCACTGTAAGCAACGGTGTGCGGTATATTGGCCACCGGGGTTTTGCGGTACCCTTCCGTGAACAGCAGAAACGGTATCCTGGCGTTTACAGCTGTTTCTGCGTCGACCTCGCTGTCGCCGACATACAAGCGTGTACCCGAGGTCCCAAGTGCTTTGAAGCTTTCCAGCAGGTGGCCCGGATCCGGTTTGCGAATTGGCAATGTATCACCGCCGAAAACAACGTCGAAGAACCGGGATAGGTTGAGCGCCTCCAGCACGTGGCGTGCGGGTGCTTCGGGTTTGTTGGTGCAGATACCAAGAACGCAACCCATCTGTTTCAGTGTTTCCAGGGCTTCGGGAACTCCGGGATAAGGCACTGTCGTTGCACTGACCGCCGCATTGTAATGCTTCAGTGTCTGTTGCGTCAGTTCCGTGTGGCGGTCCATGGGCAAATCACAGTGTCGGATCAGACGCTCGACCAGTTTGGGAAGGCCATTGCCAACAAACCCTCTAATCACATCAACGGGCACAGGATCGTGACCCAAACCGTTCAGCGTTTTATTGGCCGCTGCTGCCAGGTCCCCGACGCTGTCGACCAACGTTCCATCCAGATCAAAAACAACTGCTGCGGTCACGTTTTTCTTGCCTTTCAATACCCGCCCCAAGTCTTAACCCGTCGTTTTCAGGGGCGCAATCGGCTCAATGATGCTTGATTTGAAACAGCGCTTGACATTCCTTACTAAAATAATCAGATTTAATGACAGGAACGGAAAGCCAACCCTCTCGGGTCAGCCAGATAAAACGAAACGCAACAGGTATGGCACCATGCCGACTCGCTCTGGAGATGCCCCGATGAACGTACAGAACCCGACCCCAACCCAAGGTTATGCTGTCTCGATGTTGCCTGCGCACAAGGCCGAGGATTTGACCAAAGGTGGCCACCTGGCCCATATCGAGTTGGGCGACCAATTGTATACCCTGCGCATCACCCGTGCAGGTAAACTGATCCTGACGAAATGAGCGCGCATTCAATGCGCGGCGGTGCCGCGGTCGGCCGTCTGGCGGATCTTGAGCCAGTCGAAGCGGGTGCGGTGATTTATTTGCGGATGTGGAGCCAGGGTGAAAGTGGTCGCGCTGATGTCGCGAGCGATTTTTGCATAGCGCTGGGATCAGATTATGGGCGTGCCGCCATGCTGACGCTGGATCGTCTGTGTTCGCTTTGCGCAACGCATTGTCGACGTCCGTTAATCAGGCACGGTCTGGGGTGTGCATGTTTGGGCGCGGATGAGAATTGTTTTGCCCAAATGGTTGCGGCTGCATCTGAAGGGGCACGCGAAGATGCGATGATGATGGCGTCACTGATCGTGCGCCCGGATTTTGCGCCTGCTCTGGCATCCCTGTCGGAGGAACTGGGCCTGACGCTCCGGCGTATGACAACGGGAAATGCGATTCCGACGACAGGTCACGATACCCCCACTGCCGTTTTGCATTGACTGTGCTTGCAGGACGGTCAAACCCCGGCAAAGCGCCGGGGTCAATCCTTCAGCAGCACCCGCATCCCGCATGGTGATGGTCGTGATCGCAAACCGGAGCAGGGGAGAAGTCACCGACCTCGGACAGCACGTCCCTTAGCGCCCACAGGATCATGTCCACATCCTCGGCCTCAATCGTCAGCGGTGGGCGGATTTTCAGGATGTTGTCCTTTGGTCCCTCACTGCCGATCAGAATTCGGTGATCGCGCATCCGATTTTTGACATAGCTGCAAATCTCGGTTCCTTCGGTTCCGTCGGGATTGATCAGCTCAACACCCAGAAACAGTCCCATGCCCCGTACATCGCCAACGCAACCAAAGTCGGCTTCGATCTGGCGCAGCCCCGCCATCAGGCGCTCACCCATCTGACGTGCATTGTCCTGTAGGCCCTCGTCATCGACAATGTCCAATACCTCTTTACCGATCCGGCAAGACAGCGTCGATCCGCCAAAGGTCGAGAAGAATTCGATCCCGTTATTGAAGCTGTCGGCAATCGCCCGCGTTGTCACCAGCACACCCAGAGGGTGCCCGTTACCAATGGGTTTACCCATCACCACGATATCAGGAAGCGCGCCCTGATGTTCAAATCCAAAGTAATACTCACCCAGGCGACCCAGACCGGTCTGCACCTCATCTGCTATGCAGACACCCCCGGCGGCACGGATTTTTTCATAAACCGCTGGCAGGTAACCTTTGGGCGGAATGATTTGTCCACCGACAGACGGGAAAGTTTCGGCGATGAACCCGGCCAGACCCTGACCCCGGTCCTGCAAGGCAGCAATGGCCGGGTCCACAAGATCAGCAAATTTCTGCGCCCGATCCGCATCGCCACGCTTGAACGAACCGCGATAGTCGTCTGCAACTTCAACCAGTTCAACCCAGTCGGCTTTCCCGATGCCGCCCGGTTTGTTGAACTTGTAGGCCGATATCGCCACAGCCGCATTCGTATTGCCGTGATAGCCATGGTCTGGCGTCACGATCCCCTTGGCCCCGGTATGGGCACGGGCAAGCCGCAGGGCCAGTTCGTTGGCTTCAGTTCCGGAATTGACGAAGAAGCAGACCTCGAAGTGATCGGGCAATTTGGACAGGATCTTGTCAGCAAAAGCTGTCTGTGCCGGATGCAGGTAGCGGGTATTTGAGTTCATCCGCTTCAACTGATCCGCAGCCACTGCCTGAATACGGGGATGCGCATGACCCACATGAGGGACGTTGTTATAGGCGTCCAGATAGGGGCGGCCCCATTCGTCAAACAGGTGATGTTTCCACCCGCGTACCAGCATGACAGGGTCATCATAAGTCAGCGACAGGTTGCCACCAAAGTGATCGCGGCGGCCCTGCAGGATCGCCTGCTTGTCGGTGGGTTGGTAGAACACCTTGTCATCCGGCAGGTTCAGCAAGGCCGCCGGGTTCGGGCAAACCGCGTGCCATAGCTCCATCTCATCCGGGTCGCCGACACCGGGCCAATCCGCTTCCATGCCATTGGTTGTCAGCGCCAGCTGGAAATGCACATGCGGGGCCCATCCGCCATTCTGGCTGGCGTCGCCCAATCGGGCAAACGCTGCCCCTTGTGCCACCGGATCACCGGGTTTCAACCGGTCACAGCATTCCGGGTCCAGATGACCATAGAGTGTATAGAACGGATCGCCCTCGGGCGTTTCATGGTGCAGGATAATTACCCCTCCGTAATCGAGGTGCTGATCTCGATTCTCGACCACCTCGACCCGCCCGCTCATTGGCGCGTGCAGCACCGTCCCTGCGGGTGCAAACACATCCACCGCCAGATGCACTGTTCGCCGGTCCGAGGCTTTCCATGGCCCTTTGCGAAATCCTGGCTCGGCATAGATCAGGCGGGGTTCGTTGTAATAGCCCAGCCACAGCCCTTCGCCGTATTCTTCGCCAACACGTGCGGCCTCGGCCAATGGCATGTGGAAAGGGTTCTGGGGCCACACGCAATTCTCGACTGACAACGACCCCATCGGAGTATCGCTTAGGTCCTGACCGAACATCTGGGAAAACCGGCCGCGATGTCCTTGCAGATACGCATGGATGCGTTCTGCGCCGTCCACGACCGGCAGCCCGCACGCTGCCCGAAGACGCGCAGACATCAGCCCGCCATTGACGGATGCATTCTCAAGAAACCGCCACGCAGGTGCCTGAGAGATTGTCACATATGGGTCGTCCGGGTTTTCGACTGCCATCAGGGTCGAGTTGAGGACAGACACTGCCAATCGCATCCGCAGCAGCGGCCAGATCAGGTCGATCTCCTCGGCTTGCAGCCGGTTTGCGGCATGGTATCCCCGCACAAGGGCAGTCAATGCCCGCTCGGGTCTGGCATGATCTAGCACCACATAGGCCCCGGCGATCGCAAGATCACAGACGCGCGGTGCCGCACACATGTCACCCAGATCAATCAGGCCGGAAACCTGCCTCCGCTCACCCAATTCACCTTCAACAAGAATGTTATAGTCATTGGCATCGTTGTGAATGGCCTGTTTCGGCAGGCGCCCCAGCCTATCCGTGATCGCCGTGAATTCGTTGCAGATATCCCGAAGCAACGCCCGACGCGCGGGATCGCTGATAGCGCCCAGCTTGTCACTGATCCAACCCGCTTGCGCCAGGTCCCATTTGAAATCCGGGCGGTGCAAAGCTTCATGCTGAAACCCCTCCAGAGCGCGATCCGTTGCGCCCAGAACACGACCCAATTTCAGGATCAGTTCTTCGGATTTCGGGTTCGCTTTTGCATAGCAAAGCCCGGGCAGGCGTTCCTGTAACCACACCAGCCGCGACTTCCCTTCGGAATCGGAAATTTCCGGCAACATTGCGCCGTTCAACGCCGAGAACACCTTTGGAAACGGCAACCCGGGAGCTTCCGAGGCGATATGCGCAAGTGCTTCGATCTGAAGATCTACCAGACCCGCATCGCACCCCGCGCGCATGACCTTCAGCACATAGTCCTGGCCATTTGTGGCTTGCGCCAGAAAGTTCAGATCATATTCGCCATCCAGCCGAGTCAACCGTGCGTCCAGTCCCCAGTTTTGGCGCAGCGCGTCTGCCCAGAAGTTCACCAAATCGCTCATGTCTTTCTCCGTCCCGCTCATCCGGGATCCTCTTCATCTGGCCGAAAATATCCTCGGGGGTGAATTGGCCCAAAGGGACAAGAGGGGGCAGACAGCCCCCCGACCCCTTAATCCAAGGCACGCAAACGTTTGAACAGCGATGACGTGTCCCATCGTCCGCCGCCCAGTTTCTGCACGTCCTTGTAGAACTGATCGACCAGAGCGGTCACCGGCAGAGACGCGCCGGTTTCATTGGCCGTATCCAGACAAATCCCCAGATCCTTGCGCATCCAGTCCACAGCAAAGCCATGTTCGAACTGATCATTCAGCATGGTTTCATACCGGTTTGACATCTGCCAGCTGCCAGCCGCACCCTGGCTGATCACCTCAACAACGGCCTTCCCGTCCAGGCCCGCTTTTTCGGCAAAGTGCAAGGCTTCGCTGAGACCCTGAACCAGACCGGCAATCGCGATCTGGTTGCACATCTTGGTCATCTGGCCCGCGCCGCTGGCTCCGAGTCGACGGCAGATTTTGGAATAGACATTCATCACCGGCTCAGCCGCATCATAAGCTGCCTGATCACCGCCACACATTATCGAGAGAACGCCGTTTTCAGC
The DNA here is from genome assembly GCF_059613825.1 of Ruegeria sp. SATB027. Classification (NCBI taxonomy): domain Bacteria; kingdom Pseudomonadati; phylum Pseudomonadota; class Alphaproteobacteria; order Rhodobacterales; family Roseobacteraceae; genus Ruegeria; species Ruegeria sp. SATB027. Next base: position 146,934 of record NZ_JBXWTH010000093.1, read on the forward strand.
ACCTGCCTGACCTCCCGAAACAGGGGCGTCTACAAAAGCGATACCCTGAGATTGGCCAGCAGCGTAAAGCTCGCGCGTGACCTTTGCTGAAACTGTCGTGTGGTCTACAAAAATGGCCCCGTCGGACATGCCCTGAAACGCGCCATCCTCTCCGGTGCAAACCGCGCGAAGGTCGTCGTCATTGCCGACGCAGGCCATGACAAACTCAGCATCCTTGACGGCGCCTTTCGGAGTGGTCGCCATTGCGCCGCCATGCTGCGCGACCCAGGCCTCGGCCTTGGTGGTCGTGCGGTTGTAAACGGTGACGTCATGGCCTGCGGCTTGCAGATGTCCGGCCATGGGATAGCCCATGACACCAAGGCCAAGGAACGCGACTTTTGCCATTTTGTGATCCTCTCCGCTGTTCGGTCGGCTTTAGCGAAACAGGCCTGACCGAAATCTCTGGCGAAGACAAAGCAAAGCTGCGCCCAAAGGGCAACCCCAAGTCAGCCTTTCCCGCCCAGATCTCGCAGGATTGGGCAATCGGGCCGGTCGTCCCCCGCGCAGGCCTCGATCAGATGGCTCAGCGTATCGCGCATGGCGTTCAGGTCAGCGATCTTGGTTTCGATCTGAACAAGATGATCGCGTGCAACCTGTTTCACGTCGGCACTGGCACGGGTTTCATCTTCGTAGAGTGCCAGCAGGGTCCGGCAATCCTCGATGGTGAACCCAAGCGCCCGGGCGCGGCCCAGAAAGTTCAGCTTGTGCACGTCCTGGTCGCGAAACCGGCGATAGCCATTGTCGTCGCGCATTGGTTTGATCAGGTTGATGTCCTCATAATACCGGATCGTCTTGGCGGGCAGGCCGGTGCGCGTGGAAACATCTCCGATATTCATGCGCGCACCTCTTTGGTGGCCGTACCTGAGGCTTCCGGCACGCTAGCGCGAATACGGCGCAGGCGCAGCGCATTCGAGACCACAAAGACGCTCGACAGTGCCATTGCACCAGCTGCCAGCGCCGGGGACAGCAGATAGCCGCCAAACGGGTACAGCGCACCGGCAGCCACCGGTATCAGAAGGACATTGTATCCGAAGGCCCAGCCCAAATTCTGGCGAATATTCCTCATTGTCCGGCGGCTGATCTCGGTCGCATTCGCGACGCCCCGCAAATCACCGGACATGAGGACAACGTCGGCTGTTTCGATGGCCACATCCGTGCCGGTTCCAATGGCGATGCCGATATCAGCCGCCGCCAGAGCGGGGGCGTCGTTGATCCCGTCACCGACAAAGGCCAGCACTCCGAACCGGTCCCTTAAGGCCGTGATTGCGTCTACCTTGCCATCAGGCAGTACCTCGGCAGTGACATGATCAATCCCCAGCCGGTCGGCCAGAGCCCGCGCCGTGCGTGCGTTGTCACCCGTGATCATGGCCACGGTCAAACCCATCTGGTGCAACCGTTCCAGCGCTTCCACTGTGCCGGGCTTGATCGGGTCGGAAACGGACAAAGTGGCCGCTGCCTGCCCATCCAGAGCGACGAACAGAGGGGTTGCCCCCTGTGCGGCACGGGCTTCTGCCTCATCCGCCAGGGCTCCAAGGGTGATCCCACGCTGCTGCATCAACCGGTGCGAACCGATCAACACGTCGCGGCCTTCAACCAACCCTTGCAGGCCAAGCCCGGTAAGCGAACGGACATCCGATACCTCTGGCAGTGTCGCGGGCCCCGCGCGGGTGATGGCGGATCCGATCGGGTGTTCCGACCGTGCCTCAAGGGCTGCGGACAGCCGCAGAACCTCCTCCCGGTCAAATCCTTTCGCCGTTGTCACGCTGTCCAGTTCTGGGCGCCCCAGCGTCAGGGTTCCGGTCTTGTCCAACGCAATGACGCGCGCCTGTTGAAGCTGTTGCAACGCATCCCCCTTGCGGAACAAAACCCCGAGTTCTGCCGCACGCCCGGTGCCCACCATGATCGAGGTTGGGGTCGCCAACCCCATAGCGCAGGGGCAGGCGATGATCAGAACTGAAACACCTGCGACAAGCGCCAGGGGAAGGGCCGGGCTGGGGCCGAAGATCAGCCAGAGCGCGACAGTGATCACCGCAACAGCGATGACCGCAGGAACAAAGCGATAGGTGATCCGATCCACCAACCCCTGGATCGGCAGCTTCGCGCCCTGCGCCTGCTGCACCATACGAATGATCTGTGCCAGAGCCGTGTCGCCGCCGACGCGGGTGGCGCTTACCCGTAAAGCGCCGGTGCCATTCACGGTGCCGCCGACAACAGGCGCGCCTGCCGACTTGCCAACAGGCACTGGTTCGCCCGTGATCATGCTTTCATCGACGTAAGAGGTGCCTTCAAGCACTTCGGCATCCACCGGTACACGCTCGCCGGGGCGGATGTGCAGGATATCTCCGACAACAATTTCGGCGATTGGCCGGTCCTGTATCTGTCCATCCAGTTCAACCCGCGCGGTTTTTGGTTGCAAACCCACCAGTTTTCGGATCGCAGCACCTGTTTTGCCTTTGGCGCGCGCCTCCATCAACCGGCCGAGAAGGATCAGAACCACGATCACCGCGGCCGCTTCGAAATAGACATTGGCTGTACCTTGCGGCAGCAGGCCGGGCGCGAATGTGGCCGTGACCGAATACAGATAAGCCGCGCCGGTCCCAAGCGCTACCAACGCGTTCATGTCCGGCGTGCCCTGCAACAGCGACGGGATTCCTTTGCGGTAAAACACACGGCCCGGTCCGATCAGCAAAGCCGAGGTCAGGGCAAATTGAATCAAGTGGCTTGTCTGTGTTCCAATGGTCGCCTGTATCCAATGGTGGAAGGCGGGGATCATGTGCCCGCCCATCTCAAGAATGAATACGGGCAGGGCCAGTGCCGCTGCCAGTATTGTGGAACGGACCAGCCGCTGAATTTCGTCGTCTTCCCGGCTTTCTGGTTCCGCAACGCCTTGGATACGCGCGGGGTATCCAATTCCGGTAACAACCTGAGCCAGCGCCTCGGGCGTAGTTGCAGCTGTGGCGTAAGTCACCGTAGCCGTCCGAGTTGCCAGATTGACCTGCGCTTCGATCACGCCAACGGTGGAAGCCAACGCGCGCTCGATCTTGCCAACGCAGGATGCGCAGTTCATGCCCTCGACACTCAGATCTGCATGGCTTGTTTCAGCCGGATAGCCAGCTGCATCCAGCGCCGTTGTCAGAGCCGAAACCGGCCCGTCAAATTCCACCTGCGCCGTTTTGGTCGCGAAATTGACCGAGGCCGCATCAACACCAGACACATCACGCAGTGCAGCCTCGACACGGCCCACGCAGGATGCGCATCCCATGCCGGTGATTTTCACTTCTGTCAGTGCTTTTTGCGCCATGCGACTCATCCCACGTGGTTGTCTGCCCTCCAGATGGGGGTTCCAGTGACAGGAAGGTCAAGGGGCTCACGGCAAAATTCTACGATCCCGGCCCGCGCATGTTGTGCTCCATTAAGCGCTGATACAGGCTTGGGGACAGACGGTTGAGCCACCACGATAAGTGTGCAACGCGTCCGACCGGGATCATGGGCTGCGATTTGTCCAGTCCGCGCAGGATTGCCATGGCGGCACTCTCGGGGCTCATTTCGTCCATTCCGTCCTTGGCCGATCCGGGACGCGCGGTTCCATCGGGTTGCTCCATTGCGTTGCCGGGGTTGGTGGCCACAAAAGACGGCGCTGCAATCTGAACCTGAACGCCATGTGGCTTTTCTTCGGATCGAAGCGATTTGAAAAAACCCTCAAGCGCGTGTTTTGAGGCTGCATAAGCCGTGCGATGGCAGAGCGGAGCGAAACCAGCCACCGACGAGATCGCCAGATGTGTTCCCTTTGACGCGCGGAGAGGCTGCAAAAATACGCGAGCCATCTCAACGGCTGCAAAATAGTTGATATCAAACAGTGCACGGTGACTGGCCGTGTCGGACTGGTCAAACCCCCGAATTTGCGTAACCCCGGCGTTGTAGATGACCAGATCAATGCTGTCGCTTGACGTGATCGCCCTTTGAGCTGCGTTGGCAAGCTGTTCGGGGTCAGTCAGATCACAGGCAATTGGCAGTTGGTTCGGTTCTGTTTGCAGACCGGACACATCAAGATCCAACAGCACCACCCGCCACCCACGGGCTTGCAGTGCACGGCTTAGAGCCTGTCCCAAACCGCCCGCACCGCCAGAGATGACCGCGGTTTTCATAACCCGGCCTGCCGTTGCCACAGCGCAAAAACCTCGGCGCTGGATTTTTCGGGCGTATAGCCGAATTCAGATTTCAGGGCGGAATTATCCAGAACTGGCCGATATTGAAGGAACCGTACCTGTTCCGGCCCATAGCGAGATAAACCCAGTGGGCGAGCCAAGGCTAGGGCCGCTTTCAGCACCCAGGGGGGGAGGCGCAGAACCGGTTTTCCCATGGCGCGCGCCAAGTCGTTCACACCCATCGTGCCGTCACCGGCGACGTTGTAAATCCCGGCTGGTCCGTCGGTTGCTGCGCGCTGAAGGATGCGTGCCAGGTCCCGGGTCCAGATAAAGACAAACGGGCTTTCGCTGCCGGACACCGCCAGCAACCGGGGCTTTCGAAACAGGGCGGTGATCTGGTTCTCGGTTCCGGCTCCCAGAACTGTACCCACACGCAGAACAACCTGCTCAAGATCGGGGGCGGTGCAGCGGGCTTCGGCCAAAATCTCTTCGACCTGACGCTTGTGATCTGAATAAGGAAACTCGGGGTTGCCGCGCAATGGATCGCCTTCGCGCAACGGCACAGGATTGTCTGCATGATAGCCATAAGCGGCACCGGAAGACGTAACGACCAGTCTGCGCACCCCGTTTGCGATGGCGGCATTCACCACATTTCGCGTGCCTTCGACATCGACAGCATAGGCTGTCGCGCGCCCCATCTTCGGCGGCGGCGTTACGACAGAAGCCAAATGCACAATCACATCCGGATTCACCTTGGCAATCACACGTGCAGGAGCGTCGGTTGTAACATCCATGGACAAAAATGAGGCGTCTTCCGGCAGGTTAACCGGGCGTTTCAGATCGGTTGCAAAGACCTCGTGCCCAACAAATTCGGGCAACAGCGCTTGCCCGACCATCCCGGCAGCGCCGGTAATCAGGATGCGGGTCATCGCGCGGCCTCGGTTCGTGCCATGACCGAAGCCAAAGCCAGGCCCGAGATAGCGTGCCATACTCCCCAGAATGCAGCGACCACGGCCATGCCGCCAAGACCGTTGAAGAATGCAAAGATCAGGACGAGCCCAAGCCCGGAGTTCTGAATGCCGGTCTCAATGGTGATGGCGCGGCGATCGAAGGGGGACAGCCCGGTCAGAGTGGCCACAACCCAACCGCCCCCCAGCGCCAGGGCATTGTGAAGGATTACAAGCCCGGCAACAGCCCCGGCAAACCCAAGGAAAAACCCCCAGTTGGCAGCCAGAGCAAGTACGATAAACCCAGCAAAGATACCCATCGACAGAAGTTGCAGCGGTGCGCGCAACCGTGCCGTCAAGGCGGGGAGGCGTTGATTCAGCGTAATTCCCAGAACCAGCGGCAGGATCAGCATCAGACCGACCAGGATTGCGATCTGCATTGGGTCGATCTGGGTCTGTTGCAGGATTGCGCGGGTCGGTGGGTAAAGCCCACCCCAAAGCGCAATATTGAAAGGTGTCATGAAGATCGCACAGATGGTGGCGAAGGCTGTCATCGACACCGAAAGCGCTGCATTCCCGCCCGCGCGGTGGGTGATGAAGTTCGAGATATTGCCCCCTGGGCAGGCCGCGACAAGGATCAAGCCAAGCGCAATTGACGGTTGCGGTGTGGTAATCCACACCATCACAAAGGTCAGCGCAGGCAGGACGACGAGTTGTGAAAACAATCCGACAACCACTGGTTTGGGTGCGCGCCTTAAACGGTCAAAATCCCGAGGCGTAAGGTCGATGGCAATCGAGAACATCACGATCGCCAGAATAGCATTCAACAGCGTCAGAGACGCCGGACTGAAATTCAGTGTGATCTGGTCAATACCACTCATGCGGCGGCCTTCCGCAGCCGGTCGATCCAGCCGGTGACAGCCTTTCTGTAGGTATTCTTGTCCACGTAATAGGCCATGCGGGGCAGATCGATATAGTTCATGCCTCCGGTGGCGCGGGCATAGTCTTTTTGCTTTTCTGCGTGCAGATCGGCTGCCACGGGGCAGCCGTGTCGAAGCCCCTTGATGTAGCGCGCCACCATCTCGGCCTGCTCGTGCCTGCCCTGCCAGCCCAGGCCCGTGGCTTCGACCATGCCCAGCACGAACAGATCGTCCCGTTCGGGATGTATCGTGTTCAGATACAGATGCGGGGCGTCGCCCTGCCAGTTCAGCAGGCCCTTGTCGATGAACGGGTAATGCAGTTTGTATCCGGTCGCGGCGAGGATCATGTCATAGTCGTCGCAGGAGCCGTCCTTGAAGTGCACGGTGAGGCCCTCCAGCCGGGCAATATCCGGGCGGATGCTCAGATCGCCATGGCCTGCGTGATACAGAACCAGCGAATTCACCACAGGGTGGCTTTCGTACAGCTTGTAATCCGGTTTGGGAAAGCCGTATTTCTGTGGATCGCCGACAAACCAGCCAAGGATCAGGCTGTCGACCTTACGCTTCAGCCACATCGGCAGACGGATCTTTCCACCTATTGTGTCAGCGGGTTTGCCAAAGACGTATTTCGGGACGAAATAATACCCGCGCCGCATCGACAGATCGCAGCGTTTCGCGTGGTGGATGGCGTCGACGGCGATGTCACAGCCGGAGTTGCCTGCGCCCACGACCAGCACACGCTTGCCGTCGAATTGGCTTGGGTACCGATATTGCGAGGCATGGATCAACTCGCCGTCAAATGTACCCGGAAAGCTGGGTATATTAGGTTCCGACAGGGTACCGTTCGCAATGAGTACGCCGGCGAATTCGGCCTGATGGGTGCCATCCTGATCCCGCCAGCACACGCGCCAACCGTCACCCGGATTGCCCAGCGGAGCGACCTGAGTGACTTCTGCATTGAATCTGTAACCCTCTCGCAACCTGAAACGGTCCGCAAATGCGCGGAAATAGTCGCACATCGCCCGGTGCGAGGGGTACTCGGCAACCGCGTCATCCATGGGGAAATCCGCAAATTCGGTCATACGCTTGGATGAGATCAGGTGCGCCGACTCGTACATGGTTGATCGTGGGGCATCGATATCCCACAGACCGCCCACATCCGAATGCAACTCAAACCCCTGAAATGCGATCCCCTGTTCTTTCAGCACCTTGGCCGCGGCCAAACCCATTGGCCCCGCCCCAATCAGGGCGAATGTGTCGCGCGTTTCTGTCATGAACCCTCCCAAAGTTCGCGAGGTTTAAATTGAACGAACGACCAAAATAAGGCAAGGTGAATTTTATGACGCTGAAAAACGCAGAAAAGCCAAGACAAAGGGCACCGTCCAAGCGATCTTTGGAAACCAAAGCGCGGATCATGGACGCGGCCGAAACAGTCTTTGCCGAACGCGGATTCGAAGGCGCGTCGATCCGCGATATCGCTGCGCTTGCAGGCGTTCAGGTTGGCCTTGTTCATCACCATGGCGGCGGCAAGGAGGAGCTGTTTTTTCGAGCGATCGAACGCCGTGCGGGCAAGCTGGCACAAATCAGAACCGATGCGCTGGCCAAGGCAAGAAAAGCAGGTACGCTAACATTGCGCAGCATTCTGGACAGTTTTATCCGGCCTTATGTGGAACTGACAGAAACAGGCGGTTCGGGATGGATGGCGTATGGGCGCCTTGTGGCGCATGTCTCGGTCGATCCCCGATGGCGCGATATAGCGGCTGAGTGTTTCGACCCGACCGCCCGGCTTTTTATCGACGAAATCGCTGCGCTTTATCCGGATGTTGACCCTGCGCTGCTGGCCAGCGGCCAGGTTTATTCCGTGTCGGCAACGCTGGCGCATCTCAACAGTGGCTGGCGGGTCGGGGCTTTGTCGCAAGGCGGCGGAGAGTCAGAGGTGGAACGCCTGATCGATTTTTGTGCAGCCGGTATCGAAGCGATGGTTCAGACCAGTCGCGGTTGAACGCGCAGCATTGCTATTGCTGCAAATGGTTGAACAGGATGGTGCTGAACACAGAAGGTGGTGACGTCCGGACGGCGCTAGGCGAAGCAAAAAAACCAAACATCATGATCATAAGAATCAGGGCTGCTCCGGCAAGGCACGCCGCAGAAAGCTGAAAGACCGAACGAACCATTGGCTTATTCCCTGTAAATACTCAACAAAGTTTGCGGTGTCTTGCGCGTCACGAGAGCTTTGACAGCTCTTGTTTCAGCCTTTCATTTTCGGCCTGCAACTGCGCCATTTGCTGGCCCAGACAGTTAAGATGCGGGCGCAGTTCGGCTTCGGTGAAACGCGGCGTGATGTGGCGCGGGCAGTTCCAGTCAAGCGCCTCAACTCGAATGATCGCGGCCCGCTCTGCGGGGGCTTCGGCCCCTTCCGGATACAAGCTGGCTGCCGCTGCTTGACCTTCCGTGAATCCGACACGCCCCAGGATCTTCAAACGGTGTTGGTTTGCATAATCCATCAGGATCATCGCGACCCGATCGTTGCCATCCAGATTCCCACGCGAGATATACTGTTTGTTGCCCGAAAAATCGGCATATCCGATGGTTTGCGGCCCCAGCACCTTAAGAAACCCGACTGGCCCGCCGCGATACTGCACATAAGGCCAGCCTGTTTCAGACACCGAGGATTGATAAAACCCGTCGCGCGCCTGAATGAACTGTTTTTCGGGTTCGCCGATCAGATGGCCCTGTTGCGGGCCACCTTCAATGAATTTGGCATAGGTTTTTGCCGATCCCATCCGCTCCTGATGGGCGCGGACGGTTGGGGTGAAGGTCAGTTCTGAAAACGCACGCGGCACAGTATGTCCTTTCAAAGACCCAGATCAGACAACTCGGGATGGTCATCTGGGCGTTCACCCAATGGCCAATGAAACAAGCGGTCGCTTTCGGCTATGGGGTGATCATTCAGCGAGGCATGCCGATGCGACATGCGTCCGTCTTCGGCAAATTCCCAATTCTCGTTGCCATATGACCGGAACCACTGACCGCTATCGTCGTGCCACTCGTAAGCGTAACGCACTGCGATGCGATTACCGGTAAAGGCCCAGAGTTCCTTGATCAGCCGATAGTCCAGCTCCTTGTGCCATTTACGGCTTAGGAAGGCGTGAATTTCGTCATGCCCTGACAGAAATTCCGCCCGGTTTCGCCACTGACTGTCATCTGTGTATGCGGGGGTGACGCGGTCGGGATCGCGGCTGTTCCAGGCATTCTCTGCCATGCGCACTTTTTGCGTGGCAGTTTCCAACGTGAACGGGGGAAGAGGGGGTCGAGACATGGTGCAGGGGGCTTTCAGGTCAGAGAAGCGGCAAGAATGGCCAGTGTCAGAAGAAATGGAACGTACTGAGGGGGGAATATGCTGGCGCGACGTTTCATCGGTCAAATCCTCTGGTGTACTGATCGGTAAACTTAGCAATAAGGTGTACCGATCTGTTAACTTTTGCAAGAGGAAAAGCTGAAAATTTTCCTCGCAGTTTAAGGTGAGCCATGAATTATAATGAAAACAATGCTTTGGGTGGGGCCGGTTGTACTTCATGTTCCGGGGCAATATGTACAGAACGGTACACCATGGAGCCGAATCATGCGTCCAAACAAACGGGATGAACTTGTCCGCAAAGCCCTGAAGGTTTTTTACCGCGACGGGTTTCACGCGACCGGCATGGATAAGCTGGTGGCGGAAACGGGCGTTTCGAAAACGTCGATGTACAAACATTTCCGTACTAAAGAAGACCTGATTGTAGCCGCTCTGCGTCTGCGGGATGAGAATTTTCGGGAGTGGTTCTTTCAGCGCATTGACGAGATGTCGGATACACCGGCCGAGCAACTCATCGTCAGTTTTGATGCCTTGAAGGAATGGTTCGAGGAAGATGGGTTCCGGGGCTGCATGTTCATCAAGGCCGGGGCAGAATATCAGGAAACAGACCATCCGATCCATGTGCAGGCAGCCGAACATAAACAGCTGTTGCTGGAGCATTTCACGTCCGTCGCCGAACAGGCAGGTGCGCGTGATCCTCAGAAACTCGCCAGCCAGATCGTGTTGTTGCAGGAAGGGGCAATCGTGTCTGCGGTTTTGCTCAAGAATTGTGATCCCGCGGAAGACGCCAGAGATGCGGCACAGCATTTGCTGGCATTGGCGCTGAGTTAATTTCCTTTTAAACAAGCAGGTTCTTAAAGTTACCTAGCAAAGAAACGTTGCGTTGTTCGAAGTCGGAACGCCACGTCACGTGGATTGGCGGGAATCGGGCTGAACGCTAGGCTTTCGCGAAAGACAGATTGGAGAGCCTTTGATGTCACTTTTCACTTCGACCGCGGCATGGATCACTGACGAACACCGCATGTTTGCGGATATGGCTGGCCGATTCATGGATGATGAACTGTCACCGAATATCGAAGCCTGGATTGAAAACGGGGCCGTTGATCGCGACTTCTGGCGCAAGGCTGGTGAAACTGGCCTGATGGCTGGTGCAATCCCCGAAGAATATGGCGGCGTCGGCGGCGGTATGGGCTTTGACGCCATCACCGCGTACGAACAGGGTGCACGGGGCGACGCTGGCTGGGGCTATGGTATTCAGTCGATCGTGACCCACTATCTTACCGCCTATGGCAGCGAAGATCAGAAACGGAAATGGCTGCCCAAACTGGCTTCGGGTGAGATGGTCGGCGCGCTTGCCATGACGGAACCCAGCACCGGCTCGGATGTTCAGGCTGTGCGCACAACGGCTGAGAAGGACGGAAACTCCTACCGGCTGAATGGCTCGAAAATCTTCATCACGAATGGCCAGACGGCGGATCTGATCATCGTGGCCGCCAAGACTGACAAGTCCGAGGGCGCGCGGGGTGTGTCATTGATCGTGGTCGAAACCGAAGGGGCCGAGGGGTTTCGCAGGGGGCGCAACCTCAAGAAACTGGGGATGAAGGGCAACGACACGGCCGAGCTGTTCTTCGAAGATGTCAAAGTGCCGATGACAAACCTGTTGGGCCCCGAGGAAGGGCAGGGGTTTTACCAGCTGATGAAGCAACTGCCGTGGGAACGGCTGAACATCGCGATCATGGCGCTGGGTTCGATCGATTTTGCCATTGCCGAAACGGTAAAGTACGTGCAGGAGCGCAAAGCGTTCGGTCAGCGGGTGATGGATTTCCAGAACACACGTTTCAAGCTTGCGGAATGCAAGACCAAGGCCGAGGTTCTGCGCAGTTTCGTCAATGACTGTATCGGCAAGCTGGAGGCAGGTGAACTGGACGCGGCAACCGCCTCGATGGCCAAGTACTGGGGGTCAGAGGTGCAGAACGAAATCATGCACGAATGTCTGCAACTGTTCGGTGGCTATGGTTTTATGATGGAATATCCAATTGCCCGTCTCTACGCAGACGCGCGCGTGCAGATGATTTACGGTGGCACGAACGAGGTCATGAAAGAGGTGATTGCAAGGTCGCTCGACGTCTGAAGGTATCCGGGCAGCCTCTTGCCAGATGTCATCATTCCTGACGGAATGTTCGCTTCTGTTGGACCTTGCAAGCCCGTGCTTGCGGGGTTTTTTTGTTGCTGACCCGACCGCAGTTGCCCACTTGCAAAGGACGTGCAGCGGTATGATGATCCGCCGAAAAGACTCAGAGGTCTGACGTGAACGATCCCGAACAAGCCCTGTGGCGGACTACATGTACCGAAGTAGTCACAGCTCTCCCGCTGAGAAGTGACACAACCGTTGATCTGGCCATCATAGGTGGCGGATATACCGGGTGTTCAGCTGCCTTGACGGCAGCCCGGTCCGGCGCTTCGGTCTGTTTGCTGGAAGCGCAGAAGATCGGGTTTGGCGGGTCGGGGCGCAATGTCGGTCTGGTCAATGCCGGGCTGTGGCTACCACCGGATGACATCCGCGCGCATATCGGTGCAGAGGCTGGCGATCGCCTGATCGATCTGCTGGGCAAGGCACCGTCGGACGTATTTTCCCTGATTGAAGAACACGGCATCACATGCGAACCCATTCGCAATGGAACCCTGCATTGCGCGCATTCCGCCTCGGGGCTGAAGGACCTGCAAACGCGCCATGCGCAGCTAAGCGGGTCCGGCGCGCCGGTAGCGCTGCTGTCGGTGGATCAGGCCCGTGACCGGACCGGTAGCGATGCTTTCCATGGGGCGTTGTTCGATCCTCGCGCAGGAACCATACAACCCTTGGCTTATGTCATGGGATTGGCGCGTGCCGCGTCCCAGGCCGGGGCGCAGATCCATGAACAAAGCCCGGTACAGACCCTTCGGCACGAAGGTGGGCAATGGGTTTTGACGACACCGGGCGGGAACGTAAGGGCGAGGTCCGTCATTCAGGCAACCAACGCCTATCACCTTGGCTTGCCAGATACTGCGCCTGCCTATGTTCCTGTTTATTACTTTCAATACGCAACAACCCCGCTTTCACATAATCTGCGCGCCAGCATCCTGCCGCAGGCAGAAGGGTGCTGGGATACCGGGCTGATCATGACGTCGTTCCGGCTGGATCAGGCGGGGCGGATGATCATTGGCGGCATGGGCGATCTGGGGAATGCAGGTCGCAGTGTGCATGTCAGCTGGGTTCGACGCAAACTGGCCAACCTTTATCCTCAGCTTGCAGATCAGCCGTTTGAACAGGGTTGGCACGGTCGGATTGCCATGACCTCGGACCATATCCCAAAAATCACGCAGATTGGCCCCAACGCTCTGGCCGCGCACGGATATTCCGGCCGTGGTATCGGCCCCGGCACGGTGTTCGGTCGAATGATGGCCGAAAGTCTTCTTGCAGGTGACCCCTCGCTTTTGCCCGTTCCTGCGGTGCGTGAGCATCGCGAAAGCTGGACGCGCGTGCGCCGCGCCTTTTTTGAATCCGGCGCGGCACTGACACATCTGATAAAGGCGCGGATCTGAACTCAGACCGAGCGGGTGATGCCACCATCAACCCGGATATTCTGCCCGGTGATGTAGCCACCTCCTTCGGATGCCAGCAGGGCCACGACCGAAGCGACCTCGTCATAACTGCGCCCATAGCGCCCCATGGGAATGCGTGCGCGGAATTCTTCTTTTTCGGGCAGACTGTCAATGAAACCGGGCAGGATGTTGTTCATGCGGATGTTTTCGGCAGCGTATTTGTCCGAGAACAGCTTGGTGAAGGCGGCCAGCCCGGCGCGAAACACGCCCGAGGTCGGGAAAACCGGGTCAGGTTCGAACGCGGCGAAGGTTGAGATATTGATGATCGACCCACCGCCCTGCGCTTGCATGATCGGCGTCACAAGCCGCGAGGGGCGGACGGCATTCATAAAATAGACATCCATACCGGTGTGCCAATCTTCGTCCGTCAACTCAAGGATCGGGGCACGGGGGCCGTGACCAGCAGAATTGACCAGAACGTCAATACGCCCCCAATGGGCCATGGCCGCATCAACAAGCTTTTGCAGGTCCTCCGTGGACTGGTTCGAGCCGGTTACACCGACGCCTCCCAACTCATGCGCCAGCGCTTCGCCCTTGCCCGAGGATGACAGAATCCCGACCTTGAAACCGTCTGCGGCTAGCCGCCTCGCGGAATCCGCGCCCATGCCGCTGCCGCCTGCCGTGATAAGTGCTACTTTCTCCATCTGCGATCTCCGTTTTGATTTGGTTTCAGGATGGCGAATGATTTGCGGTTTGACCAATCAGTTTTGTTGAGTACTCGTGACCGTGTCCCGTAGCCGAACCTGGCTTTGGTTATGCGCAGCTGACGGCTGTCTCAAGTCTGAAGGGACGCTGCGATGGCTTCTATCCGGTCGCGTAACCAGCGGTGAGCGGGGTCATTGGCCGATCTTTGATGCCAGACCATGTAGATGGACACAGGGGGACAGGCGAAGGGTAAAGGTGCGCAATCCAGCGCGGCCAACGGACCCTGTTTCATCAGTGCCGTATCTGTCGAGATCAGGTCGCTGCCCTGCACAAAGGCCGGGATCGCGTTGAAATGCGGCAGGGTTACAACCGCAGGATTGATCTGGCTTTGATCAACGCCGCGCATGACGACACGGGCGTTTCGGCCATCGGCAAATCGCACCTCGACATGGTCGCTGTGGCAATAGTCTTCCCAACTGTCCGGGGGCGTGCGTTGCGTGGCGTCGTAGAACACCATCAGCGGGCTTTCGATCAGTCTTTTCTGGAAAATATCCGGTCCGTCGGGCGGCAGCGGGGTCAGCATCAACTGGCACCGGTCGCTGCGCAACAATTCGGGGTCGGGCACACCCGATGGGATGAATTCCAACCGCAGGCGCGCGCCTTCGGCGCGTGTGTCACGCAGCAACCGTGGAAAGATCAGCTCTCGTGGCATGTCATTGGTGGCGATGCGGATGTTGATCTGTTCCGACAATGGATCGAACGGCCGGCCGTCGGTCAGCGCGCGCATCCCGTCCAGTACCTTTTGCGCAGGCTCTTTCAGGGACAGGGCCCGTTCGGTTGGTGTCAGACCCTGACCTGAGCGAACAAACAGCGGGTCGCCCAGGACCTGCCGCAGTTTGGCCAGAGTATGACTGATCGCAGATTGCGTAACCCCCAGCCGATCTGCGGCTTTCGAGACCGAGTTTTCTTCGAGTATCGTCAAAAAAGTGCGTAGAACCTTGCCGTCGAGGTCAATGAAATCGAATTTGCTCATACCACTTATGATTAATCATGAATGGTTTTGCTGTCCATGGCGAGGTACGGGACGGGCATCAACAGGAGATATTCGATGGGGATCCGTTTATTCTCGGACAGAAACCGGCCCGTTCATATGGGCGGCTACCCGCTGGAGCGTTTGGCCCGGCAAGATGACATGCCGGATCTGTCGCTTGTGCCCGCTTTGGCCGAGCTGAGTTTCCAACGACCGGAACACACTGACAGCATCGTCAATGCGATGGGTGAGTTTCAGGCGATGATGGACGCTATCCGCGACGGAATGGTGAACCCGGTTGCGTCCGAGATTCCATCTAACCCGCAGGAACGGGCCAACCACATAAAAGCGTTCGGCTACTTCAACGATGCGTCGATGATGGGGTGCGGTCCACTGCCATCTGACGCCCTGTTGCTTGAGGCCCGCCGCAATCCCGATATTGACCGGCTTGCCCACGCGTTGCGCACCCGTCAGACCAAAACGCTGGCATCCGGGATCGACGTCATCATGGCTGATCTGAAAGACAGTATGGAGGCCGCGCCCAAGCCGATCGACAGCCATCGGCACAGCATTGTCTTTCTTTATGAACACAACCGCGATCCCGACCCGTCCGAACCCGGTGCGGACTGGATAGTCGACGCGCAGGACCATCGCGCCTGTCTGCTGGCGACCGAGAATGCGGTGGTCATCGCCAATTACATCCGCCTTTTGGGCTTTGACGCGCGGGCGCACAGCATGATGTCGACCGACGTTGATTTGGGCAAGCTGGCGGTCACCGCCGGGTTGGCTTCGGTCGAGGATGGAGAGGTTGTCGTGCCCTGGCTGGGCCAGCGCTTTGGTTTGGCCGCTGTGACGACTGACATGCCGATCGCCCATGACAAACCGCTGAAGCCTATGGCCGATCAGCCCTGGTTCCGGACGCAGGGGCCGGCATGGTGGTTGGGCACGGGCTTTGCCAAGAACGCCTTCAACCGTGACCCATATGCCAAACGGCGCTATGTGGACGGGGCGCATCCGTTTGAGAAACTCAAACGGGTCGAGACACCAACGACCTTTATTGACGAAGAGAATGTCGCTCGTGTGCCCAAGCGAGCAGATATGTTTGCCCGGGCGCAGTTCGGAGATATGGGCAAGTCGCTACAGGATGCGGCCAAAGGCGGGTATTACGTCCGCAAGGCAGCACCGAGTTTTGCCCAACGCCGTGCTTTGGGTGCGTTTGTACTGTTGCAGGACGGTGAAAGCGCTGACGCGCCCAAGCCGTCTGACGCACAACGCAACGCAGCAAACATCAAGGCTGCGACCTATTTTCTGGGGGTCGATGCGGTGGGTCTCAGCCGCTGCCCGGAATGGGCCTGGTATTCCCATGACGCAACGGGCGAAGAAATCGTGCCGCCCCATGATCAGGCCGTCAGCATGATCATCGATCAGGGTTATGAAACGATGGAGGGTGCCAGCGGCGACGACTGGATCAGCGTCGCCCAATCGATGCGCGCCTATCTGCGATTTTCGCTGCTGGGTGGCGTGATTGCACAGCAAATCCGCAATCTGGGCTTCAAAGCCAAGGCGCATACGGTGATGGATGGCGAAGTTCTGCAACCTCCGCTTTTGTTGCTGTCCGGTCTGGGCGAAGTCAGCCGGATCGGCGAAGTGATCCTGAACCCCTATCTTGGGCCGCGACTGAAATCAGGCGTGGTGACCACGGATATGCCGATCGCGCATGACATGCCCATTGATTTCGGTCTGCAAAGCTTTTGCGAATCTTGCAACAAATGCGCGCGCGAATGCCCATCGGGCGCGATCACGGCTGGGCCAAAGCTGATGTTCAACGGCTATGAAATCTGGAAATCCGACAGCCAGAAATGCGCGACCTACCGCGTGACCACTCCGGGAGGCGCGATGTGCGGGCGGTGCATGAAGACCTGCCCCTGGAACCTTGAGGGTATCTTCAAGGAGCGCCCGTTCCGCTGGGCCGCGATGAACATCCCCTCGGCGGCGCCTGCATTGGCCAAGCTGGATGACGCGGTTGGCAATGGCGGTTTGAACGACACCAAGAAATGGTGGTGGGATATCGAGTTGCAGCCCGACGGGGCGTATCGGCCAACAACACACCCTTTGAACCGGCGCGATCTGCAAAAGGATCTGGACCTTAGATACGAGGATCAGACATTGGCGGTCTACCCGGCCTATCTGGCCCCGCACCCCTGGCCCTATCCGTTTGCAATGGATCGCGAGGCAGGAATTGCCGCCTATGAGGCCTTGGTGACAGCCGAAGAGTACAAGGCGCGTAAAGCTGCGGGGGATATGTCGATCATTCATCGTTATCAGGTCGCAGGTGACGCGCCGGTGATGCGGGTCGCTGTGACCAAGGTCGACAAGATGACCTCGGATGTAACCAAGTATGAGTTTTCCTCCCTTGACGGTGCGCCGCTTCCTGAATGGTCCGCAGGTGCGCATCTGGATGTGCTTGTCGCGCCAGAGTTCCTGCGCCAATACTCCATGTCTGGCGACCCGTCGGAACGCGGGTCTTATCAGATCGGTGTTCTGCGCGAGGATGAAGGGCGGGGTGGCTCGGCCTTGCTGCACCGAATTTTCAACGAAGGGCGCAAGGTTTTCATCTCGAAACCGATCAACCATTTCGAACTGAACGAAGGGGCGTCCAAAACCTTTTTGATGGGGGGTGGTATCGGTATAACCCCGATGATCGCATTTGCTCATCGCCTGCATTCATTGGGCATGGATTTCGAGTTGCACTACTCGGCCAGCACGCGGGGTGGGGCGGGGTATCTGGATGATCTGGCGGGGATGCCCTGGGCGAACCGCGTCCACTACCATTTCTCGGATGAAGGCACGCGCGCTGATCTGGATGCGATCCTGTCGGGGTATCAGCAGGGATGGCACGTCTATACATGCGGGCCTGATCGGTACATGGAAGGGGTCATGCAGGCCGCGGAACATCAGGGTTTCCCCGAAGAGGCCCGACATCTTGAGTATTTCTCGGTCCCGGAAACCCCGGACTACGAAAATCATCCATTTACCCTGAAACTCGCGCGTTCAGGTGAAACGTTGCCTGTGCCCGCAGACAAGGATGCCGCTCAGGTTCTGAACGAGGCGGGTTTTCGCGTGGATGTGAAATGCGCCGATGGTATCTGTGGTGTGTGCAAATGCGGTGTCCTTTCGGGCGAGGTCGAGCATCGGGATTTCGTACTGTCCAAAAAGCAGCGCCAAGGGGCGATGATTCTGTGCCAAAGCCGCGCTGCGGAGCCGGATGGTGTGATCGAGCTCGATCTGTAAGCATGGTCAGAAAGCGACCTTTGGACGGTTAAATTTGGTCGCTCGGCCCATGGACGTCAGGTGGGTGGTGAATTAACGTCGCCCCGAACCCAGATATCCCTGACCAACAGGTGCGAGGTAGCATTATGGATTATCACAGCCCCGCCAGCTTTGCCGAGGCTTCGGCTCTGGCCGCAAATGCGACGGGCATCACGCGCTTTCTGGCGGGCGGCACCGACGTTTTGGTGCAGCTGCGCTCGGAGTTGGTGACGCCTGATACGCTGATCGACATCAAGAAAATCAACGGTGTACACGACATTACCCGTAATGCTGATGGAAGCTGGACATTGGGAATTGCCGCAACCGGTGCCGAAATGAGCGAGCACCCCGAGTTGGGTCGTGACTGGCCCGGTGTGGTCGAGGCGATGGACCTGATCGGATCAACCCAGGTGCAGGGGCGCGCAACACCGACCGGTAACCTGTGTAACGGCTCACCTGCGGCTGATTCCGTGCCCGCCATGGTCGCAGCTGGTGTGACTGTTACCGTGACCGGCCCGGACGGCACTCGCGAAGTCGCGGTCGAGGATATTCCGACCGGCCCCGGTAAAACCTCGCTGGCCAAAGGCGAGCTGATCTCGGCGGTCAATATCCCGGCACGTGGCGAAAACGGCGGCGATGCCTATCTGCGGTTCATCCCCCGCACCGAAATGGACATCGCTGTGGTTGGCGTTGGTGTGAACCTGCGTCTTGACGGCGACACCATCACCGAGGCCCGTGTATCACTGGGCGCCGTGGCCCCGACCGTTCTGCTGGTCGAAGACTGTGCCAAGGCCATTATCGGCAGCGCGCTGGATGATGCGGCCCTGGATGCGTTGGCCGCCGCCGCCTCTGCCGCCTGTAACCCGATTGACGACAAGCGCGGCACGATCGCGTTCCGTACCGAGGTCGCAGGTGTTCTGGCAAAGCGCGCCGCGAAAATTGCCTATGCCCGCGCGAAGGGAGAAAACGCATGAAAAAGCTCCACGTAACCACCACCGTGAATGGCGATGCGGTCGAATACCTGTGTGATCCGCGTGAAACCCTGCTGGATTGTCTGCGCGACAAGCTGAACCTGACAGGCGCGAAAGAGGGCTGTGGCACCGGCGATTGCGGCGCGTGCTCGGTCACCGTTGATGGCCGTCTGGTCTGTTCATGTCTGATGCTGGGTGTCGAGGCCGAAGGTAAGCAGATCGAAACGGTCGAAGGCATTGCCGACGGTGATATTCTGCATCCGCTGCAAAAGAAGATGATCGAATACGCTGCCCTGCAATGCGGCATCTGCACGCCGGGCATTCTGGTGGCGGCCAAGTCTTTGCTGGAGAAAAACCCGAACCCGACCGAGGAAGAGACGCGGTATTGGCTGGCAGGCAACCTCTGCCGCTGTACTGGGTATGACAAGATCATTCGCGCCGTGATGGATACGGCGGCTGAGATGCGGGAGGCGTCGTAATGGCTCTGGACGATCGTAAATCAGACTTCACTTTTGTCGGCACCCGCCCCAACCGTCCCGACGGTCTGGACAAGGTGACCGGCCGCGCCAAATTCGGAGCGGATGCCTACGCCCCGGGAATGCTGCATGGCGCGATCCTGCGCTCACCTCATGCTCATGCGCGGATCGTGAAAATCGACACGTCGAAAGCCGAGGCGCACAAGGATGTCAAAGCTGTTGTGACGCGCGCCGACTTTGCTGACGTGCCGTTCAAGCCCGGTCTGGAAGGTGAATTCTACAACGTTCTGGAAAACGTTATGGCCGGTGAGAAAGCGCTATATGACGGGCACGCGGTTGCAGCGGTCGCTGCGACTTCGGCATTGGCGGCGCGTGACGCGCTCAAGCTGATCGAGGTCGAATACGAAGTTCTGCCCCACGTCACCGATGTGGACAAGGCGATGGCACCGGATGCGCCTGTGATCCGCGAAGGGGCAGCGGATTATTCTGTGCCGGAAGGAATGCACCCGAACGTTGTGCGCTATCATGAAAGTGGTCACGGCGATGTCGAGGCCGGATTTGCCGAAGCGGATCTGGTCATTGAAGACAGTTTCGTCACCGAAGCGACGCATCAGGGTTATATCGAACCACACGCCTGTCTGGCCATATTGGGTAATGACGGCAAAGGTGAGTTGTGGTGCACGACACAAGGGCATTGGATTGCGCAGAAAACCTGTGCCGCGCTTCTGGGAATTGAAACCTCGCAGTTGCGCGTCACTGCGTCTGAGATTGGCGGAGGGTTTGGCGGTAAGACAACCGTTTTCATCGAACCCGTCGCACTAGCGCTCAGCCGTAAGGCCAATCGCCCGGTCAAGCTTGTGATGACCCGGTCCGAAGTGTTCCGGGCCACTGGTCCGACTTCGTCTGCCTCGATGGATGTCAAGATCGGCATGAAGAAAGACGGCACGATCTCGGCGGCCCAGGGTGTTTTCCGCTTGCAGGGCGGGGCCTTTCCCGGCGCGCCGGGCGACATGACAGCCATGTGTGCCTTTGCGCCGTACAACCTGACTAACGTCAAGCAGATCGGCTATGACGTTATGGCCAACCGCCCAAAGCAGGCAGCGTACCGCGCGCCGGGTGCACCAATGGGTGCCTTTGCGGTCGAGTCGGTGATCGATGAGTTGTGCAACAAGCTGGGACTCGACCCCGTTGAGGTACGTCTGAAGAACGCCGCGCATGAGGGCACGAAAGCCAGCTATGGACCGACCTACGAGCGCATCGGTCTTGTCGAAACGCTGGAAGCAGCCAAGGCACATCCTCATTATTCGGCTCCGCTGAAGCCGGGGCAGGGGCGCGGTATTTCCTGTGGCTTCTGGTTTAACCATGGTGGCGAGACCAGCGTTTCGCTTGCCTTGTCCGAAGATGGCTCGGCTCAGGTGATGGTCGGGACACCTGATATCGGTGGCTCGCGCGCGTCGATGGCCCTGATGGCAGCCGAGGTTCTGGGCATCCCGTATGAAAACATCCGGGTGACCATCGCCGATACGGCCACGTTGGGCTACAATGACGTAAGCCATGGCTCTCGCGTGACCTACGCGTCAGGGCTGGCGACGATCAAAGCAGCGAGACACGCGGTCGAGAAACTGTGCGAACGGGCCGCGGCCAAATGGGGCATCCCGGTTGATGCGGTGAAATGGGAAAACGGCTGTGCGGTGCCCTCAGGCCCGAATGCAGGTGATTTCGATCCGATGCCGCTGGCCGATATCACCGCTGATATGGGCCGCACCGGTGGGCCGATCTCGGGCCATTTCGAGGCAACCCCCGAAGGTGCCGGCGTGTCTTTTGGCACCCATATCGTCGATGCCGAGGTTGACCCGGAAACCGGTAAGACCAGTGTGACCCGCTACACGGTCATTCAGGACGCAGGCAAGGCGATCCATCCGACCTATGTCGAAGGCCAGTATCAGGGCGGTGCCGCGCAAGGTATCGGCTGGGCCCTGAACGAGGAATATATCTACGGCGAAGACGGTCGCTTGCAGAATTCGATCTTTCTCGACTACCGCATCCCGGTTGCCAGTGACCTGCCGATGATCGACACCGTGATCGTCGAGGTTCCGAATCCGGGCCACCCGTTTGGCGTTCGCGGTGTGGGCGAAACGGGTATCGTGCCGCCACTGGCCGCCATTGCCAACGCTGTGTCTAACGCGGCTGGCGTGCGGATGAAGCGGTTGCCGATGTCGCCGCCACGCATTCTGGCCGCTCTCAAGGACAATGGTTGAGGTTCACCTCTGGTCCGGCCTCCGGTCACTGACCGGGGGCCAGCAGGTGGTTGAGGTCGAGGCTAAAACCACTGGCGAGTTGCTGCGCGCGCTCGTGCGTGCGCATCCGCAGCTTCAGGCGCCCATCGACGCTGGCGTGTCTATCGCTGTCGACGGGCGCGTGATCGCGACCGGACTGACCGAACCGATTCCCGAAGGCAGTGAAGTCTATCTGATGCAAAGGCTGAGGGGCGGTTAAGCGTCAGGCGACCAAGGCTCGCGCCCGACCATTCGGTCTGCCTCGGCCGTGATATCGTTCATATGCTGCTCAAGGCTCTGGCGCAGGGTTTCGATTTCGTCTTCACTTGCTTTGCGCGGAACTGTTTCTGTCCATTCCCGGCACAGAAACACCCCCTCGTTACCCCATGGGCGAGGCATCAATAGATGATCCCATGTTCCCGCTTCGCGCCCATGTTTCGCTGAAAAGGTAATTCCAAACACGCGTTTGCCTGATGTGCGCGCCCAAACCAGCGGAACCGTTGACAATACCCGCTCTGGCCCACGGGGTCCGTCCGCCGCTATGCCAATGGATATTCCCTGTTTCATCTTTCCAAGCACTTCGCGTGATAACGCCACGTGGCGCTGATGACTGGACATGGCAATCGTGTCCATTCCGAACAGCTTTTGCACGCGACCCACCATGCTGCCAGCCCGCGCAGACGATGTAATCGAACAGATGCGCCCCTTGTCGAGTGGGAAGAAATAGGGCGACTGCGCCAGCCGTTGATGCCAGAGAACAACGATGACCGGCTCACCCTGTTCGGCCAACTGGTCCAGCTTTTCATAGCCGATGCGCTGCCAGCGTGTGTTGCGGTGTACCAGCCGAATGTAGTTTGCAATCCGACGCGCCACCCAGTTTAGCACAGCTTCGCTGTTTGCAATCTTCTTACGGAGGTTCACACCGGGTTCCTTCTGCTAACCGGTCCTTGTCTTAGCGCACCACGCGGTTTGCGCAACTTGTTTGTCCGGGCATTTCGTGGCTCGGAATCTGAAAAAGCCTCTTGAGTCCGCCGCGCGGCTGGCATATCTGGGGCTCACTACAGGGGTATAGCTCAGTTGGTAGAGCGACGGTCTCCAAAACCGTAGGTCGCGGGTTCGAACCCTGCTGCCCCTGCCATTGAAATCGTCCGAATACTAAGTTGTGATATCAAAGGGTGAATGGGTTTCAGCCTTGGAGTTCGCTTTGCCTGTCTTCAGCCAATTCGCGCTTGGGTCATTACTGGTCGCAGAATTGGCTTCGGCAACACTGCTACAATGGTGCGAGGCCATCGTGCCCTGTTATTATCTTTTGTTGGCACCTGTGTTTTCGTGCGGACCTACGGCATCCAGCTTTTCAGCCCACATATGCTGATATTCTTGAAACACCGCCGGCTTGTTTGAGTGGAGCGCCATCAATGCACACGCGGCCCACATAGCGACATCGTAATCCGAGTCGGTCTTTTTCAGTAATTGCGCATTCAGTGCAGCGGCTTCTGATGTCGAAGGTTTATGCATTGCCATCGGACCCCTTGTGCCAACTGGTACTGTTACTCGCAATCGTCCTGCCCCGGACACTCACCAAAACCAACAGATTTCATTATGTGGGTAGAACAGTGAATGGACTGGAAACAAGGCGTTAACGTGTCATTAACTTTTTGCTGGGGCAGATGTCTACAAGAGTGTTCATGTGAACGGTCCAAAGGTGAACTAAGTCACAGATCAATCACTTGAATTCCGCTTTACTTACAATTGTTACGAGTTGGCGCTCACGTTCGGTACATGACGCTGTTTTGTTTTTCCCTCCTGTGGCTGGGGCGCGCTTGTGGTTGAGCGCGCCCTTCCCATGTCCGAATAACTAGGTAACCGCCGATGCCTGTTCTGAGGCAGTAATCGAGGTTTCCTTGGGTGGGCGATTGACTTATTGTCCGGCCACGACGCAATCAGCCGGATGAGGATACATGTCGCGTTTTGATGGATATTTCCTGCGGCAATTGCTGGTTTTATTCGGCTTCTTCACCCTTGTCCTGGTGGGTGTGTTCTGGATCACCCGTTCCGTCAGCCTGTTTGACAAGGTCATCAGCGGTGGCCAGTCCGCTATGGTGTTTCTTGAATTCACCGCGCTTACCCTGCCGACGCTGGTTCGTACAGTTATGCCGATGGCGGTATTTGCGGCTGCTGTCTATGCGACCAATAGATTGAGCCGCGAAAGCGAGATGACAGTGATGCTGGCAACCGGGTCAAGCCCGTGGCGACTGGCGCGTGCCGTAGTTTTGTTCGGTGTGATCACCGGTCTGATGATGGCCGCCATCAGCGTTTTCCTGCGCCCGGCCTCGGTCCAACAACTGGAATTCCGGCAAGCCGAAGTTGCAGGAGATGTGACAGCGCAGTTGTTGAATGAAGGTGAATTTCTGCACCTTGCCGAAGATGTTACGGTTTACATCGGTGGCATCGATCTGGACGGTACGTTGCACGAGGTGTTCGTATCGGATCGCCGCGACCCGGAAAACGCGGTCAGCTATTCCAGCGTGACAGCCTATCTGGTCAATAACGACGCGGGAATTCATCTGGTGATGGTCGATGGGGTGGCGCTGCGTCTGAACAAGGCGGGCAGGGTTCTGTCCTCGACTCTGTTTCAGGACGCATCATATGACATTTCGCAACTGACGAACGCAAGCCCGTTGGCAAACCGCAGCCTCGAAGCCATTCCAACCTCTGATCTGATCCTCAACCGGGATGCGATTTCTGAAACCGAGGGGTTCAGCCAGGGTAAATTGATCGAAGAACTGCATCAGCGATTTTCCTGGATAGCCATTTGCATCGCCGTATCGCTGGCGGGTTATTCAACCCTGATGTTAGGCAGCTTTTCACGGTTTGGATTGTGGCCTCAGATTTTGGGTGCCTTTACCATTCTTGTGCTGCTTGAGGGCGTACGCGGGTTTGTGTCCCCGGTTGTGATCGATGACCCGAAGCTTTGGGTGCTGCTTTACCTTCCTGCCGTTATGGGTGTGTTGATCTCGTGCTGTTTTCTGCTTGTCGCAGGTCGCCCGCTTTTACGGAAACGTGCGCGCGGGTCCGAGGTCATCCCAACACCCGCTTGATTTCAGGTTCGAAGTTCTTCCAGACAACGACGAATGTCGTCGAATTCTTCGCGATCACTACGGGCGACCAGATACATCGGCAGCCGCAGGCTCACACTGTCCTCGACCGGTTCGAGTGCACCCGAAGCCAGATGTTGCGAAATGACGTAATCGGGGAAGTAGCCGCATCCGCCTCTATGCAGGACATAACGTAGCGCCATCATGCAATTTCCCAGAAACAAGATCTGCCCCGAGGCGCGTCGCACGGCCGATCTGACGTGGTCTTGGTAAATCTCTCCAAGTTCAAGGTTGACGAAGACCAAATCGTTTTCTGCTGTTGCTGCTTGCGGGGTTCTGACCAGGGTTAGAAGCTCCGGTTCCAGCTCGTGATAGGTGACGCGTCGGTCTGATGGCGTTTCATGCGTGATCGCCACGTCCAGCACATGGGTCGCCACAGCTTCAACCATGTTCAGATCGTGGTCGTAATTCAGTGTCAGCAGCAGTTTGTCAAAGCGCTGTTCAAACCGAACAGCCAGATCCACAAGCAAAGGGTCCCAGATGCTAAGTTGACTACCCAATCGAAGCGCTGGACGGTTCTGTGTCTGCAACGGTAAATCCCGCGACGCGAAGGCCCAAAGGGACAGAATTTGTTCTGCATATGGTTTGAATTGTCTGCCAAACTCGGTCAGCGCCGTGCCACCGGCTCCGCGGGTAAACAGTGGTCTGCCGGTTTCTTCTTCGATCAGATGAATGCGCGCGCTGACGGCCGTTTGAGTTACATTCAGCTTACGGGCAGCGGCATGAAAACCACCTGTCTCCGCCACACATAGAAAGGTTTCCAAAGCTTTGGTTCGCATACCGAGAGTATTTTTTGATCGCTGTGATAAAATCAATTCATTTTTTTGAAGTTGCGACTCGTAATATTGTCGGCTTCGGGAAACACGCCAAAGGATCAGCCATGTTGGACAAAAGCCACAAACCGACCTGGACCAGTTTTGAGAATGCCACCA
This sequence comes from Ruegeria sp. SATB027, assembly GCF_059613825.1. Lineage (NCBI taxonomy): Bacteria > Pseudomonadati > Pseudomonadota > Alphaproteobacteria > Rhodobacterales > Roseobacteraceae > Ruegeria > Ruegeria sp. SATB027. The sequence goes on from NZ_JBXWTH010000093.1 coordinate 172,773, forward strand.
AGGCCGACTGGGACGCCGTTATGGATTATGAAGAGGCGTATAATGCCGCCTTGCCGGATCGCATTCTGGACGCCATTCGGTCACTGGACGAGGAATGGACACCCTATCCGGTCAACCGGTATCAGCACAGCCTTCAGGCCGCGACCCGGGCTTACGAGGATGGCGCGGACGAGGAGTTGGTGGTCGCTGCCCTGATCCACGATACCGGCGATATTCTGTCACCCTACAACCATGGAGAGCTGTCAGCGGCGATGATGAAGCCCTATGTCAGCGAGAAAACCTATTGGATACTCAAGCACCATTGCGTGTTTCAGGGTTTCTACTACAACCACCACCTTGGAGGAGACCGCAACGCGCGCGACAAGTATCGCGACAGCCCCCATTGGGAGGACTGCCGCTATTTCTGCCATGAATACGATCAGAAGGCGTTTGACCCAGACTATCCGACGAAACCGCTGGAGTTTTTTGAACCCATGCTGCGCCGCATCCTGAGCAAGGGCGAAGGCCATATGGAACTGAACGAAACTGCCGAAGATTAACAGGCAGCCATCAGGCGATAGACAATCTGAGCTGTGGTGAAGTCCCAGGCGGCATTGCCGTCCGGGGCCAGCTCAACCACATCGAAGCCCACGCATCTGCGCTCCTTGAGCGCGTGCTCGACCAGCCGCAGTGCCTGATAATAGCCCAACCCGCCAGGCACCGGTGTTCCGGTGGCGGGCATCAGCGATGGATCCAGCCCGTCGACGTCGAAACTGACATAGACCAGCTCGGGGAAGTCTGCAGGCAGGTCGACCGAATGGATGTTACCTGTCACCAGTTCCTCGGCATCCACATGAAAGACGTGGTTTTTCAGTCGGCTTTGGGCCTCTTCAGTTGAAAAAGCGCGAACACCGAACTGGGCGAGCCGAACGCCTTCTTCGGCAAGCAGGTGCATCACTGAGGCGTGAGAGTGTTTTTCGCCCTGATAAGCGTTGCGCAGGTCGGCATGGGCGTCGATCTGGACGATGCCGATGGGTTGGTTTAGCGCACGGGCCACACCTATCACTGCGCCATAGCTGAGGGAATGCTCGCCGCCCAAAGTGACCGGTACCTTTCCAGCCCGAATTGCAGCCTCGGTGCGGTGCGCAAGGCGTTCCATTACCTCGGGCAATGGGCCGTCACAATTTAGCGGTTCTTCGGTGAAAATCCCTTCGACACAGGGCTCTGCGTGACCGGTGATGCGTTCCAGTTCATTACTGGCCTCGATAATTGCCTCGGGGCCTTTGGCCGTGCCGGACCCGTAAGAGACCGTGCGCTCCAAAGGCACCGGGATCACGCGAAAGCGGGCATCTTCGGTGCGTTCGGATGTGGTCAATTCGCTGTCGAGAAAAATGCTCATGAGAGTCTGTCCTTGAAGTCGTCATATCCGAACTGCCGGATGATCTTCAGCTCGTCCGTTTCGCTGTTCCACAGGGCGATTGTGGGCAGGGGGACGCCATTGAAGGTGTTTGTCTTGACCATCGAGTAATGTGCCTGATCGAGGAAGGCAAAACGCTGTCCGATCTCCAGCGGCTTGTCCCAAGTGTAGTCGCCAATCACGTCACCCGCCAGACAGGACGGGCCGCCAAGGCGATAGGTATGGCCTGTTTCGGCCTCATCCATAAGGGCAGGGCGATAGGGGGCCTCGATCACGTCGGGCATGTGACATGTGGCCGAGATATCAGTGATCGCGAGGTTCATGCCGTTGGTCGGCAGGTCGAGGATTTCACCGATCAGAATACCTGCGTCCAGCGCCACAGCCTCACCGGGTTCAAGGTAAACATCAATGCCATAGGTTTCGCGAATGTCCTTGAGGAAGGCCACCAGCCCGTCGCGGTCATAATCATCGCGGGTGACGTGGTGGCCACCGCCGAAGTTCAGCCATTTGAGCTGATCAAGGTAGGGTTTGATCTTCGGTTCGATGGCGGTCCACGTGCGTTGCAGCGGTTCGAACCCCTGTTCGCAAAGCGTATGCATGTGCAAGCCGTCAACGCCGCGCAACGTGTCGGCGGTCAGTTGGCTGACTGGTGTGCCAAGGCGCGAGCACGGGGCGCAGGGATCGTATTTCGGAACCTCGCCTTCGGAATGTTCCGGATTGATGCGCAGGCCAACCTGCACTTTGGCGGTTTGGGCTTTGGCGAGAAACCGGTCCTTTTGGGCAGCGGAGTTGAAGATGACGTGATCGGACAGCGACAGGATTTCGTCGATATCCGCGTCTTTGTACCCGGCGCAGAAGGTTGCGACCTCACCGCCATATTCCTCGCGTCCCAGCCGGGCTTCATAGATACCCGAGGCGCAGGTTCCCGCAAGGTGCCGGCGCACCAACGGGGCCAGCGAAAACATCGAAAACGCCTTGAGTGCGCTGAGAACATGCGCGCCGGAGCGGGTTCCGACATCAGCGAGGGTTTTCAGATTCCGTTCAACCGCCTTTTCGTCGACCACAAAGCAGGGGCTGGGTACACGGGAGAGGTCGAAATTGCGGAAGGCGCCGGCGTCACCGGCCTGTGTGGTCATCATGTCGGACATAACCGGCGTCTCCGTTTGGTGGAGAGGCCGGGGGCGCTGCCCCCGGACCCCCGGGATATTTAGGGCCAGATGAAGCTAAAGCGGATCAGAAGTTAACCGGGCCGTCGAGTTCATGGACCTGCCATGGCAAGCCATGTTCGTTCAGCATGTCCATGAAGTCGTCCGGGTCGAGCTGTTCCATGTTCCACACGCCAGGCTCGGACCAGTTGCCTTTCAGCACCTGCGCCGCGCCGATCATGGCGGGGACACCGGTGGTGTAGCTGACTGCCTGGCTGCCGACCTCGGCATAACATTCTTCGTGATCGCAGATGTTGTAGATGTAATAAGTCTTCTCGCCCGAGCCATCCTTGGCCTGACCTGTGGCGATGTCGCCGATGCAGGCCTTGCCCTTGGTTTCCGCGCCCAGATCACCGGGATCGGGCAAAAGGGTTTTCAGGAACTGGATCGGGATGATTTCCTTGCCGTCATGCATCACTGGGTCGATGCGGGTCATGCCGACATTTTCCAAGACCTTGGCATGCATGATATAGGCGTCGCCGAAGGTCATCCAGAAGCGGGCGCGCTCGATCTCGGGGAAGTGGGTCGAGAGCGATTCCAGTTCCTCGTGATACATCAGGTACATGTTCTTAGGGCCGATGGCGGGGAAATCGAACTCGACCTTGTGGGTCATGGCGGGAGAGTGTTTCCATTGGCCGTTTTCCCAGTGGCGCACTTCGGCCAGCACTTCGCGCAGGTTGATTTCGGGGTTGAAGTTGGTGGCAAATTCCTGATCGTTCGAACCGCCATTGGCGTCCAACACGTCGATCTGGCGGATGGTGTCCAGCTTGTGCTTTTTTAACCACTTGGCAAAGACCGATGTAACACCGGGATCGAAGCCCGAACCAAGGATGGCGGTCAAACCGGCCGCTTTGAACCGTTCCTGATAGGCCCATTGCCAGTGGTATTCGAACTTGGCCTCATCCTCGGGCTCATAGTTTGCCGTATCCACATAATGAATGCCCGCCTCAAGGCATGCGTCCATCAGCACCAGATCCTGATAGGGCAGGGCGAGGTTCACGAGGATTTCAGCACCGGTTTCCTTGATTAGCTTTACGGTGTCTTCGACCTTGTAGGCGTCCAGTTCGGCGGTCGCGATATCAACGCCCACACGGTCTTTCACCGACTTGGCGATCGCGTCGCATTTCGATTTCGTGCGGCTGGCCAGTGTGATTTCGGTGAAGATATCCGAATTCATTGCCATCTTGTGCACGGCAGCGTGGGATACGCCGCCCGCGCCGACAACCAGTGTTTTGCCACTCAAAGTGCCCATGGGGGTGATCTCCTCTCAGGGGTTATTCGTAATAGGTGTAACCGTTGATCGAGTCGCGGTAAGCGCTCATCAGGGTTTTGCGGTCCTTGGCTTTCAAGGTGCCGGTCGAAATCGCCTCATCCACCATTTTGCGGAAGGCGGCGACGCAATCCTGCGGGTCGAACTCGACATATGACAGAACCTGGCTGATCGTGTCGCCCTCTTGTTCGTGCAGCAAGTCAAAGCCGCCATCCGGGCGCAGGTCGATGGTGACCACGTTGGTGTCACCAAAGAGATTGTGCAGATCGCCCAATGTCTCCTGATAGGCACCGACGAAGAAGACACCCATGAAGTATTCGTCCTCTTCAGGCAGGGAATGCACCGGCAGGCTGGGGGACACACCGTCGGCCAGAATAAACCGGTCAATCTTGCCGTCGCTGTCGCAGGTGATGTCGGACAGCACGGCGCGACGGTCGGGGACCTGATTCAGATATTGCAGCGGCACGATCGGGTGCAGTTGGTCGATGGCCCAGACATCTGGCAGCGACTGGAACAGCGAGAAGTTGCAGTGATAGATATCCGCAACCTTTTCAAGCTGGTCATTCAGGTCCGTTTCCAGATCCTCTGACGCGGCCAACGCCTTGAGCCGCGCCATCAGCGACAGGTATATCCGTTCGGCCCGGGCCATCTGACGCAGGTCGACATAGCCGCGACGAAACAGGGCGCGCAGCTCGTTACGATAGAAGGTGGCGTCGTTCCAGCATTCCTGCAGGCGGTCGCGAGAGAGGTATCCGTGCACCGCGGCGAGGTCCGAGACCAAGTGGTGGTCATCTGGATCAACCTCGGGGCCATTGGGCGCATCGTAAAGCGTGCTTTCGAGCACGTTGAAGACCAGCATCGAGGACGTCGCCACCACGGCACGCCCACTTTCCGTGACCAGTGTCGGGTGGTCCACCTCTGCCTCGTCCATGGCGTAGGCCACGGTTTCGACGACATTGGCACAGTATTCTTCGACCGTGTAGTTGATCGAGTTTTCGGCGGCTTTCTTTTCGCCGGTGTAATCGACCCCCATGCCGCCACCCAGATCCAGGTGGGTCAAAGGCACGCCTTCGCGCGTAAGCTCGGTGTAATAGCGACAGGCTTCGCCCACAGCACGGCGCACATCGTTGACATCCTGAACCTGGCTGCCCAGATGTGAATGCTGCAGCTTGAGGCAGTGCAGCAACCCTGCGTCTTTCAGCTTGTCTACGGTGGCGATAAGCTGATCGGTGTTCATCCCAAAGGCCGAGCGGTCGCCCGAGCTTTCTTCCCATTTGCCGCTGATCTGGTTGGTCAGCTTCACCCGAACACCGATCAGGGGCTCGATGCCCAGTTCGTTGTAAACTTCGATTACCGTGTCGGCCTCTTTCGGGCTTTCCAGAACGATGACCGTGTTGAACCCGATCTTGCGGCTTAGAATAGCCAGTTGGATGAATTCGGCATCTTTGACACCGTTACACACGATCAGCGCTTCGGGGGCCAGGCGATGCGCCAGCGCAATCACCAGTTCGGGTTTGGAGCCGGCCTCGAGCCCATAGTTGTATTTCTTTCCAAACTCGACGATCCGGTCAACAACCTGCGCCTGCTGGTTCACCTTGATCGGGAATACGCCGCGATAGCTGCCTGTGTAGCCCACGCGCGCAATCGCATCACGAAAGCTCTCGTTCAGATGGGCAATTTCGTGTTCCAGATAAGACGCGACGCGCAGGACCATCGGTGCTTTGATGCCACGGTCGTCCAGATCGCTGAGGATACCGGGCAGGCTGATCGCCGCTGCCTCGGGGGCCATGGGATTGCGCAGACCGATCTCGCCCTGTTCGGTCACCTCGATGAGGCCTTTGCCCCATTTCTCAACTCCGTAGATGGAATGCGGTGCGTCGGGCGTCTGTTTCAATCAAGTCGGTCCTTAACGTAGGGTGCCAGTTTCGCGCCCGCCAATACGGCAGCAGTTTGATTCTTCCAAGTGTAAACTATCTGATTGGGGATTCCGAATGTTACGCGGACGGGTGGATCGGGATCAGATGATTGTCCCATTGGCATTCGGCGCGGGTTCGAACAGTTGGGCGCGCGCCCATCAATGTCCCGAAGGCACCTGTTCCCGTAGTAAAGACCAACCCGGTCGCCCCGGCCCCAAGCCCGCAGACATCCTCAAGCGCGAAGGCGCCGTTGAATGTGCCGCTGGTTGTGTCGAACTGGTGCAGCGCATTGCCGCGCGGACAGGTTATTGCGATCATATCGGCGTTGGCTGAAAACGCGACGCTGCCAGCGTATCCCTGCAACATGCTTTGTTCGTGATCCGGCGCGGTAAGCAGGCGCGGGGCTTCACCCTGACAATGCAAGCCCAACAGGGGCGGGTGTTCGGACTTGCTGCCCTGCCATTGCATGGCAAAGCCAACCAGACCGTCGCTCCGCACCGCCAGATGGCGGATCGAGTTTTTGTGAAGCTGGTGAGGTAACGACACCTGCTCTTGGATCCTGCCCGACAGGGTGAGATAGCTCAGGTTGGGTGCCATCGTCGGCAGGTTCAGCTTTGTGCGCCCGGTTTCGGGGTGGGTTTCGATCCCGCCATTGGCAATCACCAGCGTTTCCCCGTCGGGCATCAGGCGCATGTCATGCGGGCCTATTCCACCAGATGAAAACTCACCTAGGCGCGCAAAGCTTTTAGCGTCCCAGACACTGACGATACCAGTCCCGGCTTCGTAGTCGTTTTCGGTGGCAAGAAAGTACGCGCCATCCGCCGAGAATGTGCCGTGGCCATAGAAGTGTCGGCTTTTAGGGGCCTTTAGCTGCGCAATCTGCGCGCCGGTTGCGCAATCGATGACGATGGCAAAGGTGCCCGGACGTCTGGCAAACGCGACCGCCAAGGCCTTGTGTGGATGGGCAGCGGCCGCATGTCCGCGTCCGGGTAGACGCACGGAGAACACGATTTTCCCCAATGTGCTCAACCCGGCAAGTCGAAAGGACCCGTCGGGAAACAGCCCTGCGGCCAGAAAATCAGGCGAACCGGCCGAGGCCCACCCGCGGATCGGGGAAATCGCGGCTGCGGCAAGACCGGCAAGAAAATGGCGGCGTGACGTCACGGGTTAGTCTCCGTCCAGCGAGTTGAATCCTGCGCTGATCCCCAATGTCGGACCCAGCTCGGTCACGGCGAAGGTGCGGATATCGTGGATCGACTGTTGAAGCGCCTCGATCCGGAACCGGGCCTGGGGATATGAAACCCCGGCAAGCGAGGGATCGTCAATGGATTGAGCGTTCTGGATGGCACGCGCAAACGCAGCGTCCAGTTCCGACGCGATTTCGGCGTGATCAAAAGACAGCCGTGCAGCTAAATCTCGCAAGGATATCAGCGACAGTTCTACATGGCGTAAAGACCGCCCGGACCGCCACGCTTCGGCCCGGTTCGGACGGGGGCGGTCAAATGTCCCCATGGGGCGACCCAGCCGAGTGTCAGCCGTGAACTCAAGACTGGTAGCCAAGGCCTTGAACAGCTCCTGCATTGCTTCGTCCTGCGTCCGGTAGCGTCTGTTCTCTTGGGGTTGGGTAAGGCTAGGGGCATAGCTGTGCCAGTCCTGCGCCATCGCCCGGGCATTGGCATCGATATCCGCCGTGATCGCCCTGATCAGCGCGCAGCGATATTCGGCACCACCCTGTTCCGCGTAATTGGGATCGAACAACATCCGTTCGAGCGCGAAGAACCCGCGCCCTGCTATGGACGTTTCGGCATAGGTCTCCGGGCTTTGCACGGCGTCATCCTCGGTTGCGATATGCTGGGACAGGGCTTTGGTGGTGAACCCTTTCGTGTCCGGCCAGAACGCCATGGCGAAAGCGCGGTCATCGACCTCGGTCGGACCAAACCGCAGGTGGCTGGCGGATATCCAGCTATCGAAAGCCGCATCGTAGGCCGCGCGCAGCTCCGGTGAGGTCGGATCGCACTCAACCAGTGATGCGCTGACTAGCGCGCCTGTCGTTTCCGGGAGCGTGTCGAACCGGGGCAGGATATGGGTTTCTGTTACATCCATCAGGATCGGCGCGCGATCCTGTGCCTGCGCGGCAAGTGGCATGATCAACGCTGCAACAAGGGTAAGAACTCGCATGGGTCAGAGGCTCTCCAGAAATTGGATCAGGGCGTCACGGTCGGCTTTGGGCATCGAGATAACGGTGTCGCGGGCAGCCTGCGCTTCACCGCCATGCCACAGGATTGCTTCAAGCAAGTCGCGCGCACGCCCGTCATGCAGAAACTCTGTGTGGCCCGAGACGCGTTCGGTCAGGCCAACGCCCCACAAAGGCGGCGTGCGCCATTCCCGGCCCGTTGCGCGGGCCTCGGGGCGATTGTCGGCCAGACCTTCGCCCAGGTCATGAAGCAACAGGTCGGTGTAGGGCCATATCAGCTGAAAACTGTGCTCGGGCCGGTTTTCCATCCGATGAGTTACATGTGACGGTGTGTGGCATGACGCGCAGCCGGTTGCATGAAACACCTCTTTCCCGCGAAGGACCCTGGGGTTGTCCATGTCGCGGCGACCCGGCACGCCCAGATTGCGGCTGTAGAAAGCGACCAGGTCCATACCCTGATGATCGATCTCAAAGCCGCGCTCATCATTGTCGCCGTGCGGGGCTTTGATGCAGTTCACCTGCACATTGGTGCAATCCCCGTGCGGAGCAGGGTAGAGTGGGTTCGATATGCCGATATCCCCGGCAAAAGCAGCAGCCGATTGTTCCATAACTGTCGGCATCCCCGCCTTGTGTCCGAACCGGCCCATCATCGGCGTGTCAAACTCGACCGACCAGACGATATTCGGGCGGCCCGATATGCCGTCCCCATCCAAATCGTCCGGGTCGGCGTTGGCAAGCAGGTCTTCGACCGGGATCGCTTCCAACAGGCCAAGCCCGATCATCTGCGGCGCGACCCGTGGGCTTAGCATCGCGTTGGGGTGCAGCGGGCCATAACCCAGATCGGCTGCCTGATAAGTCGGGCGGCGCAATGAGGCGGTTTCACCGTCAGAAAGCTCCACCGGGATTTCTTCGTACGAGATGTCCAGCCGGTATTCCGCTGGATGGCCTGCCAGTGCGAAATCCTGCATCTGCCCACCATAGGTAGGCTCGGGCAGAGTGGCGATGTAATCTTCTATCGCTGCATAGCCATCTTCCGACGTGCCGGGGATCGAGACCCGCAGAAACATCGAAACCGCGTTGTCATCGGGCCCGTTTGGCGTGTGTCCGCGCCCATCCTTGATGTGGCAGCGCTGGCACGACCGCGCGTTATAGAGCGGCCCCAACCCGTCAGAGGCGAGCGTTGATGAGGGCGACGAAATCCAGACCTTCTTGAACAGCCCGTTTCCGACTTTGAAATTCAGTTCCTGTTCAAAGCTCAGGTTGTCTGACGGTTGCGAGAACGCATCCGCGTCCGTACGAACCCGAACAGTCGCGGCCCCGGCGGGCAGTTCTTCAAACTGCTGCGGTGCGCTGAAATCCTGGGGCGGTGCTGTGACAACGGCAATTCGGGCGCGTTCTTCGTCAGTGCGGGGGGTGACGTTCAGATGCAGGTCCTGTAGCTCGGCTGACAGGGAAGGGGTGGCCGCAAAGGCGACCACCGACAGGGCAACAAGGCTATTCGCCTTCGTCCATTTTTGATGCGTTGAGTTGCGCATAATTGGCTTCGCCGATCCTTTCATAGAGGTCGAGCTGCGTTTCGAGAAAGTCGATATGGCCCTCTTCATCGGACATCAACTGCTCGAACAGCGACATCGAGACATAGTCGCCGGCATCCCGACAATATTCGCGCGCTTCCTTGTACAAGGCCCGTGCATCGATCTCGGCCGCAAGGTCACATTCCAGCGTTTCCTTCGGTGTTTGACCGATCCGAAGCGGGTCCAGCTTCTGAAGGTTGGGGTGGCCTTCCAGAAAGATGATCCGTTCGATCAGCTTGTCCGCGTGGCCCATCTCTTCGATGCTTTCCTCGCGGCTTTTCTTGGCCATGTGGCCAAGCCCCCAGTCTTCCTGCAACCGGTAGTGCAGCCAGTATTGGCTGACTGCAGTCAGTTCATGCCGCAGAGATTTGTTGAGATATTCGATGACTTTTGGATCGCCCTTCATCTGCACTCTCCTGTGATACTGCCGCGCGCAGGGCGCGGAGTTGCATGGGTACTTCGAGATTATCGCTTGACCGCATCGTGTCCAGAAACAGAGGCATGCATCCGCCGCAATCCGCCGATTTTCCAAGAGCATGGTAAACCTTGCCGGGGGTGATGATGGTTTGGGGGTCGGCTGTCCGCATCCAGTCGATGGCGGCGCGGATGTCGTGGTCCGAGATATTGGTGCAGTGGCAGACAATCATGAATGTTGGATTGGGTTTGTGTGGTTCAAAGGGCTGGCGGGTCAGTGTGCTGAGTGTACCGGGGGCAGGCAAGCCCCCGGCGCGCGTTCTTGTTTAGTGGAATACCGCGTCGGGGTTATCCAGACTGTCTGATCCTTCAAATTCAATCTGGTCCAGTTCCAGTGCGGTCACGATGCGCTCGATTGTCTTGGTCTGGTCGATCAGGCCGTTGACGCCGGCCATGATTAGGGTTTCACCGCCTTCGTTGCCGCGTTCCAGCATTTGGTCATAGGCAAACCCTGCTTCCGCGGTCGATTTGATCCTGCCAAGGGCTTGCATCGTGACGGCCAGTTTCGCCTTCATCTCGGCGTCCAGTGCCGGATCAGTTGCGATTACCAGATCGGCCAGCGATGCGCCTGATACAGGTGTGCCATCGATGCGGGTATAGCTGCCCAGATAGACGTTCAGAACGCCCAGTCCATCGTAGTAATGGCTGTTGTGGGTGTTGTCCGAAAAGCAATCATGTTCTTCTTCCGGGTCGTTCAGCATCAGGCCCAGACGCATCCGCTCACCCGCTTGTTCACCGTAAGACAGTGAACCCATACCGGTCAGGATCGCACTGACGCCCGCCGTTTCATTTTCCATCAGCGCCGTGCGCGCCGCGCCGCCTTGTTTCCACTGATCGGCCATCCAGGTCAGATCGCTGACCAGCAGGTCGGTTGCGGCGCTCAGATACTGGGCACGACGGTCGCAATTGCCACCAGTGCAGGTATCGCCGTTCGCATAATCAGTGGCTGGACGGTTGCCTGCACCGGCCCCGTGGCCGTTCATGTCCTGACCCCACAGCAGGAACTCGATAGCGTGGTAGCCGGTCGCGACATTGGCTTCGATACCATCAGCTTCGTGCAGGGATTCGCTCAGTAGTTCCGGAGTAATCTCGCTGGCGTCAATGGTTTCGCCCGACAGTTCGAAGCTAGGGTTGGCGATGACATTCAGAACCGCAAACTCGTTCTCATCCGTCGCGCCACCATAGGCCGCGTCGACATAATCAATCAGACCTTCATCCAGTGGCCAACCGTTTACTTTGCCTTCCCAGTCATCAACGATTGCGTTGCCAAAACGATAAACTTCGGTCTGTTGATAAGGCACACGCGCTGCAACCCATGCTGCCCGTGCCGCATTCAGGGTCGCGTCCGAGGGTTCGGCAATCAGCACACCGATTGCGTCCCGCAAAACCTTTGCCGCAGTCAGGCTGTCGTCATACTTGGCTTCGGCAATATCGGCATAGGTTTCCAGAATATCCGCTTTTGTCGGCACATCACCGGCAAAAGCAAAAGTGGCTGTCGCAAATGTCAAAGCGCTGGCTGTTGCAAACAACTTGGTCATAGGGGTCGTTACTTTCTTGTCTGAACTGTCAAATCAGGCGGGTTTGTTCCCGCGGCGGCTTTCGTTGAAATAACTGAGTTAAAAAGTCAACATTGTCAATCTGAGTTTTTTTGTCGGATAATGAAACCGCTGACTCGGTTGCCACTATCCCCATATCTGGCGGGGGTTCGGTCCGGCGGATCACATTGTGCGGTACATGTTTCGGGCTAAAATCGGCTCTGTTGCACAAATCGGATTTTGAGCGCAGTTCCCCTTTCCCCGGACGGACTTATCCTACGGGCTCTGTGACA
>NZ_JBXWTH010000094.1:0-27934 GCF_059613825.1 Ruegeria sp. SATB027
CGGCTGGCTACCCCTCTAACCGAGGTGGAAGAAAGAAAGGCTCAGCTGCCGACTACAGCCTCAAATCAGTGCGCGATCGGGAGAGAGAAGCTGTCGGTCACGCCGAAGACGTTTACCGCCGTTTCGTGGCCAAGTGGAAACAGAAATCCCCGATGGCCAAGCCAGTCTCACCTCGGTAGATCACCCAAAAATAGACGCACGGAACCTGAAAAAGCTCTTGTCAAATACATCCGTCAAGTATTTCCGCCTGACCATCTCAATCGAGATCGGACAGCCAAAACCTTTGAGCATTTTGTTGATGGCCTTGATGCCTGCGGTGTTAGCTCCGCTTTTGTCGATGACAATCTTTCGAGGAAAGCCATTGGCTTCCAGCATTCGGGCAAAGAATTTAGTGGCAGCAGATTTGTTGCGGCGCCGGGACAGCATGAAATCAAGCGTCTTGCCGCTCTTATCGACAGCTCGGTAGAGATAAACCCAGTTCCCTTTCACTCGGATGTAAGTTTCGTCCATTCTCCACGAACGGTCACATGGCTCTTTGCGGCGACGCGCTGCCTCAGCGATTGCAGGAGAATACCGTGTTACCCATCGGTTTAGCGTGGTGTGGTCCACTGAAACACCGCGCTCGGCCATGATTTCTTCTAAATCCCGGTAGGACACACCGTATCGGACATAGAAAAACACCGCGAACAGGATCACATCCTTCGGATATTGTGCGCCTTTGAAGGAAATCATGAACTGACTTTCGACTGATTTTATCGAATGTCATTCATCCGCAGAATCTGGCTTCGTCAACAGCCAAAAGTTTGCAACAGATCCCTGGTACGGTCCAGTTGAACTCTTTGACCATTGGCAGTGTTTGGGTGCGCGCGTGACCGGACTGCCTTAGGTGACAATTACATTTTGGCAACGGAACGACGGGTCCCTCATGACGATTTTTCCAAAACCCTTGAAAATTCGGCGGACTGGGGACAATACCCCAGCGTCGTCGCTGCTCAGATATGTATGGCGTATGAGTGGATGGCATCAGGTGGACCGTGTTGCACGAAAACTGCTCGGGTCGCATTTGTGCAACACGGTCATCCACATCGAAGCCTTCAGAACCTCCGATTGGAGCGTCACGCTCATTCATGCCGGATAACAACATGATCGAACAGGATCACAGGTTCATCAAGCGTCGCATCCAGCGCATGTGTGGGTTCAAATCGCTCAGATCCGCCTCGGCTACTTTGGATGGCATCGAGGTCGCCAACGATCCGGAAGTGGCTATTCGCCAGCACTACGACGTCTGGTTTTCGACTATTTGCCGAGATCGCAGGATAGCTGCGCCCAGTAAGACGTTAACTCCGACCGCCCCGAAAGTTTGCGACACATCCGGTTAGTTCCCCCGAGTGACATTCATAAACATTACCAACTTGAGTGCAGGTGTTGTTATTTGTTGCCGTTCTGGTCGATCCAATCAGGTTTCACATTGATTTGAAAGGACAATATTTTCTCAGGGCACCTCGAGATCATAGAAGTGTACGGCGGTTTCTCTGAAAACCGCCGATTGTGCTTCAGCCGGTACCAAATCACGGTAAGCCAGTACCAGCGATGCATAATCGCCATAGAGCTTGTCGACCGGGAAGTTTGAGCCAAACATGACCCTCTTGGGTCCGAATTGTTCAAGACAAATCTCCACGATCGGGCGAATTCTGTCAGGTGTCCAGCTGTGATCGAACATGCCCAGACCTGAGAGTTTGCATGAGACATGCGGCAGATCAGACAGCGCGCGCAGCCTTTGAGCCCAGCTTTTCAGGCCCGCCGGGGTGCGGTCATATGGTGATCCGGCATGGCATAGGGCAACTCGTGTGTTTGAGGCTTGCGCGAGAACCCGGGTGGTTTTTCCGATTAATTCGGGAATGAGCTGCAGATCAAAGCTGAGGTCACGCCGTCCAGCCTCCTTCAGTCCGACCAGAAATCGCGGATCATCCAGCAGAGAATTTGTGCCCGTCTGCGCGTCCTCTCCGGGTGCGCGCCCGACGATCTGGCGCACGCCACGCACGGTTGGAAGGGTCTGAAACGTATCAAGTTGGGCGGGTAGGTCAGCCGAGGTCAGGTCACAGAACACAACCTGCGCCAATGGCCAGTCTGGATTGGTATCGGCGACAGCTTGAACCCACCGGGCTTCGTCCAGACCGTTTTTGGCTCCCACCTGGATGTGGATCGAGGCACCGACTCCGCAGGGCGCGGCTTCGGACCGGAACTCGCGCAGCAGGTAATTCCGTTGAATCGGCGTCGGGTCGCCAAAGAACCTTTCCACCCCGCGCGCCATCAGCCAGGGGTAGTTTACGGCCTCAAGGTCCCAAAGGTGGTGATGGGCGTCGATCCAGCCGGTCATGTTCGCGGTACTTTCGCCATACGCCCCAATATATCGACACCCTGTTGTTTCCAGAAATGCAGCAGATCGATGAAAACCCAGTTCTCGGCCAGCTTGTCACCCGCGCGACGATATATGTCGATCACGCGGAATTCACCGGCCTTGTCGGTGGCGGGCATACCCATGAACCCGCCGGTGGGCCGCGCCGTAAAATTCGGCCAGCCGAAAAAACCGCCATAGTGACCCTCAGCCAAGCGGCAAATGTGCTTGGTCTTCGAGCGGTCCGTTAAGGATGCGCGGAAAGGGCCTGAGTGCTGCTTTGCATAACGCTCAATCGTATAGGTCGCGCCGATCCCAGCGGGCCCCCACCAGATCATGTCTTCGCTCCATGTCTGGCGCAATTCTTCCTCAAGGCTCAGGCCGCTTTTCCATTGGCCGAGATCGGAAATCATGGCATTGATCGTGCCGAGAGTTTTTTCGCCTTCTTCGGCAGGCAGCGGGTTGAACATCAACCCGTCATGCGTCATCGGTCCAGGTTGCACCAGGTGGGCTGCGGTTTGGGGCGGGAAGGGCTGTAACCCGACTTGCATCATGAAATGCGGGATGTCGAAATACATCGCCGTCTCGGCGATCTTGCCATTCTCGATCCTGTTGAACTCACAATAGCGCAAAAACGCCATCTTGCCTGTGGGGGCGATGCCCAGCCAGGCATTGTCAAACAGGCCCATCAGGTGCCCCATTGAAACAACCCAAACTGAGGTGAATCCGTCCATCTCGTTTTTTCCGGCCATGAACACGTCCATCCGGCGTTGCATATTCCCTAGGCTTTGTTTCAGGGGACGCCAGAATGCCTGCGCTACGTCATGGGTGCCCCGAAGCTCATCAAACGGGTGGAAACCGCGCCATAGGTAGTCTTCTGCGCAGAACTCAGACAACGTGTTGGCGATATCCGATTCTTTTACGCTGCTGAGCGCCGAGTAGTAATCCAAGATGATCGTTTTTTGGATTTCATAGGACATTATTACTTTCTTTCAGTTCTTTAGTCGCTGTCATGGGGCGAATTGAGAAGAAGATGAAGTCGACGTTTGCACACGCATGCAAAAAAAGCTTGCCAGATGTTTCTTTTGTTGTCTATGGTCTTTGCAAGCGTATGCACGATGCGTGCAGCAGGGAGGACAGAATGGCCGAAATTCAACTTCGCAATGTTGGAAAGCGTTGGGGATCGTTTGTTGGAGTTGACAATTTTGACCTGACAATAGCCGACAAGGAATTTCTGGTACTTCTTGGGCCGTCAGGTTGCGGAAAGACCACGACAATGCGCATGATTGCTGGTCTCGAGGACGCGTCTGAGGGCGATATCCTGATCGATGGTGCCCGAGTAAATGACATGGAGCCCAAAGACCGCGATGTCGCGATGGTGTTCCAGTCATACGCGCTCTATCCGAATATGAATGTATATGAGAACATTCGCTTCCCGCTGAAAGTTCGCGGTATTGACCCTGCTACCCATGACGAAAAAGTGCGGCGCGCTTCGGCGATGGTCGAGCTGGATGACTTCCTGCACCGCAAACCGGCGGAACTGTCTGGCGGTCAGCGTCAGAGGGTTGCCCTGGCTCGTGCCATTGTGCGCGAGCCGAACGTGTTTCTGATGGACGAGCCACTATCCAACCTTGACGCAAAACTGCGCGTTTCCACCCGCGCGCAGATCAAGAACCTGAGCCACGAATTGGCGGTCACCACGATCTATGTGACCCACGACCAGATCGAGGCAATGACCTTGGCTGATCGGGTGGTGATCATGAAACAAGGTGTGGTTCAGCAGGTTGGCTCCCCAACCGATATTTACGATGAACCTGCAAATACATTTGTGGCCAGCTTCATCGGCAACCCGGCAATGAACCTTGTCGATGGCGAGGTTCAGGGTGGCGTGTTCCGCGCCCAAAGCACAGAGGTGCACGGGTTGAACGCGCCGGACGGTCCTATCACGCTGGGGTTTCGCGCCGAGGACGCAAATGTTGTGGAAAGTGGCGGCGAGATCAACGCGCCGATCTATACGCAAGAGCTGTTGGGCGACAGCACCATGGTTTCGGTTCGGATCGGTGGTGCGCTGGTCTCGGTCAAGGCCAACAAAACCTATCGGGCCGAAATCGACGATCAGGTCTCGATTCATATCCATACCGATCACTGCCATCTGTTTGATGCGAAAACCGGGGCTCGCCTGGAGGGCTGAGAACCGCAAACGACACCCGTTGGGACGGGGTAAGCAGGGTGCAGACTTCGAAGATGCACCCATCCATCTAGGGAGGAATATTGATGTTTCTGAAGAATATTGCACTGGTCGGCTCTGTAGCCGCCTTTGCCGCAAGCGCGGGATACGCCTGCGAAATCGGCGCACGTGTCAACATAGTCGGCAATGAATTTGCGGCCATTCAGGCCGTCGCAGCCGGAGCGAAGGAATGCACCGGGGCGTCGGTAGAATCCAACCTGACATCCGAGCACCAGACCATCAACGTGGCTGGCCTGTCGGGCAATCCGTCGGAATACACGACCGCAATCATCGCCAATAGTTCGGTTGTGGCACTGATGAACGAAGACGTTATTCGTCCGCTCAATGACCTGGTGGAAAAGTATGGTCAGGACCTGCAGCCTGGGCAGCTGATCAAGATTGGCGACAACATCATGGCTATCGCCTTCATGGCGAACGCGCAGCATCTGATGTACCGCAAGGACATCCTTGAGCAAGCCGGTGTGGAAGTCCCGACTACCTATGAGGAAATGCTCGAGGTGGCCGAGGCCATTCGTACGCAGGGCATCATGCAAAACCCGGTTGGTGGAGCCTATGCATCGGGTTGGAACCTGGCGCAGGAATTCAACAATATGTTCCTTGGTTATGGCGGCAGCCATTTTAAACCCGGTACGGCCGAACCCAACGTGAATTCTGAGGCTGGTGTCAACGCCCTGAATATGATGAAGGCTTTGTCGGAATACATGAATCCCGACTTCCTGACTCATGACTCCAATGCCACCAATGCCGAATACCGTGCTGGCAACGTTGCAATTATGAATATGTGGGGCTCGCGCGCTTCGCAGCAAACCACCACCGAAGGTGTGTTGCAGGAGGTAATCGACGGCCATGCGATTGGCGCGCCGCTTACAGTTGGTGGCGGAGATATCCCTGCAACGACCCTGTGGTGGGACGGTTGGACTGTCGGAAAGAACATCTCAGATGAAGAGGCCGAGGCCACCTTCATCGCAATGAAACATGGCATCCGTCCTGACATGCTGAACGATGAAACCACACCACTGGCGGTCTGGCTGATTGAAGGCTACCAGCCCGGAAAAGATGCCGAGGGTGTGTTTGCTGCGGCCAAAATGGGCACACCACCCTATCCGATGCTACCCTACATGGGGCTCATGCACAGCGCACTTGGCAACGAACTTGCTGATTTCATGCAGGGCAAGGAAAGCGCTGAACAAGCACTTGCAGATGTCGAGGCTGCCTATCGTGCCGCCGCCATCGAGCAAGGCTATCTGCAATAAGAAGCCCATTGCGCGGGTGCCTTTGATACCCACCCGCGCAATCCTACTCACGCGAGGATTGCAACATGCGCCATAAGACATTCCTTTGGTTCTTCCTGCCCACAGGACTCGCGATGCTGCTGTTCATTGCAATGCCAATTGTCTCGGTGGTGACTCAATCGATCTTCGCGCCCCACCCGGCCGTTCTGTTAGAGGTCGAAAACTGCACCCCGCTTATCGGATGCACAACTGAGACCACTGTTGATCAAGAGGCCACTGCAGCACTTCGCGCCGAGAAACCTCTGGGCCGGTTTGTGGGATTGGACATTTACTTTAACCGAGGCCATCTGGCGATTCAGGAAATTGGTCAAATCTGGGCCGCGAATGAAACATGGGGCAGCTTTTTCACCGAGCTTGGCAATCTGCCCTTCTACCGGGCGATGGCATTTACGCTGACCTTCGTGGCCGTCGTGACACCGCTCACAATTGTTTTGGGGTTGGTGATTGCGCTGGCGGTCAACTCCCTGCACAGGCAACTCAAAGGTCTGATGATCTTTTTCTCTCTTCTGCCCATGATCGTGACCCCGCTGATCGGTTCGCTCATCCTGTTTTGGATGATTGACAGTCGCGGCGTCATTGGCAACGCCCTGGTATACTTGGCCGGAGATCCGAATTTCAGCCTGAAGGCCTCAACAGGACTGATGTGGGTGGCACTGATGGTTTATGGTGTATGGCACGCCGCTCCTTTTGCCTTTGTCGTGTTCTATGCCGGACTGCAAACGTTGCCCCAAGACCAGATAGAGGCCGCTCAGATCGACGGGGCCACGCGCTGGCAACAAGTTAAATTCGTGGTTGTTCCCCATCTCATGCCACTGGTCACATTTGTTGGGCTGATCCAGTTGATGGACAATTTCAAGGTGTTCGAACCGATAATCGGGTTCAGCGCACAGGCACATGCGCAATCGCTCAGCACGTTTATCTTCTACGACCTCGGCGGCGAGACCCGGCAACTGTCTTCAGCGGCCGCCACCTCTGTGATCACGATAATCGGGGTCGCCATTCTTCTGTCGCCCGTGCTTGTCCGCACCTGGCGCGATTTCAAAGGAGCAAGATAATATGGCAAGCCGCGCACAAAGAATGCCCAGAGGCCTTCGGATCGCTTCGTCCCTGTTCGTGCTCTTTTGGTTCATCCTTGCCGCCTTCCCGTTCTTCTGGACGGTATGGGGTTCGTTCAAGGTAGAGCTTGATTTCTTTTCAATTGCTGACTGGACCAACGCCCTTACCGGGGCGCGGACGCAGGCCGTCTATGGCTCAGCATTTACAACCACCGGTTATGAGGGCGCGTGGATACAGGAAGAGTTCTGGCGCAATGTTCTGAACACAGGGATCGTCTGTTTCTTTGTTGTTACCATCTCACTGACCATCGGGACGCTGGGGGGCTATGCCCTGTCGCGGTCAACTTACAACTACACGTTTTGGCTTTTGATCACCGCATTGATTTTCCGCGCAATGCCGCCAATCACTCTGGTCTCAGGTTATCTGCTGCCCTTCTTTGAATGGAATGTCTGGGGGATTCTTCCGACCACGATCATCGTTCTTGTGGCGATCAATCAGCCATTCACATTGTGGATGCTCCATTCCTTTTTCAAGAACATCCCAAGCGAGTTGGACGAAAGCGCCAAGGTCGACGGGTGCAACCAGTTCCAGGCCTTCCGTCGGGTGATCATTCCGGTGATGTGGCCGGGTGTGATCACCACCGGGCTGTTCTCATTCCTGCTGGCCTATAATGACTTTGCCGTGGGCGCGATGCTGCTGTCCGAAAGCAACCGAACCATGGTGCCCGCTATTGCCGCATTCCTCGGTACAACACAGACCGAAGGCAACGTGATGTTTGCCGTTGCAGCCGTGGTTTCGGCCACCGTTCCACTGTTCATTCTGGTGATGTTCTTCCAGCGTCAGATTGTGGGCGGCCTGACCGCCGGGGCTGTGAAAGGCTGACACGAATGGGACGTGCGCATCCTCAGTCCGTATCTGCCCATGCGCGCGCGGCCAGCCTGAACTTGGCTGCGTGCCGGGCCCGGCGGCCGGGACGAATTCCATTTGCTTTGATGCGTGCGGGACCTTGCGGGGCGCTTCTCCGCAGACGCCCCGAACAGACCCCATAGAGACAGAGACAATGGAAATCCTCGACCGTGCACCCTTTCTGAAATTCACCAACGCACAACGTCATCCTGGCAACTTTCGGCCGGCCTTTGACGCCTTCTTCGCCGCCGGTGCACACGTCAACGTGGTGCATCCCTTCAACGAGGTCGCGGGCGGCCTCGCGCTGCACGATCACGTCATCGCCCCACTTGCCAATGCCTTCGACGGGCTGTTTCGTCGCGATGACATTGTCATGGCCGGCGAATTTAACGGACAGGGCTGGATCAGCGCTACCGGCTATTTCGTTGGCCGATTCTCGCGCGATTGGCTTGGCATCCGGGCCACAGGCGAGCTTGCCTATCTGCGCTTCGGCGAGTTCCACCGCATGCAGGACGGCAAGGCGGTAGAGAGCTATATCTTCCTCGACATCCCCGAGCTGATGATGGCCGCAGGGCAATGGCCAATCACCGCCAGCCCGGGCAAGACCCGTGGCTTCACCGGCTTGATTCAGGGTCCGGCCAGCCATGATGGCATTTTGACCACCCCTCAAGACCCTGCCGAGAGCGCCAAGAGCTATCATATGGTCACAGAAATGCTGGCCGGACTTGCCACCGAGAACGAGGCTTGGCGCCCCTACTGGCATGACAACATGGTCTGGTATGGCCCGGGCGCCTTCGGTTCTTTCGTCGGGCTCGAGAGTTTTGCCAGCTTCCAGGTACCATTCGAGTCCACCTTCCAAGGCTGGTCCGGAGGTAGTGCGGGCAACGGCATGACTGCACATTTCACCCGATACGGCGAAGGCAACTACGTATGCTCGGGTGGCTGGCCCTCATTGACTGGCGTCCAGGTGAAATCATTCCTCGACCAGCCCGCAACCGGCAAACGCGTCTTTATGCGCGTCTGCGACTGGTGGCGGCGCGAAGGTGACCTGCTGGTGGAAAACTGGGTGTTCGTGGATGTCCCGCATCTGCTGCTTCAGCTTGGATACGATCTATTCGCCGAAATCTCTGAACAGGCCGCATGAGCTGTTCCGCCAGACATAACGCTGTTGCGCGCCACCCGGCGCTCAACCGGATGCCAAGGGATTTTCTGATCGCCGGATGATCCTCCCGCCTGCACAGAACTTCCCTTGGCAACCCGAACAAAGGACCGAACCCATGAAAGGTTCCCGCCCCGAACAGGCCGTGCTGACCAGAGACACGGACATGAGCAAGACCGAAGAAACCCGCGCCGTGATCGAGACCATGGTCGACGGGCTCAATGACCACCGCATTGCCGACATCGGCGAATTCTTCGCCGAGGGATTCCGCTGGATGGGCAATCAGGGCTGCGGCACCAAGACCGGCTTGCAGGAATTTCAGGACAATTGGCAGCGCCCGTTCCAGGCCGCGTTCTCGGACAAGACCTGCATTGATGAGGCGCGCCTCTATATGGGCGAATGGGCCGCGGCGTTTGGTCGGCAGGAGGCCACTCATTCGGGCGAGTTTCTGGGGATCGCGCCAACCGGGAAGAGGGTTGAAATTCGCTACATGGATTTCTGGAAAGTCGTCGACGGCAAGATCGTCGACAATTGGGTGAATGTCGATTTCGCCCATGTTGCTGCTCAGCTTGGCGTTGATCTGTTCAACGGCCAGGGCTGGGAAACATTCGACCGGGGAGAGAAAGCACCGCCCCGGCCCGACAACTGAGGATCAGGACAATGGCTATCGAATATCTCAAACGCGGCAAACCCGAGGCTGACAGGGCTGAAGACGACGCCAAAACCCGCGCTGTCGTTGAAGCGACGCTGAAAGACATCGAAACCCGTGGTGATGCGGCAGTGCGCGAGTTGTCGGAGAAATTCGACAACTATTCGCCTGAGAGGTTCCGCCTGAGCCAACAGCAGATCGACGACCTGATCGCGTCGCTGACCGAACACGAGCTGGCCGATATCAAATTCGCACAGAAGCAGGTGATGAACTTCGCGCAGGCGCAGCGCGACTCGATGCTGGATATCGAAGTTGAAACGATGCCAGGAGTGATCCTTGGTCACAAGAACATTCCGGTACAGTCGGTTGGCTGCTACGTGCCGGGCGGCAAGTTCCCGATGGTGGCTTCGGCGCATATGTCGGTCGCAACCGCAAAGGTCGCTGGCGTGCCCCGCATCATCGCATGTACCCCGCCGTTTCAGGGCAAACCGAACGCTGCCGTGATTGCGGCCATGCATCTGGGTGGCGCGCACGAGATCTATGTCATGGGCGGGATCCAGGCCATCGGTGCCATGGCGATCGGGACCGAGACCATCGATCCGGTTCACATGCTGGTTGGCCCCGGCAACGCCTTTGTGGCCGAAGCCAAGCGCCAGCTGTTTGGCCGGGTGGGCATCGACCTGTTCGCGGGTCCGACCGAGACGATGGTCATCGCCGATGAAACTGCTGCGGACGCCGAGCTTTGTGCGACCGATTTGCTGGGACAGGCCGAGCATGGCTATAACAGCCCCTGCGTTCTGGTCACCAACTCGCGCAAACTGGCCGAAGAGACACTGAGCGAGATCGACCGTATCTTGGGTATTCTCCCCACTGCTGGCACTGCCAAGGTTAGTTGGGAGGAATACGGCGAGGTCATCGTCTGCGACACCTATGACGAAATGCTTCAAGTGGCCGATGACATCGCGTCTGAGCACGTTCAGGTCATGACAGACCGCGACGACTGGTTCCTGGAAAACATGACCTGTTATGGCGCGCTGTTCCTTGGTCCGCGCACCAACGTGGCCAACGGCGACAAGGTGATCGGAACCAATCATACACTGCCGACCAAAAAGGCCGGGCGCTATACCGGCGGGCTCTGGGTCGGCAAGTTCATGAAAACCCATAGCTATCAGAAAGTCGTCACTGATGAGGCAGCGGCGATGATCGGCGAATACGGCTCACGTCTGTGTATGCTGGAAGGCTTTGTCGGCCATGCCGAACAATGCAACATCCGTGTCCGGCGTTATGGGGGCATCAACGTGCCCTATGGTGAAGGCGCACTATATCGCGGGACGGCTGATGCGACTTCGTAAGCGTGGCGAATCTTGCGCAGGGATTCGACCGGGGCCCTACAGAATTTTTGGATAAGAAGTTAAAATAATGCGAGATTTCGCAATGGATACTCACTCTACCCACAAGGCCCTGATCGCGCCCCTGCGCGAGGCCATGAATAAATTCGACGAAGCCGGGGTACGAGCGGCGCTGGAGTCGGTGATCGCGCCCGATGCCGCCATCCACATGTTGTATCCATTCGGAGATCTGACCGGCCCGCAGGAACTCTATGACAACTGTTTTGCGCCGCTTCTGAAATCCATGCCCGATCTTGAGCGTCGCGACTGGATTGTCATGGGTGGTCGGACAGAACAGGGTAACGACTGGGTTGGCTGCGGCGGCCACTACTTCGGCACCTTCGTCGCGCCCTGGCTGGACATCCCGCCGACGGGGCATCTGACCCATATGCGGTTCCACGAATTCTACCGTTTCGAAAAAGGCAAGGTTGTCGAGATCCAGACACTCTGGGACATTCCCGAAGTCATGATGCAGGCGAATGCCTGGCCAATGGCCCCGTCTCTGGGGCTGGAGTTCTGCATTCCCGGCCCGGCGACTCTGGATGGCGTTGTGTCCGGACCGTGGGATGAGGTGAAATCTCTGGCCTCGTGCAATCATATCGTCGACATGCTGAAACATCTTGAGAAACACCCCAGCCAGGGTGGGCCCGTAGTGATGGAGATGGAGCGGTTCTGGCATCCGCGCATGAACTGGTATGGCCCTGCAGGGATCGGGACAGCGCGCGGTATCGCGGGGTTCCGCAACTGGCACCAGATTCCCTTCCTCAACGGAATGCCCGATCGCGGCCAGCAAGCTGATGAGATCACCTTTCACTTTTTTGGTGATGGCGACTACGCCGCTGTGACCGGCTGGCCGAACATGATCCAGACCGTCACCCATGACGGCTGGATGGGGATTGCGCCTTCGGGCAAACGGATCACTTTGAAGTCACTTGATTTCTGGCGTCTGGAAGGTGGGCTGATCCGCGAGAATTGGGTGTTGGTCGATCTGCTGGACGCGTATCGGCAATTGGGCGTAGATGTTTTTGCCCGACTGCGTGAGTTCAATAAGGCACGTGTACCGGGCTCCATCCCATTCCCGGTCGGCGAGGTCTGATATGCCACATTTTCCCAGCACCCCCAGTTTCGACCTGAGCGGCAAGCGAGCTTTGGTCGCCGGAGCCTCGTCGGGCATAGGCATGGCCTGCGCTGTGGCGCTGGCGGAACATGATGCTGAGGTCACTTTGGCGGCGCGCCGTGCTGGTGCACTTCAGGATATTGCAAAAGATATGTCTGCGCAGGGATGGTCTGCCAGGGTTCTGGAACTGGATGTTTCGGACGTGGCGGCAACCGCTGAAGCCATGGCGCAAAATGGGCCGTTCGATATTCTGCTGAACTCAGCCGGGCTTGCCCGACACAGCAAGGCCGTGGAAACACAGCCGGAAGATTTCGATGCGGTGATAAGCGTCAATGTCAAAGGGGCTTATTTCCTGACCCAGGCTGTTGCCAAAGGCCTACTCGACGCTGGCCGTCCCGGTTCGCTGATCAATATCTCTAGCCAGATGGGCCATGTTGGTGGTCGCGAACGCGCGGTTTATTGTGCGTCGAAATTCGCGGTCGAAGGCTTCACCAAGGCGATGGCGCTTGAGTTCGGACCGTCAAAGATCCGGGTTAACACGATTTGCCCCACCTTCATTCTGACGGATCTGACAAAGTCGACTTTCGACGACCCGGACAAGCGGGCCTGGATTCTGGACAAGATAAAACTGGGTCGCCCCGGAGAGATTGAGGACATAATGGGGGCGGTGGTTTATCTGGCCTCGGATGCATCGTCGCTGGTGACGGGCACGGCATTGATGGTTGACGGAGGTTGGACGGCAGACTGATGGCGACACAAAAAGTTACATCACTGGAAGTTGCCCGTCTCGCCGGGGTCAGCCAATCTGCGGTCAGCCGTGTGTTCACCCCCGGCGCGTCCGCGTCAAAAAATACCGTTGAAAAGGTGCGCAAGGCGGCCAAAGAACTGGGCTACCGCCCGAACGTTTTGGCCCGCGCTGTAGTGTCCGGGAAAAGCCGGATCATCGGGCTTGTCGTGGCCTATCTGAACAACCAGTTCTATCCCGAGGCACTGGAAAAGCTGACAAACACATTGCAGGAACGTGGATACCACGTGCTGATATTCATGGCCTCGCATGAGTCTGGAAACATCGACAATGTGGTCGAAGAAATACTCGACTTTCAGGTCGAAGGGATCATCGCCGCTTCGGTGGCCTTGTCCTCGGATTTGTCCGACCGCTGCCGAACGGCCGGTATACCGATGGTGTTGTTCAATCGGGCACAAGACGACACGGCGATGTCGTCAGTTACATCTGACAACGTTGCCGGTGGTCGAAAGGCTGCCGAGTTCCTGTTGGCAGCTGGGCACCAAAAGATCGGATATATCGCCGGGTGGGAAGGAGCTTCGACCCAGCGTGACCGCGAAACAGGGTTTGTTGCGACCTTGCAGAAAGCCGGGGTTACGCTGCACGCCCGCGAAGTAGGAAACTTTTCGACGGAAGAAGCCCGGCAAGCCACGCTGCGGATGTTCGAAACCGATCCGCCTGATGCGGTGTTTGTCGCCAACGATCACATGGCTGTATCCGTGATGGACACGCTGCGGTTCGAATTGGGGCTGAATGTTCCGGGCGACGTTTCGGTCATCGGGTATGACGATGTCACTGTCGCCTCATGGCCAGCCTACAACCTGACCACCATTCGACAGCCCGCCAATCGCATGGTCACCGAAACTGTCGATATTCTGCTCGGCAAGATCGAGGACCCCGATGCCGGCCCACGTCGGGTCGAGATTGACGGACCGCTAATTGTACGCGGCTCCGCCCGCATACCTGAAGGATGGAAGACATGAAGGGATTTGATCCCAAGTTCAAAGATTTCCCCGACTACATAATCGGGATTACCAAGGAGATCTGGGAAGATCGCGGCATTGCCACGCTGCACGACTATTACGCCCCGGACATCGTCGTGCGTTCACCTGGGTCGGTGGTTGTCGGAAACCAGAATGT
Organism: Ruegeria sp. SATB027; assembly: GCF_059613825.1. Lineage (NCBI taxonomy): Bacteria > Pseudomonadati > Pseudomonadota > Alphaproteobacteria > Rhodobacterales > Roseobacteraceae > Ruegeria > Ruegeria sp. SATB027. The sequence goes on from NZ_JBXWTH010000094.1 coordinate 14,135, forward strand.
CATTGCTGCCACTATGGCGACTCTGGCAGAATTCCCTGATCGAACGCTGTTGGGTGAGGATGTGATCTGGTCGGGAACGCCGGAAGAGGGCATGCTGTCGTCGCATCGCCTTTTGTCCACCGCGACTCATCTGGGTGACGGTGTGTATGGCAAGGCGACCGGCAAGAAACTGGTCTACCGCATTTTGGCCGACTGCCACGCCATCAACAACCAGATCAACGATGAGTGGCTGATCCGCGACCAGAGCGCGATCGTGCAGCAGATGGGCTTGGAGCCCAAGGAATACGCCCGCGATCTGATCGTGCGCGAGGGTGGGGCTGACGCCTGCGTGCAACCTTTCACACCGGCGAACGATCAGCCCGGCCCCTATAAAGGCCGTGGCAATGACAATGAATGGGGCCAGAAATACGCGGATATCCTGACCCGGATCATGAATGCCGATATGAAGGTGATTGAGGCTGAATACGACCGCGCTGTTCTGTCAGAATATCCCGGCGGCACGACCGGCCACAGTTGGGGGCCGGTTGATCGGTTCTGGATGGGCTTGCGTGCGGCGTTCCCACGTGCCGAATTCAATGTCCACCACCAGATCGGCCGTGACGACCCGATGATGCCGCCGCGCGCCGCGATCCGCTGGTCTTTGCATGGCACGCATGACGGCTGGGGCGTGTTCGGCGTGCCCACAGGGGCCGAAGTCTTTGTGCTGGGCATCAGCCAGGCCGAGTTCGGTCCATGGGGTCTGCGCAAGGAATACACCTTGTTTGACGAAACCTCGATCTGGAAACAGATTCTACTGAAAACCGGCGATCTCTAGAATGTCGCACCGTATCTCAAATCTGGATGCCGGGCAGGCGTTGCGGCGGTACCACGCCCATCGCGCCAGCCTGCGCGCCCGGCGACTGAACAATCGTCCGCCGGGTGGTTTGGTTTGATCCGATCAAACCCAAATCAAAAGGAGAAAAGATATGAGTACCATCGAAAGCCGCATCGTCCGTTATGGCGAACTGAAGCCTTGTAAAACCGCGTTCATCGACGCGCACACGCCGGGCTCGGACCAGAAGGAGAACTTTACAATCATTGGCGGTGGGGTCAGCGAAAGCCCGGATCAGCACGTCCACATCACCGACAAGATCGGGTTCAACATCGGTGCAGCGGGGCAACCGCCGAAATGCCGCAACTCGCTGCACAGCCACACCACCGCCGAGGTGTTCTTTGTAGCTAAAGGTCGATGGCGGTTCTTCTGGGGTCGTTATGGCACGGCAGGCGAGTTCATCGCTGAAGAAGGTGACATCTTCAACATCCCGACCGGGATCTTCCGCGGCTTCGAGAATGTCGGCCAGGACTATGGGATGATCATGTCGATGCTGGGTGGCGACGATGCCGGTGGCGGCGTGACCTGGGCTCCGCAAGTCATTCAGGATGCGCAGGCCCATGGCCTGATGTTGGGCAATAACGGCGTCTTGTACGATAGCAAAAAGGGTGAGGAACTGCCACACAATGTGCAGCCGATGCCGCTGCTGACCGAGGAAGAGCTGAAAGCCTACCCTGAGGTTCCCGTTGATGCGGTGATCGGCAAATACGTCGCTCGCTACTGGGACCTGATGGCGCTGGCAGCGGACAAACCTGCGATTGTGATCGGTGAAAATGGCTTGATCAAAGACAAGCCCGGTTTCGAGGTTGATTTTATGACGCGCGGTTCGGCTGTGGCTGAACTGGTCAAGGCGGACAAACCCGTGGTTCTGATGCCGGCGAGTGGCCATTGGCGCATCAAGATCAATGAGGTCGAGGTTACCCTGTCCAACGGCGATACCGCTCTGGTTCTGCCCGGAGAAAGCTACAGCGCTGAACCGTCTATGACCGGGCAAGCGGGTCTGTACCGGATCACCGCAACCGACGACCCTGCTGGAGCGACTTGGACAGGAGAATAACGCCGAAATTACACGTCCCGGTTTCAATCGGCGCGCGCGCAGCACATCCATCGCCGGCTTTCCGGCCCGGCGATGGACCTAGATTTGAATGGAGATCCTAACATGACCCGCGTTTCAACCACCCATGTGGGAAGTCTGCCACGAAATCAGGAGGTCGTTGACTTCATCTTTGCTCGCGAGCGAGAGGAACCGTTCGATCAGGCTGCATTTGACGCCTGCATGACCGCTGCCGTGTCCGAGACCGTGCGGAAACAAGTCAAGGCTGGGGTAGATATCGTCTCGGACGGTGAGACCTCAAAGATCTCTTACGCCACTTACGTCAAGGACCGCTATACCGGCTTTGCGGGTGACAGCCCGCGCAATGCGCCTGCAGACCTCAAGATGTTTCCCGGTTTTCTGAAACGTCTGGCGGATGATGGCGGCACGCCCCAATATGCGCGACCCATGTGCGTTGGCGAGGTGCGCTCAAAAGGGCAAGGTGAGCTGCAGAAGGACATCGACAACCTCAAGGCTGCCATGGTCGAACACGGGGTCGGGCGCGGTTTTATGAACGCAGCCAGCCCTGGGGTGATTTCTCTGTTTCTGCTGAATGACTTCTATCCGACGCGCGAGGCCTATCTGGCCGCGCTGGCTGACGCGATGAAGGAAGAATATGAAACCATCGTCGGTGCGGGTCTGGATTTGCAGCTGGATTGCCCGGATCTGGCCCTGTCGCGCCATATGCTGTTCACCGATCTGTCCGACGACGAGTTCGTGAAAATCGCCAACATGCATGTTGAGGCATTGAACCACGCATTGCAAAATGTCCCGGCTGACAAAGTGCGTGTCCATATTTGCTGGGGCAATTACGAGGGGCCACATTGCTGCGACATCGGCATGGACAAGGTGTTTTCGACGCTAATGTCGACCAAATCGCGCTATGTGCTGTTCGAAACCTCTAACCCGCGACACGCGCATGAATGGACGGTGTTCCGTGACCGCAAGGGTGAAATTCCGGGTGACAAGGTTCTTGTGCCCGGTGTGGTGGACACCACGACGAATTTTGTCGAACACCCGGAACTGATTGCTCAGCGTACCGAGCGGTTTACGAACATAGTTGGAAATGAGCGTGTAATCGCCGGATCAGATTGCGGCTTTGGCACCTTTGCCGGCTTTGGTGCGGTAGATCCGGATATCGCCTATGCCAAGTTGGGCGCGCTTGCCGAAGGGGCTGCCCTGGTCAAATGACGCCGCTTATCCTCCTGCCCGGAATGATGTGCGATGCGCGGTTGTTCGCTCCGCAGATTGACGCTTTGTCAGGCAAATACCCGATCCTATGCGCACCAATCGGAGGCCATGAAACGATGCGGGCGTTGGCCTCCGATGTGTTAGCCTATGCGCCCGAACGCTTTGCTCTGGCGGGACTCTCGATGGGTGGCATTGTGGGGATGGAAATCCTGCGTCAGGCACCGGACCGTGTGGCTGGTTTGGCGTTGATGGACACGAACCCGCTTGCTGAATTGGACGAGGTCAAAGCCGGGCGCGGCCCTCAGATCGATGCGGTCGGACGTGGCAACCTACGCAAGGTCATGGCCGAAGAGATGAAACCGAACTACCTAACGGACGGTCCGCGCCGCGCCGCCATTCTGGACCTGTGCATGGATATGGCCATGGATCTTGGCCCGGACGTTTTTGTCAATCAATCTAAAGCTCTGCGTGATCGCCCTGACCAGAGCAACACTCTGCGCAACTTCACCGACGCAGCACTCATTCTCTGCGGGCGCGACGATGCCCTGTGCCCTGTTTCAAGGCATGAATTGATGCACGATCTGATGCCACAGAGCCGGTTGGAAATCATAGAAAACGCCGGCCACCTGCCGACACTGGAACAACCGCGACAAACAACGGCGGCTTTGATCCGCTGGCTGGAGTTGATATGAACCAATCCTTGCTGGACCTGCTGAAAAAGGTCGACACGCCGACTGTTTGCAACGCCATCGAAGTGGCGCAGGGCAAGCGCGGATTCAATGAATTTACCCAGGGCACAATGTTGTGTTCTGATCCCGATGCGGGGGCGATGGTGGGATATGCCCGTACCGCGAAGATCGCTGCTGTGAGCCCGCCGTCAGAACCGCCTGGGGTGATCCGCCAACGTCGGATGGACTATTACAGGCATATGGCAAGTGGAAGTGACCCGGTTGTCACCGTGATTGAGGATCTGGATTATCCAGATTGCATCGGCGCCTTTTGGGGCGAGATCAACACGACGGTCCACAAGGGCTTCGGCATCAGCGGCGCTCTGACCAACGGAGTAATGCGCGACCTGGGTGATCTACCCGGTAACTTCCCAGTTGTTGCCGGGTCAATCGGGCCCAGTCACGGGTTCGTACACGTGCGCGAAATCGGCACCTCGGTTTCGATCTTTGGCCTGGAGATTCAGAACGGCGATCTTGTGCATGCGGACCGTCATGGTGCGCTGGTTATCCCGCCCGAAGTGATGGGCAAGCTTGAACAGGCGATCATCAAATTGCTTGAAACCGAAAAACTGATTCTAGATCCCGCCCGCGCAACCGGGTTCGATTTCGATGCCTTCGAAAAAGCATGGGCGGCGTTTGAAGCCTCGCGGACTTAAACTGGTTCTGTCGCAAACTTCGCCCCGGCTTTGAAGGTGTAGACGCCCCCGCTGGCCTCGATGTGCCATTGTGGGTTTGCAAACAACCTGAATGGAGGCGTCTATGGGAGAGATTAGGCTCAGGACCCATTGATTTGCGCGGAGGGTCGTGATTCACGGTTCGAAAAACGAGCGGTGAACATGTCTGATCTTTTCTGGCTGACGGATGCGCAGATGGCGCGTCTTGAGCCCTTCTTCCCGAAATCCCACGGCAAGCCCCGAGTCGATATCGACGTGTTTTGAGCGGTATTATCTTCATCAATCGCAACGGGTTACGATGGCGTGATGCGCCTACAGCCTATGGCTCGCACAAGACGCTCTACAATCGCTGGAAGCGGTGGAGCGACAAGGGTGTCTTCGCCCGGATGATGGCGGGTCTGGCTGCCGAGCACGGCGAACAGAAGACTGTCATGATCGACGCGACCTATCTCAAGGCCCACCGAACAGCGACCAGCATGGGCGTGAAAAAGGGGGGCGCGGACGCCTGATCGGACGCACCAAGGGAGGAATGAACACCAAGCTCCACGCGATTTGTGACAGCCAGGGACGTCCTCTTAATCTGTTCATCACAGCCGGGCAAGTCAGCGATTACATCGGAGCGCGGGCATTACTGAGCAGCCTGTCGAACGTCGATTGGCTGCTCGGAGATCGCGGTTATGACGCAGATTGGTTCCGGGAAGCGTTGAAAGACAAAGGGATACGCGCCTGCATCCCTGGCCGAAAACAGCGGAAGAAACCCGTCAAGTACGACAAGCGCAGATACAAACGCCGAAATCGGATCGAGATCATGTTCGGCAGGCTCAAGGATTGGCGGCGCGTGGCAACCCGATACGACCGCTGCCCAAAAGTCTTCCTCTCTGCCATCGCACTCGCCGCACTCGTCATTTACTGGCTATGAGATGCCGTAACGGGGCCTGCGTCACGCACCGCCGTTACCACTTGTCAAATCCGCGTTGCGCTGCCGCCATTCCCGTATTGAACCTACCTGGAGGACAACGGGATGAGACTATTTATCGGACTAGACGTGTCATTGGCCAAGACCGCGATATGCGTGCTTAGCGAGCATGGCGAGATCATCAAAGAGGCCGAGGCTGCGAGCGATCCTGAAATCCTGGCCCGTTGGCTGGGTGATTTGGCCCACGACATCGCCGCGATTGGCTTAGAGGCTGGACCTATGTCGCAATGGCTGCATCGGGGTCTGGCAGAGTTGGGCTTAGACGCCGTACTTATGGAGACCCGCCAGGTAAAAGGTGCATTGAAGGCTATGCCAATCAAGACGGATCGGCGAGATGCCGAAGGGATTGCGCGTCTGCTCCATCTTGGTTGGTTCCGCCCTGTTCACTGTAAATCCATCTCCGCTCAGGAGACGCGCGCTGTGCTTGGCGCTCGAAAAGCCATTCAGCAGAACATGATCGCTTTGGAAATGTCGCTAAGAGGGCTGCTGCGAAACTTTGGCCTCAAGGTGGGTGCCATCTCTCGCGGAAGGTTCGAGGCCCGCATCCGCGAATTGGCGGAAGGCAACCTCATGCTGGAGACCGCAACGGAACCAATGCTACGCGCCAGAGCAACGCTGCGGCAGGAGTTGGCTGCCCTTGAGAAACAAGTACGCCAGCTTGCCCAGAACGATCCGGTTTGCCACCGTTTGATGACAATGCCAGGGATCGGTGCAGTCGTCGCACTGACTTTCCGCGCAGCTGTCGATGATCCGGCTCGCTTTCGGTCTTCAAAGAGGGTTGGTCCTTGGTTTGGCCTGACGCCTTCTCGTAACCAATCCGGTGAACGTGATGTGTCAGGCGGCATAACCAAGGCTGGGGATGTCAATCTGAGGCGAGCTTTGTGTCAGGCTGCAACTGTCATGATGAACCGCGGCCGGCCGACATGGCTTCGAACATGGGGAGCTCAGCTCGCCCAACGTCGAGGCCGGAAAATAGCAATGGTCGCCCTCGCGCGTCGTATCGCAGTCATTCTACATCGAATGTGGGTCGACGACACCGTATTCCAACTCGACGCGGCACCAAACACCGCCTGTTAATTTATCCGTTGCCTGCCTGAAAGCAGGCCTTTGAGGTCCCGCAGGGACGTGGTTCCGATGATGCCGAGGTCTGGACCGTCGCTGGCTTCCGTCAAGCACGCCTATGAGATGGGCACATCGGAATTACATCGAACCCGCATCATGTTGGCAGCCGTCGCGCTGACCACGAACCGAAGCATGTACCCGAAGGATCTCAATCGAAGGCCGTGACAGCAAGCAGGGCAGACACAAAAGAGGAAAGGCTACACCGCCTTGGCGGATCAACTATTCTGCGCAAAACAGCTTGACTGAGACGCCCCCGTTACCGAAGTCCTGACCCTAAGGGTCGTCGCACCAAGCTAAAACAGCAGAGTTCCGATTACTCTGCATCGCCGAGTATCTGTGGATCAGCCGCCGCGTACCGCAGCACGCGCCAATGCGGCGATCAGGTCTGTCCGCGTGACAATCCCGACAATGCGCCCATGATCGAGGACGGGGACGGCGTCGACATCCTCAATCGCCATCATTGGAAGCAGCACCCCGAGGGGTGAGCTTGTCGTCACGCGCGGACCCGCCACCTCCATGATGTCACCCGCCTTCACAGGTATCTTCCTGTTGCGATCCAACATTCGGCTGAACGTAGAAAAATATCCACGCTTCAGCTTGAGCGAATCTTCACGGGCCTGTCTGATCAGGTGCATCTGAAAAATGACGCCAAGGAACTTTCCATCCTCCCCTACGACTGGAAGAGAGGTGAACCTGTGCCTTTTGAACAGGTCGGCAACTTCTTCGAGTGCTGTCTCGGGTCCCACCGTGATCAGGCTGGAGGACATGACATCCTTTGCCGTCAAAGGGGCGGTCACGTGTGTTGCAGCCTGCAGTTCCGCCGCGCCGATCAAACGTGCCAGATCCTCGACCCCCAGGTTGAAGGAGTGTTGATAGTGCTCCAGAATGCCTGCAATTTCTTCTTCGGACAGGCCAAGGCGCTCCGAAGGATTTTTGTCTTCCGTCTGATTATTGCTCGGATCGTCGAATTGCCGGAATGGATAGTGCCGTCCGGTGATTCGGGCATACACCGTCGCAATTATGACCAATACACAGGTTCCGACCGCAATCGGTGCAAGCGCGAACCAGAAACCCAATTTTGCGATGGCCTCGGGATTCAATGCGGCCGTCATGGCGACGGCCCCTGCTGGCGGATGAACCGCGCGGCACAGGATTGTTGCGGTGATGGCAAGTCCAACCGCAAGCGCAATACGCAGTGCTGGGTCCGCAATTGCCATGCAAACGGCCACGCCGACAAGTGCTGCAACCGTATTGCCGACAACCGCGGACCAAGGCTGCGCAAGTGGGCTGTTTGGGACAGCAAACAGCAAGACAGATGTCGCACCGAAGGGTGCTACGAGGTAAAGGCCTAAATCCAAATCGGCGCCCGGAGACAGAAGGAAAAGCCCCGTCAGTCCAAGGCCTAGGAGAGCTCCGAGGCCTGCACGCGCCGCTTCCATCGGCGAAACGCGGGAAACTGCTGGCCCGAGAGATCTGAAAACTGGCACGATGCAGGCCTCATTCGTTATCTTTTGTGCAAAGTTTCAGCAGAATGCGAAAAGTTCAACTGCAGGATTTTAGAGAGAGGATGCCACCAAAGGCATTGCCACTTTGTTCGGTGGAGGAAATAGGTTATGGAAGCCGCTTGAAATATGAAATATTTTCATTAAGTTAACCAACTTAACAGTTCACCAGGGCAAATGCGGATAGTCTGGATCTTGGCGGCCTGCGCCAGTCGTTTTCTACCCAACCTTTGTGACGGTCTGCCAGGTGTGGCACACGGTACAGCGTGGATGAGAAAGGCACTTTCGCAAAAGGATGCCTGATCCATACGCATTGGCCCCCGGTACGCCCAATTTGCTCCAGGATTCTGTTAGCATTCAGAACAAGGTGTTTGGCCAAGTGCTGGACTAGAACCATGTGGGAATATCAAAACTCCGCACTATTCGACCTTCATCAAGGTTAATCAACTCGCGAGGACTGCCTGCCCAACGTGTGCGTTGGAGTTAGGTCAGTAGTCGCAGCAGAATGTGTGCGTCGTGATCTTGACCGCCAAAGAAGACGGCGAGCACCCGCACGACCTGTTCGTCATCGTCGACTTCAAAATAGATGATCGCTTTGTTCTGGTTCCGTCGCAAATTTCTTTGAGGGCGGATAGATGGAGTTGGAGCGTCGATTATCTCGCTAGTTGGATGAACTGTTGAAACGGACGGAGTCCGGGCGTGAATTGACCTTTGCGGATCATGTTGACCAGTTCTATGCCTGCCAGGACGGATCCGGCTGAAGCGAAAGATTTGAACCCCAGCATGGGTCTGATCCTTCGTTTGATGAAGCGGTGATCCTGTTCAATGATGTTATTGAGGTATTTCCGCCTGACCATTTCAATCGGGATGGGACAACCAAAGCTCTTGAGCATCTTGTTGATCGCCTTAATGCCAGCTGTATTGGCGCCACTTTTGTCGATGACGATCTTGCGAGGCAATCCGTTCACCTCAAGCGCGCGGGCGAAGAACTTCGTCGCAGCGGCTTTATTCCGGCGCTCGGACAACATGAAATCAAGGGTCTTGCCGTGTTTGTCGATCGCTCGATAAAGATAAACCCATTTCCCTTTGACCCGTACATAGGTTTCATCCATGCGCCACGAACGGTCGGCGGGACGCTTTCTATACCGCGCTGCTTCAGCTATGAGGCCAGCATATCGACTGACCCAGCGGTTCAGCGTTGCATGATCCAGATCAACGCCGCGTTCCGCCATGATTTCTTCCAGATCCCAATATGACACACCGTAGCGCAGGTAGAAGAAAACCGCGTGCAAAATCACGTCTTTCGGAAAATGCGCGCCCTTAAATGAGATTGTCACGGTTTGCCCTCTGCCATGGTCCAGCATGCGTTACCAGAACTGCGTTCGATCTGACAGGTTGGGGATGAAGTTTGCGACAGATCCCCTGATGGCCGGGCGCACCTCGCTGACGCTGGCCGATGGCATGACGGGCATGACGGAAAACGTGTTCCTGAACATCAAGAACCGCTCCAAGCGCATTACCGCGCAGGTCGAGGTTCCGGCTAACGGAGGTCATGGCACGGTCATCGCGCAAGCGGGCCGGTTCGGTGGGTGGTCGCTCTATGTCGAAAATGGCGTCCCGGCCTATGCCTATAATTGGCTGGGGATCGAGATGTATACCGTTTCCGCAACCGAACCGCTGACCGAAGGAGCTCATGAAATCATATTCGATTTCGACTATGACGGCGGAGGCCCTGGCAAGGGTGGTGACGGTACCCTCTTCGTCGATGGAGTTGAGGTGGCGCGTGGCCGCATCGACCAGACGCAAGCGATCATCTTCTCGGCAGACGAAACGGCGGATGTTGGCATCGACCTTGCGACACCGGTGGTCGAAGCGATCGGCGCCGAGGCAGCGTCGCGCTTTACCGGCAAAGTGGCGTCGGTGACGGTAGCTGTTGAGTAAGGTCACTCCAATGGAGGAAGGGCGTTAAGGCACCTGCTGTGGCAGGTGCCTCGAGCCATTGACGGGGAAAAGATTACAATGACAATCGGAAAGCTTTCGGCCCTAATTGAACTGATGACGGGGATAGCTCTTCTGCTTGTTCCTGGTCTTGTCTTGGCTTTGATTTTTAATGTCGAGCTGAACCAGATCAGCGCGGCCCTGTGCAGATTGTGTGGGGTTGCACTAATTTCTTTGGCACTCGCCTCGGGTGCGATAAACCTAGGCGACAGTCCGCGCACCTCATCGGCTGCCTTGATTTTTTACAACCTCGGAGCTGCACTCCTTTTTGCGGCACTGCACTTTTCGGGCATTGAGAAAGGTCTCATGTTCTGGCCTGTTGTCGCCATACATGTTCTGATCGGCGGCCTTTTGGTCGTGGGCCAGAGACACCAAATCTAGGGCTCGTCAACTAAACAACCCAATCGAATTTACCATTGGCAGGGGCTGATCAAATGATGTCAAAGCGAGATGCGATCCAAAAACTCCTGAAAGGGATTGAAACAGGCGACCCTGAGGCCGCAACGGTCGTCAACGAAGCCAAGTACATCCAGCACAATCCAAGGACAGGCGAAGGCAGTATCGGGTTGGCCGAGCTCTTTGCCCGCCTAGCAAAAACTAATCCGCGCGTAACCTTCGTGCGTGTGTTCGAGGACGGCGATTTTGCCTTTGCGCATAACGAGTATGATTTCAACGGCGTGGAAGCAGCCTTTGAGGTCTTCCGGTTCGAACACGGCAAAGCAGTCGAGCATTGGGACAACCTGCAGCCGATTACAGGCCTCAACCCGTCAGGCCGGGGGATGTTGGATGGTGAGACTCGCATAGTGGATCTGGACCTGACCGAACCCAATCGCAAGATTGCAAAGGATTTTCTGGATCGGGTACTGATCGCCAAAAACTTCGACCTGATAGACGATTTCGTCGCAAAGGACCTTATCCAGCATGACCCGAATACTGCAGATGGCTCTGAAGCGTTCCGGACGTCGCTTGAGGCGATGAGCAATGGTATTCCCCCCACTGTCTACGACCGATGTCACCGTGTGTTGGCCGAAGGAAATTTTTCCCTCTGCATGAGCGAGGGTCGCGCGGACGGTGTTCACTCAGGGCTTTACGATCTCTTCCGCCTGGACGGCGGCAAGATTGTGGAGCGTTGGAACACAGTGACAGCGATCGCGCCCCGTTCTGAATGGAAGAATGAGAACGGAAAGTTCTGAAACTCATTCAGCATGGGCCATAAAGAACCGCACCCTAAGGCGCCATCATACCCTCAAGCGCTACCAGTGCCTGTTTCCATTGGCATGTGACGGCGCCCGACGCCACATCAAGACTTCGAACAACGGGTCTTGCAGGATCAGACACATAGAGGCTGTCGCTTGGCTCGTCTAGGAGAGTCCAGCTTTCCCAGTTTCGGGAATTCAATCAGTCGGCAGGCAGGAACTCGGGGAAGGTCCAGCTTCCGTCGAGAATTTCGGCGCGGGGCTGATAGAGGCGGATCGTGTAGTTCCAACCCGGTGTGATGGGAATGCAATTGATCCGGCTGTCCTCGCAACCGCCGAAGTGGATGGTGAAGGAGCCGTCTTCGTTCGGCGTCGCCGAGGTCTGGTTGTAGCTGTTCCGGCCAAGGTCGTTGGGCGCGAGGTAGCCTTCGGCGTCGTAGACGGTGATGGACCAGAAGGCGTCCACCGGGACGTCTCTGACGGTTAGCACATAGGACGTTTCGCCGTCATTCATGTCGACGGCGTCGACGATGCCCTGAGCCGTGGCGCCCGGTTGCCCAGCCCAGCCAGCCATTCCGATCAGGTGGTCGAGCGGGTCGATTTCGCCGCGTCGACCGAAGGAGGTGGTGGATTCAAGTCCAACGACCGCTGCCAGGTCGCTGACGGCCTGGCGCGCTGCGGCCAGGGCCTCGAGATCCCAGTCCGGCGCCTCGAAGGGGCCGGTTCCGCCGCCTTCGATCACGATACCGTCCTGCACGGCATGGGCGTGGGCGGCATCGTCTGGATCACCGGCATCGACGAAGGTGCGGAACAGCAGCATCGCAAACCGGGTGCCGACCTCGTCCTCGGTCAGCTCGTAGGAACCGGGTTCGGCATAGGCGAAGTTGTAGTGGTCCTGGCTGATGACCAGCACGGACTGGAACCGGCCATCGCCCTCCGGCAGGGTCACCGTCACCGTCTCTGACAGGTCGATGATGGCGACGGAATACAATGTATCCTGGTTGGCGCGGATGATCGGCTGCGGCTCGTCGGCCGAGGCGACCTGGCGTTCATGGGCGATCTCGCCGACGGTCGTGCCGTTGGTCTGCATCGTGACCCGGAACATCGTATCGCTTTCTGCGCGCATGAGGTTCTGGATCGTGATGTCCTCGGCGAGGGCGGGTGCAGGTGCGGAGAGCGCGAGGGCAAGAAGAAGATTTCGCATGTTCTGTGTCCTTTCCGTCAGTTCGCTGGCTGGACTTCAGGGAAGGTCCACGATCCGTCGAGGACCTCCGGCGCCGCCCGGTAGAGCCGCACGGTGTATTGCCACCCCTCGACGAGCGGCAGGCAATTCACGCGCCCGTCCTCGCAGCCGCCCAGATGCACGGTCATGCTGCCGTCCTCGTTGCGTGTCCCGCTGACGGAATTGACGACATAGGCGCCGAGGGCGTTTGGCGCGAAATAGCGGTCCGCATCATAGAGGCTGACCGACCAGAAGTCCTGGACCGGAACATTGGCGGGCACCTCGATCTTGTACTCGCCCACGGGAAGCCCCGGCACGATCCCGAGATAGAGTGCCTCATCCTCGGGCAACCCGCCCCAGCCCCCGGCCGTCCCGATGAAATGCCGCACCGGATCGACATCCTCCTTCTTACCGAACATGCGGAAACTGTCCGGCAGGTAGGGGCCGAGACCGACGGCGGCCCTCACGAGCCCCATGTAGCTCTCCTCGTCATAGGGCGGCACGATGAAGGGTTCGGACGAGGCGACCTCAATGGACATCTGGTCCTGGATCGCGTGCACGGCGGCCACGTCCGCAGGGTCGGTCGCATCCAGAAGCACGCGCAGGTAGACGGCAACATAGGGCGTGTCGAACGTGTCCATGTTGAGCGTATAGGTGCCGCCGCCGTGGAACACCTCGTTGAGGTAGTGATCCTGGTTGATGACCATCGCCGACATGTAGCGGTCGCCGACATCGGGAAGGGTGAAGGTGGCACCCTCGCTGATATCGATGATCGCGGTGCTATAGAGCGTGTCCCGGTTCGCGCTGATTGTCGTCTGAGCATCGACGGGCATCAAATCGCGGAAGTGGTAGAACTTGTTCACCCCATCGGCGAGGGCAACGTATTTGCCGAACTCGATGTCTGTCGCGGCACGGATAAAATTGTCGATGGTGACCGGGATCTCGCGCGCGTCCACGAGCGCGTCGAGATTGTCGTCGGCGAACTGCGCTATGGCAGGCGCCGAGGAAAGACTGGCCGTCAGTGCTACCGTCGCACCAATTCGAACTAGGCTTATCATACAGCATGTCCCCCCAACCGAACGTACCATCACGGGTTCTAAAGGTTTTCAGAAGCCAAACATTGATTTGCCTCAATGAGGGAAAAGTCCCGCGGGTATTGCCAAGTTGTTCAGGTTGAGTGACTCAGCTATGCCGCGCTTATGAACATCCCAACGATCATGCCACGCC
>NZ_JBXWTH010000095.1:0-3078 GCF_059613825.1 Ruegeria sp. SATB027
GTCACAGAGCCCGTAGGATAAGTCCGTCCGGGGAAAGGGGAACTGCGCTCAAAATCCGATTTGTGCAACAGAGCCCCTTGCCACGTTTCCAAAGACGTTATTCAAATCAAACGAAAGGCTGCCGAGGTGCCTCGCGATACAACCCTAGGAATATCTCTGTATGTACACCCTCTCCCCACCCTCACACATCCCAGGATATAACGCGGACATTGAGTGGATAAAAACAATCGCGACAGCGGGTTTCATGATCGGTATAAATCACACCAACCGCGGAACAGAGTTTTTCGACACTGACTACCCTGTCGCATGGCGTGAAGAATATGACCGTAAGAAATATCTGTGGCTGGATCCGGTTGTTGTACATTTTCTGACTGGCGACGGTGAAAAGCGCTGGTCTGAGATCAGGATTCCGGACATCCGTGGTGTTATGAAGAGCGCGCGCAAACACGGTATTCGATACGGTGCTACATTTGTGAAAACGGTTGGGTCGAACACATCGATGTTGTCGGTTGCCAGGCCGGACCGTGAGATCGACGATGTTGAATTTGTCAGGCTGTCTTCCTGGTGGTCCAGCTTTGTCGAAAGAGTAAACCAACCGTTGCCTCTGAATGATGGTGAACTGGCGCTTCTTCGTATTATCGCAAATGATAAATCTGTGGAGAGCGCCGCCGAACAGTTGGGAATAACCCTCAGTGCTGCCAAGAGCCGGCTGAAATCCGCGCGGAGCAAGCTGAACTGTAATAGCAATCTTGCTGCGACACTCATCCTCGCTCGAAAGAAACTTTTGTAATGTCTGCCCTGCCAAACCTCCTTCTAAGCCGTGCCTTTATGCAGGATTTTGCCGGAGCTGATGCACCCTGCTTCGGCATGAGTCTTGTTGAAACGGCCGGAAAAGTAACAGGTTGTTTAGCGATGCAGCCGGACATGCCAATAGAAAGCAGCATACCGGCAAAAGGATTTGCATTCGGCCATCGGCTGTCGGAGATTGACGGTGCGCCCTTGTGTCAATTTGTGTTTAGCTTCTACGGTGGGCCTCAGTACTCCGCCCTGGTCAATCCTTCCAACCCAATAGTCCGCACTGTTTACTCGGAGCCATGGTTAAATCTGGTGTTGAGCGATTTGAATGACAAGCGCCATATGTTGCCATATGGTAGTATATGAAATGCCATGGCAGCATAGCGCACTGTGCGGAATGGCATAATGTGGTGCGGATTGGTAACATGCGGTGTGCTGTACTGTGGCAGTCTATTGTTGAGGCTGCCTGAGTGTCATAATTTGGCCTGAGGTAACCAAAGAGAGCAGTAAACATGCCTGTGATTTCGTTTGCATCTACCAAAGGCGGAGCGGGAAAAACGACCGCTTGCATCGTTCTGGCGTCCATAATAGCGGAAAGTGCTACCGTAGCGCTGATCGATGCAGACCCAGCCGCAAGACTAATCTCCTGGAAAGACAAAGGCCCGCTACACCCTAATATTACGTGCCACCACTGCATCGATGAGGAGAAGATACTACCTTTGATCAATCAATGTCGTGAAGATTCCGACATTGTGTTGGTAGACTTGGAGGGCATTAAATCCCGCCTTAATTCCTTTGCCATTGTAAAGTCTGACCTGGTGATTGTTCCAATGGGTGACGAGCAACAGGATGCTGAAGCCGCTGTGCAGACTCTTTCAAGTATTCGAACTGACGGAATGTCGCAGGATCGTGATATCCCCGCCAGAGTGTTGTTCACGAGGGTTAAAGCAGCGGTCAAAGCTAAAAGTGAAAAAGAAACAAACCATGACATGCGCGCAAACGTTCCTTGCTTTGGAACAGAACTTGTGGCCCGCACAGCTTATTCTTCAATGCATAGGTTCGGCGGTCGATTGCAAGATCTCGAAGGGGTAGGGGGACTGGAGGGAGCTGTAGCAAATGCACAGGCGCTTGCGGCCGAGGTGCAGTCTGTAATCATGAAGGTATATGCGTAATGACCAGCACGTTAAATTTCTCGGAATTGAAACGCCTGGAACACGAGTCCTCTGAAAAGCAAGAAAAGCCGGATCTAAAACCAGAGCAGATTGTCACTGAAGCGCCCTCGCGCCCTGTAATTCACTCAGAGCCGCCCACCACCGAGTACCCTATTCGTATACTTGTACAGGGCCCACCAACCACAATTAATCGATTCAAGAAACTCTGTAAGGATGATCGGCGTTCTTACCACGATATGCTTGAAATTCTTATGAATAGCTTTGACCAAAGAAAATAGACAAACGATTGCGTTGTCTGGCTTAGCGAAGCGCCGGGGCATTAGCCCCGGCCTCTTTGCGCCTCGTAATACGTCCGCAGTACTGCGTTCATTCGAGTCAGGTGGCCTTTGCCGCCAGACTTGAAGTATTCGAGAACATCAGCGTCAACGCGCAGATGCACAGACTGTTTCGGCTGGCGCTCAACTATGTCGGCGTCATCCCAAAAGCCATCAGGCATATCCAGGGCTTCTGCGTCGTCACTCGGCGCTATAACTTCGCCGCGACGTTGCATCGCCCTAATTTCCTCAAGGGAAGCTGTCTTTGTATTTTTCATAATCCTTCCGACCTCCTTTCCAGGCAGAGATTAGACGGATGTTCTCGCCGCGCATGGTGTAAATGACGGTGAACGGATCACCATCAACCAAGCCCAGAGAGATAAACCGTTCTTCCCCATAGTCGTGTCGGTCATCAGTTTTAGTGAGGGTCGGACCCTCAAAGATCAAAGCGGCATAGAGAAAATCCACGCCATGTTTGGTGATGTTTTGTTGACGTTTGTCTTCGTCCCATTCGAGGAGCATGGTCAAAGCCTTCTGTTGTTTGGTACTGGCGAGGTTTGGGCATTTTGACTGTCTACTTCCTTGATCGGGTTTCATATTTTCGTTCTGCTCAGGACGACCTTCTACGTGCCGCTTATGAAGTATATGTACCTATTTTGTGTACACACTTCAAGAGGCGGCTGAATAAATTTGTGGAGGCGGGCAAATCCCGCGCCATTTGGCGCGTGACCGCGTGCTAGGCTTCAGCCGGCAGACCGGCTTACGCCCCGAACCAACCACGTGCGAACTCCCTTTGA
>NZ_JBXWTH010000096.1:0-23855 GCF_059613825.1 Ruegeria sp. SATB027
TTCGGTCGCTTGTTTGCCATTCGTGGTCCTCCGTTTCCTAAACATAGCGGTGGACCAGTTCAGTGGGGGAGGCTCAGGTTATGATCCTCGCGGCAGCCTGGATAAAGTTTACGAGCGGGCCTTGCCGTTGTCCTCCGGGGCGACCGTCTGAATATGTCGTGTAGGTCAGGGGGCGACCGGCATCTTTCCAGATATAGCAGCAACTCTCGACGATGTACTGACGGCGTTTGTCGCGCGAGAACCGCTTGTCTCGTGGCGACATCTCTGCAACCGCGCCGGGTGTCTCGATGATGCGTCGAATGTCATCCATCACGTCCTGAGTAAGCGTTTTTGCGGTCTCAAGCTTGTCGAGGACTTGGTCAAGAAGGTCTCCATCTTCTGGCGTCGCCGCGAAATAAGTCGAAAGCGAGCCCAATGCGTACCGGAGTTCTTGGGGACCAATGGAACTCTTTTTGGCTTTCCGCAAAAGTTGCTTGAGGTGCTTTTGACCTCGTTCAATCGCTTGCGAGCGTTGGACCTCAGTCAGATTGATTGCGATGTCGTCGTCGTTATTGAGGCAGTTCCCAAGAAGCACAGAAAGTTCGCGTACGAGCTTAGTTGGCAGGTCAAACTGTTCAGCCAAGCTCCCGATCATGTCCTTGGAAAGAGCGCCGCGTTCTCCATAGCAGCCAAGCTTCCGCGACATCGAGCTTTTGATCCCATCCATGTGCGGGTAGACCGAATAGTCACCTTCAGTATCTGTAACGTCTCGATTGCCCTTCAGACCGCTGTCCGCGTTAGCGCTCATGTTGTTCTCCGTTTGGCACATTCTAGGGTCTGGTCGCCCATCCAAAAGCTTACGTGTATCAAGGCAGTACCGATTGCTGAGGAAGCTTGCCGGTTGAAGCAAGTCGACCCCTCCAAAAGTTGCACATAAACAATAGAACAGGAAGGGAACAGCTTGTGCTCCAGCTAATGCTTGATCGTCCAAGGCGGTTTTAACGCTATTTCGGTAGCAGACTGCACACCGCACTGTAGTGGATACATGGCCTGCCGAGTGGCCGGTCGCTTTGCAGCCCAAAGCCGACCTCCAAACGTAGATAGAGACGCTGCGGTGCGGCCCGTTAGAGCCGCCGTTCGCTGCAAGAGCAAAGTTTGGTGGTGTGCTGACTCACACAGCGGACAAAGCGCCTTTTAGCTGCAATTGCGCCAATGGCCGATTTCCGAGATTGATTGGGCCGAAAGCCTCGGCTCGTGAAAGCGTTGCTGTGTTTAAGCTTTATCCCAGCAGCCCTATTGGACAGTTTCGGAAACGCGGTCCTGTCTAGGGGAGCGTCCGAATTTTCGGGCATATTCTCTTGAGAATTGAGCGGGGCTTTCATATCCGACCCCATAGGCAATCTCTGAGATCTTTGAGCCGGTGGTTTGCAGCTCATTTCGGGCATGAAGCAAGCGCAGGTCTTTCTGGTATTGCAGCGGCGAGGTTCCCGTGACGGCCTTGAACTGCTCAAAAAAGGCCGAACTGCTCATACCTACGCGCCCGGCAAGTTCTCCGACGACAAGGGGATTAGCTAGATCTGACCGGATTTCGTGCGTTGCTGCGAAAATCCGGCTGGCCGTGTTTTCGTGCCACACCAGTTTTTGAAGTGTGCCGCCATGCTGCCCGATTAGCAGTCGGGCATGGATTTCGCGCGCCGTGATCGGCGCCAGCATGCGACGCGTCCCTTCGGTTTCGCATTGCTGAAAATACCGCAACAGGGTGCTTTTTATTTCGTCATCGGTTTCCGCGAGGCAGATCGAAAATGGATCAGTCGCTCGATGGGTGGATGACTGCGGCAGTGACGCGGCCAAGGCGCGCAAGAGATCCAGATCAAGGGGGAACACGAGCGCGACGTAGGGGAGTTCGGGTGTTGCCTGGGTAATACTTGAGACAACCGGCAGCGCGTTGCTGACGATCAGCGACTGCCCGGCCTGCACGGTGAGCGTTCTGGTACTGGTCCCGACCTCTTTGGCTCCTTGCAGCACCGCGCAAAGTAGCGGGCGGTAGACATTTGATTCATGTTGGGTGGTCGCCGGATGGGTGAGAAAAACCGCCCCGCTTTCCTTATGCGTCAGGACACCCTGCGCGACGCCTGTGTGGTCAAGCAGCGCAAGAACATAGTCCAATAGGGTACGGGGTTCCATGACTGCCTCCTGTCGTTGCCCACATCGCTAGCACAAAAGCAAAGTGAGTTTTTACTGAAAATACAAAAATTTGGAGGATTAAGCAAGAAACCTGGAGAAAGTTGAAAGATATGTCCTCTTTTGATGACTATCGTGTGTTAATAAACTTGCGGAGCAATATCATGAAAACCATTCTGATCACCGGGGCCTCATCCGGTATTGGCGCGGCAACCGCCCGGCATTTCCAGGCGAACGGTTGGAATGTCGTTGCCACGATGCGCAACCCCGCGGGCAACACAGATCTTGGGGCATTGGACAACGTGCATCTGACCCAACTTGATGTGACGGATACGGGCTCAATTGCAACGGCCGTGGGCGCTGGCATCGAACGGTTTGGGCAGATTGATGTTTTGCTGAACAATGCGGGTTACGGGGCCTACGGTGCGTTAGAGGCCTTTTCGATGGACCGCATCCGGCGCCAGTTCGACACCAACGTGCTCGGGTTGATGGAAGTGACAAAAGCCGTTCTGCCTCATTTCCGTCAGAACCGTTCAGGCACGGTCATAAATATCTCGTCCATCGGAGGACAGATCACCTTTCCACTTGGCGCGCTCTATCATGGCACCAAGTTCGCAGTGGAAGGGCTTTCTGAGGCGCTGCATTACGAGTTAGAGCCGCTTGGCATTCGTGTCCGAATTGTCCAGCCTGGAATGATCCGGACCAACTTTGGCGGCAGCTCCTTTGATTTTGCGATGGATGAGAACCTGCCAGATTACGCACCAATGGCCGAAGCCATGGGACGCCTGTTTGGCAAGCTGGCCGCAAACCCGTCTGAACCAGAAACGGTCGCGCAGGTCATTTGGGATGCGGCCAACGAGACCGGAAACCGCCTGCGTTTTCGCGCAGGGCCTGATGCCGAAGAACTGCTCGACGCTCGCAAACAACAGGATGACGAGACGTTCATCAGTGGTCTCAAGGAAAAGATGGCGCCCTGAAGGCTACCCAATCACTCATAGAAAGAGGGGATGATCCATGTACCGCGAAGCAATCGAAAAAGGCGGCTTGGCCGTTGTAACCGGGGCGGCAAACGGCGTCGGCAAAGCCGCAGCCCAACGATTTGTACAAGACGGTCTGGGGGTTGTGCTGGTCGATCTGGCGGGTGAGGCCTTGGACAGAGCCGAGGCGGAATTGCGCGATCTGGCGGGCGCGTCCGCAATCGTTCAGGCGGTTCCGACAGATGTCACCGACACCGACGCCATGACTGCCTTGGCGGATCAGGTCTTTTCGCTCGGAGAGTTAGCAGTCCTGATGAACAATGCCGGTATCGCACTGCCGACCGGCAGTTGGGAAAACGCAGAGAACTGGCGCAAACTTTTAAAGGTCAATCTCTTTGGTGTCATGAACGGCGTGCATGCTTTCCTGCCGCGCATGATCGAAGCTGCACGCCCGGCGGTGGTGATCAACACAGGGTCTAAACAGGGGATCACCACACCGCCCGGAAACCCCGCCTACAATACCAGCAAAGCTGCCGTGAAGGTCATGACTGAAATGCTGGCGCATGATTTGCGGCAGGCCGAAGCGGATATCACCGCCCATCTGTTTGTGCCGGGGTTTACCTATACTGGTATGATAGAGAAGTTCATGCCTGAAAAACCCGCCGCTGCGTGGACGAGCGAAGAGGCAATCGACTACCTGCTGAAGCGCATGTTGGACGGGGAATTCTATATTCTCTGCCCGGACAATGATGTGTCCGAAGAGCGCGACCGCAAACGTGTTGAATGGGCCATAGGCGACATTATCAACAACCGCCCGGCGCTCTCACGCTGGCATCCTGACTATGTGGATGCCTTTGCCGCACATGAGGCCTCGGAATAGCCGGTCCCAAAGAGCGGTCAAGTATAGAGCCAGTGAATCAGTTGACCAAACAACAAGGCTTACACCACTTCTAAATTCCTAACGGACGTTTAGGCCAAGCGCAGCATTGGTCGAAATGGGCTCACTGCGGTCGTCGGAACAAGCGCAGCATCACCTCCGGTGTCCAATGCCGCCTAGATAAGGACGGCCCTTTCCGGACCTTCACCCCGTTTGCAGTCTCCGCGGTGCGGCATCACCGGGCCAGCCATTCGCCGCGACCGCAAAATCTCAAGAACGGCAAGTTGACAGACCGTCCGCGCATCCGAGTCGAAACGAAGGGCCTGATACCTAAGACCTTCTTCCAGACACCGTCGAGGCAGCAGGAGCATGCAACGTAACCCCGGATCAACTTGGGGCTGGAATGCGTAGGGCTCTGTAGTCGTTCTAGGAATGACCTTTGCCACTGCCCTCCTCGGTTTGTTCATCGCGAAACCGGAAATCTTTACGGAATGGAAGGGACTGAGCCAATGCTTCTCCCCACTCAGCGGCTGCCGGGGCGTCTTTCAGGGCCGCAGGCATCCCACCTGGCAGAGGTCGTCGAGGGGCGAGTTCCTTGGCACAGTGGATCGCTTTCCCATTCGGCCAGAGGGACGTTTGTATCTACCTGTGCTTCGAAAACCGGGCGCCGCCGGCAATGTGAAACCAAGCTATTCGCCTGACTCCCTGTTTTCCTGAAACTCCCCTTCGGACCGGTATCGCATCGGTGACACCCCGACCCAGCGCTTGAAAGCACGCCTGAAACTCTTGGGTTCGGCGTATCCAAGGCGCGCGCCGATTGCCTCGATCGGCAATTCAGTCTCGCGAAGGAGTTCGAGCGCGCGTCGCTGGAGCACTTCTGCGCGAATCTTGCGGAAGGACACGCCTTCGGTCTTCAGCGCGCGCTGCAAGCTTCTGGGTCCAACGGCCAGAAAGCGCGCCGCAGCTTCTTCCGATAGAATGACGTTAGGATGCATGATGTCCATGATCTGTCCGACGGATTCTCGCATCGTTTGAACCGGTTTGACCCCCATAAGCGCTCCCAGTTCCTCCAGCGACAAGTCGCGGTCCGATCTGGCTCTCCCGGGATTGAGCGCGGCCAAGTCGGACCTTCGGATTGCGATGCCCGGCACAGCGCATCCCAGGCGGACCGGAGCCCCTGTCAATTCTTCAAGAGCTTTTACTTCACCCGCATCGGTCTCGGGGAGCTCGACCCAGTCAGGTCGCCAATCGGGGCCTAGGAAATAACGCGCCACATGGCCGATCACGAACAGTGCGCCTTCGTCGAGATGCCTGTGTCCGATCACTGAAAACTCGCGGGAATCACGACCAACAACGAGGTGCGCGTGGGTTTCCCGAAGCACTATTGTCGATCCAGGATGGGTCAGGCACAACGCCCGCCGTCCCCGGTCAAGTGCCGTTGCCAGGTCGGGGGCGCCCAAAACATAGCTGGAATAGGCCCCATAGGTCCCATAATCGAAGTCGCGCCCAAGCCGCGCCCCCAGGTGCCGGTCGCCGATAGAACGCGCAACGGATTCGACCACGATGGCTTCGGATGCATAAGGCAAGAAACCCTTAGCTTTCAGAAACATACCCCGGTTAAGCCCCTCGGACTGCAACGCCCTGTCGACTATGTCGCGAGGGGCGTAGCGATCCAGCAATTCGATCACGTGACCGACTTCGATGAGGTTCACCAGATTTCTTTGCATGCCTCGATATTGTCGGAAAATGACCGGCAGGACAATGTTAGAAACCTTCTTGAAAATAGATTCCCCGTCCCCTCGCAGGACCGACCGGTGACGGAAAGGTCGGCGGACGGGCGAAAAACCAAGCAAGAAGGAGAAAAGAGGAATGGGGCTGAATCGAAAGAACCTCATCGCAACGTTCGGCGTTGCCTTGGCCTTGCTTATGGCAATGCCCATGTCGGCGGATGCCGGGCGACAGCGCACCAAGAACACGATCGGCGGCGCGCTCATTGGAGCTGGCGTCGGAGCTCTGGTTGGGGGGAGCGGCGCTGTCCAGACCGGGGCGATTGTCGGCGCCATCGCAGGCGCCACGAAATAAACCGGGGACCTGAACTGGTCGGGAAAGGAAGTTTTTTAATGCCGAATTCTGTTTTGAAACACGCGGTCGTTGCCGCCTGTCTTGTCACTCTCGCAGGCGCGGCCCAGGCCGATGAAGAGATGGAGCGCATGCTCGACGAGGCGATGCCGCACATGCATCACAGCTGTGAAAGTGTGCTGGAAACCTATAGCAACGATGAAGAGGCGGTTGCCGGAATCGTCCGCCTGATGGTTGCGGTCTCGCTCTACAACCGCCAGATCGACGTGATTGCCATGGTTCCCGACGAAGCAAAGCGCGCCCAGCTCCGGGACGAATTCACCGAAGAGCTAGAGGACGCCTGTGACGATGATCCCGGTCGGCTTCTTGCTGGCGCGGTGGATGATGCCGTGAAGAACACGATGGCGGCCTTTGATGGATGACCGGCCAGCCTGACCCGAAAAACGCTTCCCTGAAGGCGTATCTGATGTCTATGTGTCTGCTTTTGCACCGCTGTCTTCTCGCGGCCTGCACGCTATTTCCAGTTGCCGCCGCTGCGCAAGACACAGCTGATTTGGCGCAGGATCTTGCGAACCCGCTGGCCGCCATCATCTCGGTGCCGCTTCAGCTGAACTATGACCAGAACATCGGCGTCGCCGGTCAGGGAAGCCGGACGACGCTGAACCTGCAGCCGGTGATCCCCTTTGCGTTGGACAATGGGGCGAACATCGTGACGCGCACGATCATCCCCTATGTCTGGCAGGAGGACGTGATCCCCGGCACGTCACAGAGCGGCATCGGCGACGTGCTCTTTAGCGCGTGGTATTCGCGAACGACCGAGACGGACCTGACATGGGGAATCGGCCCCGTTGTCCGCATCCCGACAGGGTCCGACGTGTCCACGGACACCTGGGCGGCGGGCATCACCGGCATCGCCCTTCAGCAGACCGGCCCATGGACCTATGGCGCCCTGGCCAACCATCTTTGGGATGTCGAAAGCAATCCCACGACGCCCACCAGCGCCACCTTCTTGCAGCCCTTCGTCGCCTATTCGACCGAAGACGCCTGGACTTTCTCTCTGCAGAGCGAGTCAACCTATGACTGGAAGGCCGACGCCTGGTCTGTGCCGATCAACGCGTCGGTCTCGAAACTCGCCCTCATTGCCGGGCGGCCCGTCAATTTCCAGGCCGGCGCCGGCTATTGGCTTGAGAGCCCGGCCGGCGGGCCCAAGGGCTGGCGGTTCCGCCTGCAGGTCCAGTTTGTGTTCCAAAGATGACGGGAAGCGCATGTCTGCCCAAACACTTCTGAGAAGGAAAATCCGATGAAGAAACAAATTCAGAGCATTGCCATCGCGGCCGCTGTCGCAAGCCTGTGCGCCGCCCCCGCCTCGGCCCAGTTCGCCGATGACAACCTCGACGCCCTCGTGGACGCCCGCGAGATCCCGGTTAACGTCGACAACTTCATCCGTGCCGCGACAGATATCGAGTTCGGCAAATATGTTGCCCTCGCCGGAGGCGTGAACAGGTTCTATCATTTCCGCGATATGATGCCCGTCGACAATCAGACGACCATCAGCGCGAACCGGGATACGCTCTATAGCACCGCGATCATCGATATCAGCGAGGGCGCCACCTTCACCCTTCCCGATGTCGGCGACCGCTATATGTCGGCGATGGTCATCAACCAGGATCACTACCTTAACAAGGTCTTCCACGGCGGCGGCACCTATACGCTCGACATGGACACGTTCCACACGCCCTATGTCGCCGTCTACCTGCGCGTGCTGCTGGATGCGACCGACCCCGCGGACCTGGCCGCCGTCCATGCGATCCAGGACCAGATGTCGATCGAGGCCGCTTCGTCCGAGCCCTTCATCGTCCCGCCCTATGACCAGGAGAGCTACATGGGGCTTGTTAAGGCCGCCGTCGGTGTCGGCGCCTACCTGCCGAACAGTTTCCACATGTTCGGCAAGAAGGAGGATGTCGATCCGGTGCGGCATTTCATCGGGACGGCCGGGGGCTGGGGCGGATTGCCCGAGGATGAGGCACTTTATCTCGGGATCTCGCCGAACCTGCCGGTCGGGAAATACAAGATCGAAGTGCCTGCCGAGGTTCCGGTCAAGGATTTCTGGTCGGTCAGCCTCTATGATGCGAACCGCTATTTCGCGCCGAACGCGATGGGCGCTTATGTCGTCAATTCCGTCAGCGGGACGCGCAACGAAGACGGCAGCACGACCGTGCATCTGGGCGGCTGCGAGGATGGGCGCGTGAACTGCTTGCCGCTTGTCGAGGGGTGGCAATATACCGTGCGGCTCTATCGAGCGGCGCCGGAGGTGCTGGACGGAAGCTGGACCTTTCCGGGCGTCGAGCCGGCGAATTGACAGAAAGGACAAAGTCTATGCGATATCTTCTTCTTGCCATTGCACTCTGCGCACCCGCACCAGTCCTCGCCGAGGACATCACGATTCAGAACCTCATGCGTGCCGAGAGCGATACGATGTTCCGGCTCACCATGCAGTCCAACGGGACCAGCGTCGGCGAGATTGCCCATGAGCGCGAAGTAACCTCCGCCGACAAACCGCAGCCGATCATCCGACCCAACCAGGACACCTTGTACTCGGCCGCCGTCATCGACCTGTCCGAACCGGTGACGGTGACGCTGCCCGAGGGCGACGGACGGTTTCAATCCGTGCTGGTGATCAGCCAGGACCACTACAACTTCGCCTATGCCGAACCAGGTGCCTATGAACTGACCGAGGACGAGGTTGGAACCCGTTTCGCGATGCTCCTGTTCCGCACCTTTGTCGACGCGGGCGATCCCGACGATGCCGCGCGCGCCCATGCCGTGCAGGACGGGATACGCCTCGAAGGCGGCGGAACCGGCCCTTTCGAGGCACCAGACTGGAACCTTGAAAGCCTTGAGGCCGCACGGAAGGCGATCAGCGACCTCGCCGCTGCCGTCGGCCTCGATGCCAGCATCGCCTTTGGCCGTCGCGACGAGGTGGACCCGCTGGGCCACCTGATCGGGATGGCGGGCTGGGCAGGGCAGCCTGCCACGACGGCCAGCGCCTTTGTCGATGCCGTCGATGTGAATGACGGCGAGACCCCCCACGCCGTGACGTTGAAAGACGTGCCGGTGGACGCTTTCTGGTCGATCACCGTCTACGACGCCGACGGCTTCCTCGCGCCCAACGATCTAGGGCGGAACAGCTACAACAACACCTCCGCCACGCCGAACGCAGATGGCTCCTATACCATTCACTTTGGGGCCTGCGAGGACGGGCGTATCAACTGCATCCCCGTCACGTCGGGTTGGAACTACACGGTCCGGCTCTATGAGCCGCGCGCCGAGGTTCTTGATGGCAGTTGGGTGTTCCCGGATATACTGCCCGTAAACTGATAACGCCACGGCCCGCGCACCGCGTGGGCCGACCGACGAGAGGAAGGAGCCTTCGATGTTGGTAAAACAGCCTATCCAAATGGCCAGTTGCATCTTGTTCCTGGCGTTTTCCTTGGCGAACGCTGCAGTCGCCGAGGACAAGCCGCGCCTCATTCTCCAGATCACTGTGGATCAACTGCGCGGCGACCTGCCATTTCGCCACTACGACCAATTCGGGCCGGGCGGCTTCCGCTATCTGATGGATCAGGGCGTCTACTACGACAACGCCCACCACGCCCACGCCAATACCGAAACCGTCGTCGGCCATACCACGCTGGCCACCGGCGCGCATCCGTCGGCCCATGGCATGGTAGGCAACCTCTGGTACGACCGCGCCACGGGGCGCACTATCTACAATGTCGAGGACGCCGACTATCCACTCCTCACTCGGGGCGCGGACGTGAACCACAACACCGAGGTCGACCCCACCCAGCTTGCCGCCAGTTCCGATGGCCGTTCGCCCCGCGCCATCCTGACCACCACCTTTTCCGACGAGCTGTCCATCGCCACCCAGGGCCGCGCCAAGGTCTTTGGCGTCTCGGTCAAGGATCGTGGTGCCGTCTCGATGGCGGGCCACACCGGCAAGGCGTTCTGGTTCTCCAAATCCGCCGGGGAATTCGTCACCTCCAGCTATTATTACGACGGCTACCCGGATTGGGTGACCGATTGGAACGCTAAGGATTTCCTGCAAAACTATCTCGGCACCTCGTGGCAGCTGACCCATCCCATCGATAGCTATCTTTTTGGCGATCGCGACGATCAGGATTGGGAAACCGATCTTGCCGGGTTCGGGCGCACCTTCCCGCACTCCTATTCGACCGTCGATCCGCTTTCGTGGAAGAACGATCCCTATTTCCCCACGCTGCTCACTTTCAGCCCTGCCGGGGACGAGATCACCGCCGATTTCGCCAAGACCCTGATCACAGCCGAGGGCCTGGGGCAGGATGATGTCACCGATTACCTCTCCGTCAGCTTCTCGGCGACCGATTACATTGGCCACGGCTTCGGCCCCTCCAGCCTCGAGGCCGAGGAAAACCTGCTCCGGCTCGACCGCACCCTGACCGATCTCTTCGCCTTTATCGACGCCGAGATCGGGCTCGAGAACACCCTGATCGCGCTGTCCGCCGATCACGGCACGCCCGAGGCGCCGGGATACCTGGCCGAGCTGGGAGAGATGGGCGGCTACGTCAACCCCGAGCACTGGGCGACCCAGCCCGCCGCCGATCGCATCCGCGCGCGCTTTGGCCTTAGCGATCCGCTGATAGCGGGCTATGACCACCCCTACCTCACCCTCTCGGAAGAGGTGCACAGTCGCGACGACATCGACCTTGTCGCGCTGGAAACCGCCATCGCAGAGGAGCTTTCGGCCTTCGAAGGCATCGCCTTCGCCGTGCCCTCATCGCGCATTCGCACTGGCGCCCTGCCCGACAATGCGCTGATGCGGGCTGTGGCCAACAACTACAACCCCGACCGCTCGGGTGACATCTACCTCGTCACCAGCCCCGGCTGGTTCATCAACGATTTCGACGGTCTGTCGGTCACGGTCACCCACGGCTCGCCCTGGCGCTATGACACTCACGTGCCCATCACCTTTGCCGGCTTCGGCCTCGCGCCTCAGCGGGTCTCGCGCCGCGTGCACACGGTCGACCTGGCGCTGACGCTTGCCGCCATCGCAGACACGCGTCCACCCGACGGCGCCGCAGGAGAGGTGCTGGGGGAAGTCGTCGGATACTAGGTGCCTCGCGGCGATGCAGAGTGGAGACAGTGATTGGGTTAGATTGAACGTCGGCTTCCAGCTTTTCGAGCTGACGGGTTCGAGGTAGCAGAGAAGGACCGCTTCCCGCCCAGACTTCAGTTTAGGCATGTCTGCTTCTGGCTGTCCGCAGCCTTCCGGCACAAGCGTGCCAATTGCGGGAAAATCCGCAAGACATCTTCAGCGCTTTTCAACTCTGGGTCTGCCATCCCTCTCAACGCGGTCATTAATTCAAGCAGCTAGGGCATGCGTAAAATTGGCCTACTAGATTCTTAGTTCCACAGACGTTCGGCAAAGGCCAAATCCTGCTCCCGCAACCAATACTTCCTAGTCAGATATCAAACACTTAGCCTCGCATCACGCGAGGCTTTTTGCGTTCGGGCCTTTGGCACTGGAAGCACTGTGGAAGCAAATGGGACGAAAAAACTGCGCTGCTGGTCCCCAACGGTATTTTGCGTCACCCTGGTACAAGGCTTTCAAGTTCCGGCATCAGAACAACGCTTTCCTGTTCGTTCGGGTCCGTGCGTGCGATAACTGCAACTGCGGGTTCATTCCCATCGTTGAACGGAAGGTGCGGAGTGTTTGATGGTATATAGATCAGGTCTCCTGCTTGCGTTTCCATAACGTGTTCTAGCCTGTCGCCCCAATACATCTTAGCAGACCCGGAAATCACATAAATCGCGGTTTCATGTGTCTCATGTTTATGCGCCCTGGCGCGCCCTCCGGGCGGGACCGTGAGCAGATGCATGCAGATAGCTTGGCTTCCTACCGTCTGTCTGGCGATGCCTTCGAAGTAATCGAACCCCTGTTTCCCGGAATAGGTTTCGCCGGGGCGCAGTTTCGCACAATCCGCCATCTAGGTATTCCTTCCTAAGATTTGAGCCAGAGAATAATAGGCCAGCTTCGCCAGGAAACGTAGGGAAATCAAAAGCGGGTTTTGGGCGGAGATTCTAACGAGCCTTATGAACGAACCGCATACCGGGTGATACGGCCTGAGATACATAAGGACGAAGAAAACCACGTTTGCGGACGTTACTTATACCAAACTGTGCAGGTAGCCGTGACAGGTTCGCACCTCGACCCTCCTCCAAAATCTTCCCTGTTGGGCGGTCACATGGCGTATTGCCATTGAAGACCTTTGGAAAGATTTCATTACCTCGGGTCAGAGAAAGGGTCCGGAGGGGTATTCAATCGCAGATGCCGCATGAATGCCCGTGCGATCCTTGGAACCGGTTTTTGATCAGAGACCACAAAATGGCCCCGGTACCGCATTGGAGATTCAAATCGGACAAATGCCAGATCGGGAGATCGGTAATGGTAGACGGGAAAGGGATTGATAACAGACAGCCCCAATCCTTCGCGCGCCATGTCGGCAGCGGCGAATGAGGTTGAAACTTCGGCAACGATCCTCGGTTTAGCGCGCACTTGATGAAGCAACCGGTCCAGCTGCCCGCGCCGCCCGTGTCGATATGTCAGTGCGATCAGCTCTTGCTCATGCAAGTCTGAAGGCGTCAGAACGGTGCGTTCAGACAGAGGATGTTCGGGTCGCATGACGCAAACGGCTGGTGACTCGCGAAATGGTATAAGTTTGATGCCAGCGCGGCTTTGTTCAATCCCGGTCACGGCAAGATCAAATCGGTTCTCAAGCACGCCAAGCGTGACCATATCCGACGTTGTCACCTCAAGGTTCACGAAAAAACCGGGATTCCCGCGAATGAAACTGGCGATGAGGGAAACGATGTATCGATGAGCATAGCTGGGCGGTGCAACGAGGCGCAGTGTTTCCTGCACAGTTTCGCCCGGACCATCGATCCTGTCCAATGCCTCGAACAAAGGATCCAATCGCATATTCAGCCTTACGGCTTCTTGCGTCGGTCGCAATCTGCCTGCATCCCGTTCGAACAGTGTTCTGCCCAGTCGATCCTCTAAGCTGCTGACGGAGCGACTGACCGCGGACTGAGACAAGCCGAGCTGTCGTGCGGCAGCGGCTGTTGTTCCAGACTGCATGAGCGCACGGAGCGCCTGGTATTCCGGCAAAGAATGCCAGTTGCGAGGTTTCTTCATTGCTGGGCGCCCGCATGATTCCGACTAGCTCTATGAGTAAAACTCATCAAGTTTTTTTACAATCATGACGATTACGTCTGTTAGCGTGTGTCGAGATGACACTAACCTGGGTAAAGCGAGTTTGAGGACCCTCCCTCTTATCATTGATGGGCACAACGACGTATTGTCAAAACTGGCCTCGTCAGGTGGTCTGCCCGAAGCGGGCCGCTTCTTGACCGGGCTCGAAGGCGCGATCGACTCTGTAAAATCCACGGCCGGTGGATTTGGCGGAGGCTTCTTTGCCGTCTGGGTGCCTTCGCCTATCGATGCCGATGCAAAAATGGAAGAAATGGTCCGGCCCAGCTATGACCTGCCGCTTCCCAATCATATTGATGCCGAAGATGCTCTGCCCTCAGCGCTGGGGCAGATTGCCATCCTGCTGGAACTGGAACGTTTGGGGGCGTTGAAAGTGGTTCGATCGGTTTCGGATATCCGGGACTGCTTGGCGCAAGGCCAGATGGCGGCCATTTTTCACATCGAGGGCGCCGAGGCGATTGATGCAGATCTGCATTCGCTTGATGTATTTCATGCGGCGGGGTTGCGATCGCTTGGGCCCGTGTGGAGCCGACCCAACATTTTTGGCCATGGTGTGCCGTTTAGATATCCATCTGGGCCAGATACTGGCCCTGGGTTGACGGATCATGGACTGCGGCTTGTGCAGCGATGCAACGCGCTGGGTATCATGTTGGATTTGTCCCACCTCAATGAAAAAGGTTTCTGGGATGTAGCGCGGTATTCGGATGCGCCTTTGGTCGCAACGCATTCGAATGCCCACGCCATCTGTCCGCACGCGCGAAATCTGACCGATGATCAGCTTCGCACCATCGCGGAAAGCGACGGGATGGTCGGGTTGAACTTTGCCACTGCGTTTCTGCGTGAGGATGGTCGGATGCTGTCCGATGTGCCGTTGATGCAGGTTCTGAAGCACCTTGACCACCTGATCGGGATAATGGGTGAAGACCGGGTCGGGCTTGGGTCCGATTATGACGGGGCGGTCGTGCCGGACGACGTGAAGGACATCTCGATGCTGCCTCGATTGAGAGATGCCATGGTGACCCATGGATACGGCGAAGAGCTCATCAAGAAGCTCTGCCACGAAAACTGGTTGCGTGTTCTTGAGAAGACCTGGGGCTCGTAACCGTTAGTGAAGACTTGATGACAGAGAGGACAAAATGAACGCATTTAACAGATTGCTTACCGGTGCGGCGCTAGGATTGGCGCTGGCCGTGACCTCGACTTCGGCAATGGCCGAAACGCCGCCGAACATGCTGGTTATCGCGCATCGTATCGACGACATCACGACGTTGGACCCGGCCGAAAGCTTTGAGTTTGCGGGTTCGGATGTCAGCCGGAATGTCTATCAGAAGCTGGTGAACTTCGACCCGCTCAATCTGGATGCTGGCTATCAGCCCGACATCGCTGAAAGTTGGGATGTGTCTGAAGACGGCAAATCGATTACCTTCAATATCAGGGAAGGGTTGACCTTTCACTCCGGAAATCCGGTGACGGCAGAAGATGTTGAATTTTCACTGCGTCGGGCGATCATTCTAAACAAGACCCCGGCCTTTATCCTGACCCAGTTTGGGTTCACGCCGGAAAATGTCGAACAAACGATTGTCGCGGACGGCAACACTCTGACGATCACGACGGACAAACCCTATGCGACATCCTTCGTTCTGAACTGTCTGACCGCTACCATCGGCGGCATTGTCGATAAGAAGACGGTGATGGAACACGACAAGGATGGCGACTTGGGCAATGAATGGCTCAAGACCAATACTGCTGGATCTGGTGCTTATAGCCTGGTCAGCTGGAAACCCAATGAAAGCGTAACACTGAAGTCGAACCCCGATTTCTATTTGGGTGCTCCGGCCATGGAGCGCGTGGTTGTCCGTCACGTTCAGGAAAGCGCCAGCCAGCGCCTGTTGCTTGAACGTGGTGATATCGATGTCGCGCGCAACCTGAATCCAGAAGATGTTGCCGGCGCTTCATCTGTTGCCGGCGTAAAGATTGCAGACGAGCTTAAGGGCCGCCTGATGTATGTTTCGCTGAGCCAGAAACATCCCGAGTTGAGCAAGCCTCAGGTTCGGCAGGCGTTCAAATACCTGGTTGACTATGAAGGGATGCGCGACAGCTTCCTGAAAGGGCAATACACGATCCACCAGAATTTCCTGCCCCAAACCTATCTC
Source organism: Ruegeria sp. SATB027 (assembly GCF_059613825.1). Lineage (NCBI taxonomy): Bacteria > Pseudomonadati > Pseudomonadota > Alphaproteobacteria > Rhodobacterales > Roseobacteraceae > Ruegeria > Ruegeria sp. SATB027. Next base: position 15,556 of record NZ_JBXWTH010000096.1, read on the forward strand.
GGTGCCTCTGACGAGACGCCGTTTAGCTTTGATGTGGAAAAGGCCAAGGCCCTGCTGGATGAAGCAGGTGTAAGCGGGCTTGAGATTGAAGTAGGTGTGCGTGAAGCGCAGGAACGGATCGAAATCGCCCAATCGCTACAGAATGCGCTGAGTCAGGTTGGCATCACGATGAACATCACCGTGGGGACCGCCAAACAAATTTTGGCGCGGTATCGTGCGCGGGAACTGGATGTTTACCTTGGCGCATGGGGGCCGGACTATCCCGACCCGCAGACGAACGCAGGTACCTTTGCCTATAACCCGGATAATTCGGACGAAGCCAATGCCACAGGATTGCTGGCTTGGCGGAATTCTTGGGATACCGGCGGGTTGACCGACAAAACGGACGCGGCCGTTATCGAAAACGACACCGCGAAACGCGCTGACATGTACAAGGAAATCCAGGCCGAGTTCCGCGAGACTTCGCCGTTTGTCATCATGTTCCAGCAGATTGAGCAATCGGCCCTGCGTGAAAACGTGACGAATTTCTCAACCGGTCAGGCGATTACATCGGCGTCGTATTGGCAGGTGACCAAGTAAATGGCACTGGCCGAAAGACCAACTGAGGGGCGCCGCTCGGCGCCTCTTATCCATTGGATCAAGAGTATCCTGAAAACTCTTGGCACCATCGCAATTACAATGCTGGGTCTGCTTTTCGTGACCTTCATCATCGGTCGCGTGATGCCGATCGACCCGGTGCTGGCAATCGTCGGTGAACGCGCATCGCAATCGACTTATGATGCGGTCTATCAACAGCTTGGTCTTGATAAGCCGCTGTTGGTTCAATTTGGATATTACCTTTGGGATGTTCTGCACGGCGATTTTGGCGATTCACTTCTGAATGCCCGCCCGGTTTCTCAGGATATTGCCCGCGTCTTCCCAGCCACGCTGGAATTGGCGACTTTGGGCGTTCTGATTGGAATATTTCTGGGTGTTCCGCTTGGTGTGATCGCCGCAGTCAAGCGCGGATCGTGGATCGATCAGATCGCCCGTGTGGTCGCGCTTGTCGGGTATTCAATGCCAATCTTCTGGCTGGGGCTCATGGGGCTTCTGGTCTTCTACGGGATACTCGGCTGGGTCGGTGGCCCGGGCCGCCTGGATATCTTCTACGAGGACATAGTGCCCTCACGCACTGGGCTGATTTTGGTAGACAGTGCCTTGGCCCAGGATTGGGATGTCTTCCGCAATGCGTTGTCCCATATCATCCTGCCCGCGGCATTGCTTGGGTACTACTCGCTTGCCTACATCAGCCGGATGACCCGATCCTTCATGCTGGAACAGTTGTCAGCCGAGTATGTCATCACCGCCCGCGTCAAAGGGCTGTCTGAAAGACAAGTTATCTGGCGCCACGCCTTCAAGAATATCCGGGTGCAGCTGATCACAGTGATCGCACTCAGCTATGCCAACTTGTTGGAAGGATCAGTTCTGACCGAGATCATCTTTAGCTGGCCGGGGATCGGCAGCTATATCACGACGGCTTTGCTGAGCGCCGATATGAATGCCGTTCTTGGAGGAACCGTTGTGGTCGGGCTGATCTTTATCTGCCTGAACATATTCTCGGACCTTCTTTACCGTTTCTTTGATCCGAGGTCGAAATGAGCGACATGACCTTGCGCCAGTGGCTGCTGACCGACGAGCCGACTTCGCGCCGCCATGCCAGATTGGCCAGCTTCTACAAAGGCTGGCTGACATTGCGATCAAACTCGATGGCAATGGTCGGGTTGGCGATTCTTGTCGTCCTTGTTCTGACAGCGGTCTTTGCGCCTTTTCTCGCGCCGCACGATCCCTTTGTTCAGAGCCTGTCCAGCCGACTTCTCCCCATCGGGGCTGAAGGGCACCTGTTGGGAACCGACAGCCTGGGGCGGGATATTCTGTCACGCCTGATCTTTGGGGCGCGAATTACACTGTACATCGTGGCTCTTGTGGCGCTCATCGCACCGATTGCGGGGCTTCTGGTCGGGACTGTTGCGGGATATGTGGGGGGATGGACGGATGTGATCCTTATGCGCATCACGGATATTTTCCTCGCTTTTCCACGACTTGTTCTGGCGTTGGCGTTTGTCGCGGCGCTTGGGGCAGGGATTGAAAACGCGGTTCTGGCAATCTCACTCACGGCGTGGCCGCCCTATGCACGTATGGCGCGTGCAGAAACCCTGACCATCCGGTCAACCGACTATATCAACGCGATACGCCTTCAGGGTGCCGGGCCGCTGCGCATCATCACCCGGCATATCTGGCCGCTTTGCATCTCATCTTTGATCGTGCGTGTCACGCTGGATATGGCCGGGATCATTTTGGCTGCCGCCGGCCTTGGTTTTCTGGGGTTGGGGGCACAACCTCCAAGCCCGGAATGGGGTGCCATGATATCCGAGGGTCGAAGGTTCATCCTTGACCATTGGTGGGTGGCCACGGTGCCGGGGCTCGCAATTTTCACGGTTTCGCTGGCCTTCAACCTGTTGGGTGACGGGCTGCGGGACGCGCTTGATCCAAAGGACGGTGGGCAATGAACTTACTCGACATCGAAGATCTGTGGGTTCGTTTCCCAACCCGTCAGGGCGTGTTTGACGCCGTGCGGGGCGTGTCGTTTTCGCTGGGGCGCGAGCGTCTGGGGATCGTCGGCGAAAGCGGCTCGGGCAAGTCGATGACGGGACGGGCCATTCTGCGCCTGATCCGAAATCCGGGTATCGTGGAGGCCAAACACATCAATTTGGAAGGCCGAGACCTGATGAAGCTCAGCGAGCGCGAGATGCGTGAGGTGCGAGGGAAGCAGATCTCCATGGTGATGCAGGACCCCAAGTTTTCTCTGAACCCGGTGGTCACCGTTGGCGAGCAACTCATGGAAGCATACCTTCAGCACAATTCCGGCTCGAAGGCCCATGCTAAGAAGATGGCTATCGAGATGTTGGATAACGTCTCAATCCGTGATCCTGAGCGGGTGATGCGAACGTACCCGCATGAGGTGTCTGGGGGTATGGGGCAGCGCATTATGATTGCGATGATGTTGATTCCTAATCCCAAGATACTGATTGCCGATGAACCAACTTCGGCGCTTGATGTCAGCGTTCAGCGGCAGGTGCTGAACATCATGGATGGATTGGTCAAGGAGCGGGGGATGGGCCTGATATTCATCAGCCACGACCTGAATCTGGTGTCTGAATTCTGCGACCGTGTCCTCATCATGTATTCAGGTCGGATCGTCGAGGTTTGCGAGGCTGACAAGCTGCATCAGGCTCAACATCCCTATACCCAGGGCCTGCTGAACTCGCTGCCGCGCCTTGATGAAAAATGCACCCACCTGAGTGTTCTCACACGCGATCCGTCTTGGTCCGAAGCCCCGAGCGTGAGGGGCTGAAATGAAGGCACTGGAAATCAACCATCTGAATGTCTGGTTTGGTCATGCACACGACCGGGTCGATGCGGTAAAAGACGCAAACCTTGAAGTCGCGCAGGGCGAGAGTTTTGGCCTTGTGGGCGAAAGCGGGTCCGGCAAGTCGACAATTCTGAGGGCAATAACGGGACTTGCACCGCAATGGTCGGGCACAGTCCGCGTAGAAGGTCAGGCGATATCCGGGTCCCGGCGGGACAGGTCATTCTTTCGAACCGTCCAGATGGTGTTTCAGGACCCGTATGCATCGTTACATCCCCGACATACTGTCGACCAGGTCCTCAGTGAAACAATTCATCTGCATGGGTTTGGAGATATCGATAAACGAGTGAGCGATTTGCTCAACGACGTCGGACTTGGGCAAAGATTCCGGTTTCGGTATCCACACCAGCTTTCCGGCGGTCAAAGACAACGCGTGGCAATCGCAAGGGCCTTGGCAGGTGAGCCGGACATCCTGCTTTTGGACGAACCCACGTCAGCTTTGGATGTCAGCGTTCAGGCTGAGGTTCTCAACCTGTTGACTGACCTGCGCAAACAGCGCGGATTGACCTATCTGATGGTGTCTCACGATCTTCCGGTTATCGCACATATGTGCGAGCAGTTGGCGGTTATGAGAAATGGTGAAATTGTTGAGGTCATGTCCTCGGAAACACTGCGTTTGGGGAACCCAAGCCACGAGTATTCCAAGCAATTGTTGACCGCCTCTGTTGCCCCAAACCAGTAGCGACTGTTCGTTGGAAGCAGGATTATTCTTCGTATGATCATTTCGGGGGACGCACGACAGCGTCCTTTAGCATTTCCGGTGTGAACGCACCTTTTGATTGATAAGGACCGTGTTGGCACTACAGCGATCGAGATATTGGAAACTGCTACAAATTGTGTAACCGTAAAGCATGCAAGTAATGCAATATGAATTCCAGCTACGAGGTCACCGATGAAAAGCAAGGTGCAATACTTGGCGATAGCGTTTGCGTTACTGATCGCACCGCCTGTTTCAGCCCAACAATCTGATTGGTCGTTTTCGGGCACTGCTTATCTGTTCATGGCCGAAACGGATATTTCGCTTACAACACCAAGTGGAACAATCGACGGCACGTTGAGTTTTTCAGACGCTCTCGAAAACCTGGATTTTGCGTTTATGGGCAGTATTTCAGCGTCTAACGGGCGCTGGTTGTTGCTTGCTGATTACAACTACACCGATTTGGCGTTTAGTAACTCAACTCCCGGCCCGGCGTTTTCGAGTTTGGATACCTCTGCCACCACGCAGTTTCTCAGCGGCTATGTCGGTTACCATGTTTATGAGACACCTGCGATCAGCGTGGCCTTAGCAGGCGGGTTCAGGTGGTTCAGCACGAAAACCACGTTCCGATTGCAACCTGGGGTCGCTGCTGGGCGAAGTGTGACGACCGACGACAACTGGACTGATCCGGTCGTCGCTGCCCGTGCAAGAGTTCGGATTTCTGACAAATGGTTAGGGACCGGGTTCGTGGATTATGGCGGGTTTCGGAGCGGTAGCGAAACCTGGCAAGTTCTGCTGACCGCAGATTATGAAATCAATGACAGATGGCTGATCCGCGGCGGCTACCGGTATATTTCCTTCGATCATGAGATCAACGGCAATGATTTCAGGTTTGACCAGTCAGGTCCGCTGCTGGGCGCAACGTACAGGTTCTGAAGACAACGTCAGGCGCATCCCTGATACTAACCTATGTTGCAACAACGGCTGAGCGCGGTTGTTTCTAAGGGGTGTCGTCGCTCGATAGTCCAGAAACGCACTGTCTGATTTCAAATAAGCTTTTGCTTTTTATGATTATTATTTTACTTTGGTAAATGGCGGAGGGAATGGGACCGGAATCGAACCTTCTCCACCCCTAACCCATTGATATTTCACAACATGAAGATCAACCCTCTGTCCCCCAAGCCAGCAACCGCATTTTTCTCACTGCACGTTACTGGCTCGGAACCGAAAAGACCTTGCCTGCAAGAAATCCGGTCGTTGGAGGCGGGAGATCAAGAACAGGGGATGTCGTCTTCGGACATTCGCTGCGCCTTGTCTCAAGGAGAACGATGCGGACAATTTGAGCTTTCGCTGCGTTTGCGCGAATGTCAGGTTTCCTGCTTCCCGCTTTTGAACTGACTGACAAGCCATTCCTGGACGGCATCAATCGCAGGTGACGGCGCGGTGTTTTTGGGTCGAACAAACCAATAGGCATGGCTGGCATCGAGAGATGTGATGAATGGTGCGATCAGACGTCCTGCCGCGATATCGTCGGCCACGAGCAAAGACCGCCCGAGCGCGACCCCCTGGTGTTCGACAGCCGCCTGCAAGATAGCTCCGTCATCGCCGAGGCGAGGGCCAGCGGGCGGTGGGTGATTACACCCCGCAGCTTCAAACCAGGCAGCCCAGTTTTCCGGGATATCTCCGCAGAGTAGCGTTGCACGGTAAAGATCATTCGGTGTTCTCAGGTCGTGATCTCGGGCATAGCCTGGTGAGCAAACCGGCTTCACTGTCTCGGTGCCGAGTTTCTCCGCCATCAAAAGATCTGACGGCGACGGGCTGTAGCGGATCGCCGCATCCACCCCTTCAGACGCAAAATCCACCAGATGCCGCGAGGCCGTCAGGCGCAGGTCGATGTCGGGATGTGCGGCCAAAAAGAGCCCCAGCCTTGGTGCAAACCACTTTGAGGCTACCGAGGGCAGCATCGACAGGGTGACAACCTGCTCTGACCGTCTGGCATCCGCAACGGCGGCCCATGTGCGGGAAAAGGCGTCGGCCAACTGTGCAGCCAGATGTTCGCCAACCGGTGTCAGAGACAACCTCGCCCCATTGCGCACAAAGAGGGCGATACCAAGCACCGCCTCAAGATCGGACACCTGCCGGGACACGCCGCTTTGCGTGATACCCAGTTCTTCGCCTGCGGCCGTAAAGCCGCCGCATCGCGCAGCGGCTTCAAAGACCTGCAATGAACGCAAGGGCGGCCTTGCATGAGTAGAAGGCATGATGACCCTATGATTTTCTCATTATGTAAAAGATGATTGGCAACTTAACATGACTGAAACTCAATATGTAGGGTAAATCGCCATGTCGGAAACGCTTTCAACAAACACCGTCACCTCGGGATCAAGACGTTTTGTTCCCAATCTGCCGCTGGTGGTCTGGATGGTTCTGTTGACGCTTGTCATCGGGTTTGGTGGCGGGCTGAGTGCAGATCAGGTCATTTCGGAGTTCAATCTGGGGTTCGGGCGGGCCTTGGGTGAGTTCGCCTTGATCTTGCTTCCGTCGTTCACTCTGGCGGCGGCGTTATCCAAGCAAAACGTGGCCTCCGACGCGGCAGGCCGGACCGCTGCGCTGGCGTCACCCGTCGCTGGTGCCGGGATGATTTGTCCGGACACGGCCTATGCCGCCCTGTCGCCCGCCGCAGGACGCTACAAGCTAGATACCGCTTTCGGGGCCTATGCCGGGTTCAAACTGCTCTATCCCGCTGGCCCGCTCATCGTGGCTGCTGGCCTTGGCGCATTGGGGCCGGACGGCGTAGACCCCATGATGCTCATGCTCTGCGGCCTAGGGTTGACGCTGCCGGTCTGGGCGGCAGGGGCGGTCTGGGTTCGTGCCGTTGATGGGCGCCTCTCTTCTGAAGGTGGCAACATACAGCACACAAACACCAGCCATTTGCTGATTGCCTTTCTTCCGTTTCTGCTGCTGGCTGTCCTGCTTATCATCGGCAGCTTTGTTGGAGAAACAGGCAACGCTTTCCTGGGATTTCTTTTGATGCCTAAGGGCGCATTGTTATCAGCAGCCGTCCTTGCCATGTTGCAAACTCCGACTGAGGCGCGACGCGCCTGCCTCGACAGTGCAGTCCGAAGAACTGGGTCCTTGCTCTTGATCATCGGAGCCGCAAGCGCCTTTGGCGCGGTGCTGACGGGGCTCGTGCCACTGGATCGCCTTGCCCCACAGGGCAACGGGATTCTGACGCTGTTGGCTTTGTTCGGGTTAACCGTTTTATTCAAGCTTGCACAGGGCTCGTCCATGGCAACATTTGCCGCGATTGCACCGGTGGCGGCACCGATCGTGCTGGCCAGCGGGACAAATGAAGTTGCGGCTGTCTTTGCAATCTGCCTTGGCTCTTTCATCGCAATCCTGCCCAATGACAGCTACTATTGGCTGGTGCGCCGGGACGCATTAGCAGACGAACACAGCGAAGGCCGAGCCATATTCATCCTCACCGGCGGGGCAATAGCACAGGCTTTGGCTGGCTTGGCAACTCTCATGTTCGTGGCGGCACTATGGACCTGAACCAACTGACCGTGCGTGTGCCTGACCCAACCGACGGCCAGGACATTTCGAAAATTGATGCGGAAGGTTTGGCAACCGGAAATGCATCGTTTCGCGCCAAACCGCATGACTGGGACAGTTTCAATGCTAGTTTCCTGACGGGCCGTGGGCTTGCCTTGGTTGTCGAGGATGACAATGGAATCGCCGGTTGGGCCGGGGTAAGCCCGACCTCCGCCAAGCATGTCTATCGCGGCGTGGGAGAGGTTTCGATCTACGTGTCTGCGGATCGCAAAGGCCAAGGCGTAGGTCGTCAGTTGCTTGAAGCACTGATCCAGACGGCCGAGAGAGCCGGATATTGGACACTGGTCGCACAGATCTTCCCCGAAAATGAGGTCAGCCTGAAACTTCATGCCGAATTTGGGTTCCAAATATTGGGAACCAGAAAGAAGCTCGGGAAAATGAGCTACGGCCCGCATGAAGGCAAATGGCGTGATGTGATCATGGTGGAAAGACGCAGCAAGATAGTTAGGGCCCGTGGACAATTATGATTCCCATTTGAGCTGATTTCTGATTCAGAGTCCCAAAAGGGAGGTCTGAATGGAC
>NZ_JBXWTH010000097.1:0-114533 GCF_059613825.1 Ruegeria sp. SATB027
CGCGTCGCTGCAACGTGCAAAAGCGACTGATATTGGGTAACGATATCTTCTCGGTCGGCAGCGTCCACAGCTGCCTTCAAGGCGCCTGGCGGTGGGAAGGCTGAGTCAGACACGAATGGGATAGCTACTGCGAAGAACTCAAGTCCCTTAGCGCGGTGCATGGTCGTGACACGTACCCCCGGGATTGATCGATCATCCGCACCAGCTTGGAGAGTCACTGTCTCGATGCCACCCGCGCGCAAGGCTTCACTCACCCGATCTACGTCCGATCGACGAGCACAGAGAACACCAACGTCTGACAAATGCATGTCATCGGAGGGGAGAGCTCGCACCCAAGACGCAACACCCTTGAGCTCCTCCTCTTCGGAGGCGCATCCTACCAGGTTCGGTGATACTCCATGCAGAAGGCTCACATAGCCGCGTAGCGTGTCACTTCCCTCATCGAGATCATCCACGCTTACACCCTCAAGAACGGATACGGCCCAAGCTCGAATCTCCTGGGTCGTTCGATAATTCAGGCGTAGTCGCCGAGACCTTCCGCGCACATTGATGCCGCAGGAAGCCATGCTGGCTCTGCGCCCGTAAATTCTCTGGTGCGCATCCCCGACTATGAAGAGAGAATTGCTATCCCCGGACGGCGTCTCCGGCACGATAGCCCTAATCAGTCTAAATGCCTGTTCCCCCATATCCTGCGCCTCGTCGACGATCACCGCCGCATAGGGCAGGCTGGGGGCTTCAGCAGCTAGGATCTCGATCGCTTCGCGGTAGGCGTCATCCGGTTCAGCAAGACCACCACTTATCATTCTAGCCCGGTAATCCGCGAAAATTATCCAAAGCGCGGCCCTCTTGCGGCGATCGAGAGGAGTGCCGCGTCCGGCCCTAGATGCTTTCAGGTAAGACCGCTGGTCGATGAGACCTTTCGCCTGAACGATCTGAGCCCATTCCGCGCGGATGAAGGCCTCGGAGAGCCCATCAGGTAATTCATGATCGTCGAACACTTCTCGCCAGATCTCATCGAGACGATCCCGCGCCTCTCCGAAGAAGGCGACTTCGCGTGCGAAATTCTTCCGCTTGAGGAACTGGGACACCCAACGGTCCAAGTTGATCACTTCGATCCGAGGCGGCCGAGCGTCCAGGTGTTCTGGACACAGAGTTCGTAGGTTCGCTTCGATGTCTTGTGCGAGGCTCGTCGTGAAAGTTGTCAGCAGAACCCGTTGACCTGCCCGCGTCATATCCTGTTCGATCTGATCGGCAAGGTGCTTCGCCCGGTGCATGGCAACGACGGTTTTCCCGGTCCCGGCGCCACCGCGGACCATGGCTGGGCCGTTGTAGTCCCGGTAGGCAATCTTGCGTTGATCAGGGTGTAAGAACACCCGCCATCCCTCGAGCCCCTCTTCAAAAACACGCCTGAGTTCCTTTTCATCCTCTGGGATGAAGATGGTCTGGCGGCTCTCCTCCGTTTCAATCATTTGATCGAACGTCAGGTCAGCAGGTGCGTTTTCCGCCGTGGCTTCCGGTTGTTCCGGGATGCCCGTCAGAGCGTAAACCTCCTCGTCGGAATAGCCTGCGGCGAGGGCATAGAGGATCTGGTAGGTCAGCGGATCGAAAGCCTCTTCTGCAGCTTCCAGCGCATCAATCGAGGCAAGCGCACGGACCGCGGCTATTTCTTCTTGCTGAACACCGAGGGCTTTCAGCCGCTTTTCGGATACAGCCGCGAAGAGACGTGGCTCGTTCGCAGTCTGGGGAGCGGTCTCGACGATGTCCGCTTCCAGTTCCTCGACGACGCGGATCCGGTTCGTATCCGGGTCGAGTTTCACCCGACGGTTTCCGGCCCACCGGTAGGCTTTGTCATGTTCATTCACATGGACGAACATGATGTCGCGGCCCACTTCGAAGGCGATCGCGCGGTAGCCTTGGTCGACACGGAGGGATTTGATCGAACTGTCTTTCGCACCTTCCACGGTTTCAAGGTTCAACCCGTTCGCAGACGGATCAGACATGTAGCGGGTCATCATATCCATGAAGCGCAGCGCCACCTTGTCGGGAAGTTTCCGCAGGCTTTTCATACAACCGATGTCATAGGAGACCCGCTTGTTGATTGCGTCCATCATGTGTTTGTCTCCTGAATCGCCTGAATAACTTTGGTGACCGTCTCGCCGATTTGGTCGCTCTCCGGATCAAACGGGATGAGCCGCCAACTCACCCCCTCACAGAGGGTTTCCGCAATCGCAACGTTGGCCTCCCTCCACCCAAATTCCAACATCCCAACAACCCGCCCCTCGACGAGCAAATCGTCCCCAAAACGGTCCGGGCCGGGCACTTCAGCCGCGATCAAGGCGTCGATCAGAGGATGGAACAGATCATCACATAGTGCCCGGGCTTCACGCCAGGCTTCCGTGTCAGCATCCGTTGGTCCGGTCCCTACCGACATATCGGGTGGAGACAGAGTGTCGAGGCCCGCCAGTTCCACATGGAAACCGCGAACACACTGAAACAGATTGACGAGGCGCCAGAGGCCACGCCACGCTTCAGTGTAGAGCGCCTTCGCAGCAGGCTGATGACCTGGATCCGGGAGTTCAGCTCGCAGAACAAGTCGAATATCTGCGTCCGATCCGGCCCACTCCGTCGGAGATATCTGTTTGCATGCCAAATATAGGTCAAGCGCTCCAGCCCCAACATGATCCGTCAGCCCCGGCGTGAGAAGGAACTGGCGCCCTTCTTCCGTAAGGGAGGCCTGCCGCGGCAGTTGATCGAGCGGCCGCCCGGTCGCAACGAGTCCCCTGGTCAGGATCGAGCGGCTCGGAGCGTCATCGTCCCTTACGCCGTCCAGAAGGTGCCAGAACCCTTCGAGGGAGCTTTCTACCTGGAGTGCGCGGACGCTTTCGATATGAGTCGCGAAGCCCGGGAAGGTGCAGACCCTAGCGAGTCGTCCGACCTTTTCCACGTTGAGGGCCGGTTCCGCGAGTGGATTGAGATAGGCTCGGTTTTGTGCATCGAGGTCTGCCCAGGCGAGGGTCCAGACCCGGACCTGACCGGACCGGATCATCTCGATCCGGTCTAGAAGATCTTGGGCGACTGTGTCCGCGTGATATTCGAGGCCGTCCATTTCGAGCACGACAGGCAAGGCACCGGCTTGGCCCGCCGGTGTAAAGAGAAAGTCGATCCGTTTTCGAGGGAGGTTCTTGAAGCGGGCATCGATCTGCACTTGGGGTTCGATCGTCCAGAGCCGGGGCCGGTCCTTGGGACCAGCGCGCAGCACAAAGCCGCGACGCCCACCTGATAGGACTTGAGGGGTCAGCGCATCGTTCCCATACCGGTCGGCAAGGGAGTTCAGGAGCCGCTTCTCGAGGGCACTCTCCACCATGGCGCCCCGGATCGACTCGTCGATCCCAGTCTCCGTCCGGTTGAGGCTATCCCACTTCTGCAGGATCGTTTCCATCATCTGACGTGCACGATCCCGATCAGGTTCGCCGGGACCGAACTGGGATCGGTAGGGCTTCACGCAACGGAAACAACCGTTTCGGTCTGGTTCCTGGTTACAAGGACAGTCCCGAAGCGCCTCAGCCGCGCGACTGATCACCGCCCGCATCGTGTCAGGGTGCTCTCCGACCTGTCTCAGATACCCTGACCCGCCTGGGACAGCATCATAGAGGTAGAGGCTGCGGACGGTGGTCATCCCGTCGAGCTGGGCGGCGAAGATCGTGGAGCGGAGATGGTCGACCTTCCCCGCGAAATGTCTGCGCATCCCGAGGTTGATCGCAGCGACGAAGCTCTTCAAATCATCATCATCGGCCTCACCAACGACCGGGATCACGATCCGGATCGCTTCAGTATCGAAGTTCCGCATCAGAAAGACGCCGGTCTCCCATTTCTCGCGGGCGAGTGCCGTTTCGCGGATGACCTTGCAGCTCGGTGGGTGGGTTCCGCGATCTGCTTCATCTTTCGCCGCCTTTTGGAGCGTGCCGCAATGGCGGCAGATCAGGAACGGCTGCGCCGGTCGTTTTTCGCCGGCGATTTTCGGCCCTGGAAACGTGGACTTCGGGCCGAAGTTGAAATCCCGGAAGGTGCAGTGCGGCAGGAACTCGAACCCGAACGGCGCGCCATTCTCTCGACTGGTGAACCAGGAAGTGTGGATATGCTCCGGCCCGTGGAATGGCATAAGAACCCGGTCGAATTGTCTCTGGTCGCGCTGATCGCCATCCCGGATCGCCGCCTTTTCCTCGCTGTCCACCGAGATCACGGACTTGAGCTGAACGACATCATGGTTGGACCCGGAATCGGACCACATCTCATCCCCACAGCGCGGGCATGTACTGGTTTCCATGCCTTCAATCCGGTGCGCGACATGTGAGCAGTTGGGGCAGAAGGTCCAACGGCTCAGGTCTTCCTTCCCGATCTCGATCCGCTCGATCTCAACCTGTCGCCCGTTTGCATAGAAGAACTGACCCGGTGCGAACTCCGATAGGGCGGAGCTGGCTGGACGGGAATACTCAACATAAAGAAGCCCATCCTCATCCTTCGATGCGGTCTTGGTCGGATCGTTTCGGCGCGAGAGGATCGAGGTGAGTTTCACCCCCTCTTCCGGGAAGGCGTAGTTTGGGAGGATCCCTTTATCGGTAAGGAACTTGATGACGGCCACATCATCGATCCCGCTGCGGATCAGCCGGTTAATCTCGGTCCGGTCACGCGCGATCTCACCCTCGCGCTTCTCGAACTCCTCATCTGTCAGCTCTGCCCGTCGTTTCCGAAGCCGATTCAGTTCTTTTGTGGCCTCTTCCCGCTTCTCTATCAGCCGCGCCTTCTCTGTGGCTGCGGCATCAAACGCCGCGCCGATCCGCCAACCAATCGACCTTTGATCGCTACTGATCAGGAAACCGCGCACCCGGTCCACGAGATCCGAGCGCGCCTGAACGGCGGGCGGAAGTCCCGCCAGAAACGCGGTCGCCAATTCATGCCCTCTGTCGCGGACCAGGTCCAGCCATTCGATAGGGAACCCCTCCGTCGCTCCGGAGGAGCGGCGCTTCAAGACATCACGCACCTTCCCGTAGTCGCCCGCCTCCGCAGTGGCCGCGACATAGGTATCGAGTGTAAAGGCAGTCACCTGGCGAAGAAGAACTTCTTCGGCCGCAAGGAAGACCCCAGGCGGGCGCACCTGGCCCGCCAGCATCGGGGTCGGATCTTCCCAGAACTGAAGGTCATGAGCTCGCGAATTGGCAAGTACAATGTTCAAGGCATTTCCGTCGCGCCGACCGCTCCGGCCCATCCGCTGCACGTAATTCGCTTCTTCAGGTGGAACCGACCCCAGAAGCAAGGTCGATAGATCCCCGATGTCGATCCCCATTTCGAGGGTCGGTGTGGCGGAAATCAGATTCGGCGCCCACCGGGTCTCGTCCTTGATGAACCCGGTCTCGACACGCAATCGCTCATCGGTTTCGAGGATCCCAGTATGTTCGCGCGCGACCACCCGGTGGTTTCGGTCGGACCGAAGAGATCGGTGCAACGCCGGGCGTGGCGGAGCACCTGCCAGCGCGAAATGCCCAGTACATCCGATCTTGGTGCATGGTGATCCTGCCGCGATCTCCTCGTTCTCCGCGAGGACCGTCTCCTGCCGACCGCAGCGGTCACAAGTGAGTCCGATCGTATGGGTCGAGACCGTGACCTTGTCCGGTTCAATCAGCCACGCGTGCCGGTTCTGCCCATCCGGGCCGTTAACCCGGCGCAGGATGCTGTCGGCTTCGAGACGCTGCAGAACCATCGGATATATCGTGTCCGGGTCCGTTCCGTAGCGGAGATCCTCCACGCCGAGGGTCCGGAAGAGCCAATCCCGATACCAGCTAACCCCCTGCGACCTCGTGATGCGCTCATACCCGATAGGTGGATGACCCAATGTAACTGGGATTGGCGCGAGGCCGCGTCGGCTGTCTGGTATCGGAAGCGTTCCAGTCCTGCCAACACCCATTTGGATTGCGGATGCGAACCAGTTCAGACCCCGCGCGCCCGAGGCTGTTGCCACCGCACTGGCAACATAGGGGTGCGCGACGGAGCCCTGGCGGCGCATACGTTGAACTACACCGAACAGGAACCGGGCGAGAAGCGCAGGGTCGATGTCGGGGGCACCAGGAAGATCGTTCCTGAGTTCGCTTGCGAGCCGCTGTGCGGAAGCGCTCAGAACATCGGCAGAGACATCAGCCGCGACCATGCCGTTCGCTTCGAGCGTATGGCTGAAATGCGACCGATAGCTCAGGTCCACGAAGTACTCCCACCCGAGGCGTAGCTTCATGTGATTTAGGAAGACTGTGTCGGTGATTGATGTTCCGTCCCGGATCAACTCTTGGTACCGACCACGCCAAGTCTGCTCTTTCGGGATGTAAAGGGCCGTAAAGGCGTCCGGTCCATGCAAATCGAGCTGCGCGGCAGGGGTTTTCTCGATCACGTCAGAGAGGCTCATCCCGTCCGTTTCAGCTTCCTGCAGGGCGGTGAATAGTGATTTCTGATAGACCGACAGTGAGTTACGGGTCTCGGCCACCGCCGCACGATGAGCCGCGTCCTGGACGGAATCGGAGAACATAAGAAAGCGCGGTTTCGCCTCTGGCTCTTCCTCGTTCTGTGCCGAGGTGTAGAGGGTCCCTGTGATCCCAGTCGTCAGTCGGGCCGCTCGCATCCCGAAGAGGAGCAACCCGCGCGCCTGTCCACAGACCGGACAGGACCGGTCAATACGCCCACTCGCCGCGTCCGTCGGGTCATACATCCAAACCGGTGCGGAAGGACCCGGCGCAAGGTTTTCATGATCCGACGGGGTGAATTCGATGCTTTCTGCATCGAGTAGCCCCTTCACAATCCGCACACCACCACCGGCCGCCGGGATCATTCGATCGAGCGTTTCGTGATAGAAAAGTCGGATCTTTCCACCTGCGCTCTCGTCGAAGAACTCTTCATAAAGCTGCTCGAGCGGGGCCCAGCAGGAGGTTGAATTCGGGTTCAACCGCCCGACATGGGCGGTGGCCCCACATCGGTTACAGTTCACGATCGGCAGGGAGCGGCGCAATGTGTGTCGGTCGAGATCAAGAGCATGGGACAGGCTCATCTGCGATCGCACACCGGCTGCCTCGGTTCGGGGCAGGTTCGTCACCATCCTCGACATTTCCCGGATCCAGAGCTGGAGCCGGACGTTGAATAGCGGACGTGGGCGTTCTGCCGAACCTGACCGGGCCCAAGCGACCAGCGCCACGACCAGTTCCGCGAGTGCACGATGATCGACTTCGGACCAGTCGCGAAGCACCCGGACCTGTGCGAGCCCTGCGGCGATCGCCTCGAGTGAGGCGGGGCCCTTGTGTTCGGCGATGATTTTGAGAACCCGCTGACACAGATGATGCTCCTTCAGCCGTTCACCAAGCGCGATCCGCCAGGCTTGGTCTGAAGTAGCGCCATCATCAATGAAGGCCAGATCCGGATCGGTCCGGTCCGGGAACAGGGCCGTCGCGAGGCGAAGCGCCGCGTCAGCCTGATCCATTTCCTCGGCCTCGCGGAGCGCAGTGTGGATTTCTGCCGGGTCCGGCCGATCCACATATTCCGGGTCTCCGAACACCTCGTTCGGCGTTTTCCGTGTCTCCGTCACAACCGCCCCTTCATCGAAGGGTTCGCCGAAAATGGTTTTGGCATAACGCCGCAGATCGACCTTCGCGCCTTCACCCGCGCCAAGCGTGGCCGAAGACCCCACGCAGATCAGATGACCTTTCGGAGTACTTAGACGGTGTTTCAGACGGCGCAGCAGGAGGGCGAGGTCCGCACCCTGCGCCCCGTCGAAAGTGTGCATTTCGTCGACCACCAAAAACCGCAGCGATTCCGGATCGTTCTTCTCCCACAGCGGCTTGTCCCGACCACGCAGAAGGAGGTAGTCGAGCATCTTGTAGTTGGTAAGCAGAATATCGGGCGGGTTCCGCCGCATCGTCTCGCGATGGGTGATCACGCTGTCCGCCGTCACCTCATGCGCAGGGTTCTGTGGCTCTGCGTCTGCATAGATGCCGGCCCGCACGCCGTCCAATGACCCGATCTCGGAGATCGCCGCCGCAATCCGGCGCGCCTGGTCGGTGGCCAGCGCGTTCATTGGGTAGATCAGGATGGCCTTGATCCCGGGCTTCCCCTTGTTCCGACGACAGTGGTCGAGGATCGGCCACAAATAGGATTCCGTCTTGCCCGACCCGGTCCCTGTCGCAACCAGTGTCGAGCGCATCGCCTCTCCGCTCAGCCTGGTAAAGGCATCCGTCTGGTGCTGATAGGGTGCAAAGCGCAGTGGCACCTCAGGGAAAGGCTGCCGCCAAGTTCCGTCTTCTGCCCCCTTGATCTGCCGGAACGGCATGTCGACTGAGATCCACGGACCTTTGATGAAGTTTGCTGGCTCGTCGATGAACCGCTCCACCATCCCCTCAAAAGCGGGGCTGGTGCTGTTCAGAGTGGAGTGGACCAACTCACGCAGGCTGTCCTGCACATGGCGGGCAAGGAGAATCGGGTTCATTTTGAAATCACTCCATAAAACTTGGACTACCGGGCATGCTGTTCAATCCTTCCAGCAGCCCGTGCGATCGCGGAATGACTTACAAATTCAATCGTTTTCTCTTTCAAGTATCCATTCAGATATTCAGCCGAGTTCGACTTCAATCCAAATCGCTTGCAGACGATGAAGGTCACCGCCTCCGCCTCGAACTCCCGAACATCGAGTTGAGGAGGCCTCCGGTCCGGCCACTTCTTTCCGTTCCCACCAAGATGCCCGAGATACACATGGGCCAATTCGTGGACGAGCGTGGTGAATTGGGCGTTCGGATTGAGGGTCGAGTTCACCCGGACGACCCATCCCGGCCCGGCGGGTTTCCCCTTGGTCGCAACAGCGCCTGCAACCGCGCGGGCGTCCCCGGCGAGGGTTGAGGCCAGGCTCACGGGTTTCACCTCGATGCGGTCTTCCTTCAGGGCGCGGCGCGCGACGCGGTCGATCAGGCCATCGCGGACCGCGACGGGCTCACCGAACACCCTTTCCAGAAGGGCATCGTCAACCGGGTCCCCGGTGGTATCGGCCAACTCATAGGCGCAGCGCACCGGACAGAACGGCCAGAGGACGACAATAGGGATCGAGGCTGGCTTCACCGTCCGCCCAATCTCCCGCCATTTGTCGGGGAAGGCGACGTAGCGCGCGCCGGGGCGCTGGAGGTCCGCGAGCATCAGGTTGAACGGGGCCATGTGGGTCTGGCCAGCGATCCTGTTGAACAGGTCCATCCACGGCGGGCGCGCGCCCGGTTCGCTGGCGGCGCGGTAGAGCTCGTCAATCCGGTCGGCCGTATCACGCAGGATCGCGTCGATCCCTTCCTCAAGGGGGAGTTCGGCCTGCAGCGCGGTCATTCGGCGGCCTCCACAGATTTCAGCCGCTCGAAATGGGCCCATGCGCGTTTGTAATCCTCGATCCGGTCGCACTGGGTGAAGGGGCCGACGAAGTGACGGGTGACCTCGCGCGGGCCGCCGGGCATCGTGTCGTCGATGGCGGTGCAGGTCAGTTCCGAGGGGTTGTCAGCGAGGATCTTGTCCCAGGCGGCGCGACCGGGGCTTTTGCCGCGCTCGTCGAGCCAGCCGACGCCGGGCAGGCCCTTGGAGCAGGTCCAGACGATCCGACCGTTCTGGTCGTACCAGGTGCCCGCCTCGTTCTCTTGCAGAACCGGGAAGTAGATCCGATAGATTTCGATCAGCTGGTCCAGGGTCAGGCCAAGCGCCTGCGCGACCAGCACGTCAATTTCGATCAGCGCCATGCGGCGGGCAAACTCGGTTCGAAGGCCTGCGGTCCGGTTCCAGTTGACAGGGCCTTCAACTGGGCCTTCGAGCCGCAGGCGAGGGTCAGAAGAAGACCAAGCCGAAGCAACCAACCCAAATGCGTTGTGATTCCAAAGCTCGGCATATGCTGACGTAAGGCAAGCGAGTCGCAAAGAACGGTGAAGGGCTGTATCGGAGGAAACGACCCAAGGCCATCTTTCTACTGTTGCGGAATGTATGTCTTCTTTGCCAGTTATCTTCGTCAGAAAATCACCCAAGATTGAGGCGGAGAAAACGCTGAAGGCAAGAAGGCTTCGGGGATCATCAAAAGCTACACTTTCAACACTGTGAATATGTGTACTTCCACTCGGAATTAGAGCAGAAATCAAAGTCCGCTCCATATTCAGATTTAGACGTCTCCGGAATGCAACTCTGAAAAAATCGGCATGGCTCAGTGTTGGGTTCCAACGGCATCTCGCCATACGATTTCTGTACTCGGCTTTGTCGACAGCGGGGCCAAAGTTTGTTCTCGGAAGATAGTCATCGTCAATCCGACTGTGATCAATCACGTCATAGTCAGCCTTGTTTTTGCAAATGGATCTGGCGGTTTTGTACAGGGGTGTGGCGACGTAAAAAAGAGGGCCTTGCAACACCATCGCGTCTGCAGAACGGAATTTCGTCTCTCTCCTAATGGTTCCATCGTTTTGGCTTGCCGTTTCATTCCAATGAGCGGACATTTGCCAGAGAGGAAACTCCACCGTGCGCTCACCCTGTGCGGTGCTGACTGTTCGTTCGATCTTGGGGATCGCTGCATTTAGCTTTGGAAATCGCGCCATTTCTCGGAAGACGCTTAGCGTCCGCGCCGAATACGGCTGAATAAAGCGCGTCTCTTCGATTGGAACAGAGTCCTCTTCAGCAAGTGCATGAATGACTTTGAGGGCATCTAGGTCGATGTAAATAACGCGATCGCGGTGACCGCGCGTGTCCCATTTTCCGTCGGAGCCCTTAATGTCGGGAATTTGGCCCACGCCGTCGTGTGAGTATGACTCGTCCACTTGCTGGGGAAGAAATGCTGTTGTGAATTGCTCAAAACTCACCTCAGCATCGTTTCCGCGGTATATGTTTTGGCTGAAACGCATGTAGTGCGCAGCGTCGGCAAAGTTCTTAGATTTGATCGTGTTGATGTAGCCGAAATGCTTTACGATCCGTGCATACCAATGACGCCGGAATGCTCCAGCCTTCGGTTCTCCTAGATGCCCATCCTGGTGGATCAGCGCCGCATAGCCCTCCGGCGCGACTAGCCGAAACGACAGATCGATGAAGCAGCGATAGAGGTTGTTCGACCCGCCCCCGGCGAAGGGGTTCATCACCTCGGACGAGGTCACCTCCATCGCCCCTCGGGTCGACACGAAATCCTGCAGGAAGGCCCGTTCCGCCGAGACCATCCGCCCTTCACGCCGTACGGAGGGTGCTTTTGGCAGCGCCTCAGGCAGAACCTTCTTCGCGTCCGACGCCGACAGCCCCGCGTAAAGCGGATCGATATCCGCCAGCACCAGCCCCTCGTTCCACGACGGCTTGGCCCAAGGCGGGTTCCCCACGATCAGGTCGAACCCGCCCCGCGCTTTCATGATGTCGGCAAAGATCAGGTCGAAATGCACAAAGCGCTCGCGCTCGGCAACCCGGGTCGCGACGCCGAGCCAGTCAAAGGTCTCGATCAGCGCCTCGACATTGGTCTCGCGGAACAGCCCGTCCTGCCGCTTGGCGGCAGCCTTGAACAGGTCCCGGGCAGGCGCGTCTGGCTCCATCATGTCCAGAAAGTCAGGAGCCGGATCGACGAACTCATCCATGCTGGGGGCGGCCAGTGATCCGTCCGGGGTAAAACCCCCTTCCAGGATCATCGCCATGCCCTGCAAGAACTCCGCCCGGCTGGGCAGCAGATCCGCCTTATCGAGAGGCCAGAGCCAAAGCGCGCACCATGCGTCCATCGCCGTCTTGAGCCGCTTGTAGGGCAGCGTGTTGGTCGCATGATCAGCCCCGATCAGGTGGGCGTTCAGCTTTTCCTTGGCGTGGAAATCGAGGCCCTTGTTGCCGGGGATGACCTTGTCCGGCCAGAGCGTGATCGCGTCATTTGCCGCGGCGCGGGTCTTGGCCAGATCGTCGGCCACCTGATCAAAGAGAGCCTCCGCAACCCGGCTGAGTTTTTGCACCAGCTTGATCTCGTGCGGTTCCAGCTTTTTGAAGAAGCCGTCCTTCCGCCAGGCCTTGATCTGGTCCTGCGCGTCACCCGCGAAGGGCTTGATCGACTTGTCCTTGTCGAAGTTTGCCATGTCCTTGGCGGGGAGCAGCCACTGCCAGACGTGGTTCTCGGGCAGGCGTTTCCGCCAGCCGATCTCCTCCGGCTTTGCGTTGAGCCAAAGATCCGCTTGGGTCCTGGCACTGAGCCAGGTGGGCGCATAGGAGGCGCGACGGGCGCCGATCAACGAGTTCCCGGAATGAAGCTGATCCCCGAACCATGGCGAGAAGTCGCTGGCATGGAGGCTGTTCAACCAAAGCGAGATCGCCCCCAGCTCCACGGCAATCGGGTTCAGGTCGACGCCAAAACAGTTCCGGTCGGCGATATAGGCCCGTACCTTCTGTTTCTCGACGACAACCTTGTCTTGGGGGATCGTCGTGCCAGTCTCCTTCTGCTTCCGCTCGAGGTAGAGATCGGCAAGCTGATTTGTGGTTTCGACCAGAAAGGCCGCAGAACCCATGGCCGGCTCGAGGATCTTGAGTTCAAGAAGTTCGTCTGCGGTCAGATCCCGGCACCGCTCCATCAGCGCATGCTTGACGAGGAGCCGCGCTAACGGTTCCGGGGTGTAGTAGGACGCAGATTTTTCCCGGTCCCGGCCGGCGAGGCGGTAGATGAAGGTCCCCTTGGGATAGACCAGCGCTTCCGAACCGTTGAATACAATCTCTTCTGGCGCGAACTCGCCGATCCGGCTGCGCGGCACAAACCAGCTTGGGGCGAGCGGATCGACCTTGTCGCGGCGGAACGCCTCGTCCTGTTCGGCTTCCTCATCCCCGAACAGATCTTCTTCGACGTCGTCATCCAGATCTGGCGCGTCCGCATCGTCCCCGTCCTCGGCCGCGTCGTTCGACCGCCCCTTTCGAGGTTTCAGCTCGATGAGGTCTGTCTTCGCAACGACCCCCGTGAAGGAAATTAGCGTTTCATAGACCGCACCAAGCTGACCGATCCCGAGCTTGGCATAGGAGATCCGGCCCGTGCTCTTTCCGGTGGACCGGAGCGAGAGGAGCCGGATTACCTTCTGGATCGCCTCGTTGCGCAGCATCAGCCCGTTCAGAAGCGGCGTGCTCGCCGGGTCGAGAAGAGATACCTTCACCGACGGCAGGCGCAGCCCGCTGCCCTTTTCCTCATCGGCGAGATCAAGCCCCGTGTAGAGCAGAGTCAGCGTCTGTTGGAGACTTTCCCACAGGAAGGTCCCCTCCCGGTCCGCCGTGGTGCGCAGGGGCACAGATTCCAGATCGCGTAGCGTTTCCAAGGAATAACCCGTCGCATAGATCGGGTTTTTCAGGTCCAGGAGGTTCAGTCGCGGGTTCGCCTCAGCGTAGAACAGGAAGAGGAGCCGGTACATGTAGCGCAGACACTCACGCGACAGTTCCGGTCCATCGATCCAGACGTCTTTGTTCTTCCCGCCCGTGACAGTCAGAACTTCCTGGCCGAGGAGTTCGATGGCGTCCCGAACCGTGCGCTTCAGCGAGGTGGTGACAGCGTTGGCATTCCGCTGCGCCTCCTCTTCGAGCCGGTCCGAGATTGGTGCACCCTGTTCCGGCACCCGGGTCTCCCGCGAGATCAAGCAGGCCATGACCGTAAGTGTGTCGCGGTCCGTGCGCGTGAAGATTTCCTGAAGATCGAAGCGTAGGACGGACCGGGCCGGCCATTTCCGCTTGTCGATCAAAACGATCTGGGAGAGCCCCAAGACCATAACATGGCGAGGTCCGTCGGCGAGCTCGAACACCCCCTCCGCCAGAACGGATTCGATCGTCCGGTCAAGAAGTGCCGCTTCGCCTGCATCGGCGGGAAACTGATCCAGCGCAAAACACGCCCCTAGCGGATCCGCCGCCTCGTCCTCGGCGTGCTGAAGGGGCGCCTCGATAATCCAGAGCGCATCCCGACCGGAAGCGTCCGCCACCCGCGAGATCAGCGGAATAACCGGTGCGCCTGCCAGCGCGGTGAACGCAGTCTCTCGTTTCCAGGCATAGCCGAGAGCGCCCAACAGCGCGTGGTGCATCTCCCGGGTCAATTCTGTTCGGCGATCTGCGTCCGAACTGTTCCGGATCTGTCGAAGGGCTTCAATGGTCGAGGTCGCAACCCGGGACAGCCGCTCGATCGGATGGGCGGATTTTTCCAGACCCGCCCAGCGGGCTGTGATGTCGGAAAGCTCCTCCTTCAGAACATCGGAGAGCGTCCCGGACGGGAAGAACTCGGCTTCGTTTTCAATACCGATCAGATCCATCCGCTCACCCCACAAATACCGCTTTGACATCGACATAGGGGTTGGGGTCATCCACCATCAGGCGGGTCCGCTCAAACCACTCTGTCCAGTCCTTGAACAGGTCCTCGATCTTCTTCTCTTTCGCGCGCCGTATCGTCAGTCGTCTCTTTTCAAGCGCGCTGAGACCCTCGGTCGACTCCACTGCCTCGCCGAGATCGAGCGTCAACTGGGCCTGGAACCGGCCCTCCAGCTCCCCGAGCCGGGTCAGGACCGCGTCAAGATCCTGCTGGATCAGGGCCGCGCGTTCTTTCCCGAGCCCGCGCAGATGGGTCTGGAACCGGTCCACAGAGGTTTTGATCGCAGCCTGCGCAGGGCCCAGATCCTCCACCGGACGGCCGGGGGTATCCTGTGCGAGACGGACCCGGGCGATGAAGTCCGGCACCTCTTCGATACGGACATCCCCGTCCGCCCCCTGGATCACGACAGCCCACCGGTCGACAACCGGGGCACCGTTCGCGTTCGGGATCGCACCATGCATCACCACCGCGACCTCTCCCTTGGAGAGGGCACTCAGCGGCGCGACCGGAGCGGAATGCTCCGGGAAAAAGGTGCTGGCCCGGTCCGCGAACCATTCGAGGATCGGGTGACCATCCCAGAGGTATTGCACGGTCGGCCAGGACCGCTCCTGCATCTTCGCATGATCGATCGCCCGGTTGATTACCTGAGCCTGATCAGTCAATTCGATCCGGTCCCCGGCACCGACCGCCTCTTCGGGCATGAAACGACTATCGACCGCGCCTTCACTCGCGTAACCGAAACCATCTCGGGCCCGCATATCATCTGGAATCGCGATCCGGATCATCCGATCCCCCAGGGAGATGTCGGGGGCAGACGGGAAGGCACGCTCCTCGGCGCGAGACAGCCGGCCGATCATTGCGGCAGCATAGCTGAAGGTATCTGGGAAGAGCCGTGGCAGCGCCGCCTCAGCAGCGGGGATCTCATCCGCCTTGGACTCGGCCGGGGCTGCGTAGTCCCCAAAGAGGGCGGCGAACTCGTCATCGAGGGACATCTGTGTCTTGGCCTCGTCCGCGCGGGCATTCATCTGGGCATCGAACGCATCCTCGCCGATCCCGGCAGCAACCGCTTCCGCGACGACAGCCTCTTCCTCGTCAGCGTCCCCTTTCCCGAGAAAGACCGCGGGGTCGCCAACCCCGGACTGGGCCGCTTCATCTTTTTCGACGAGCTTTTCAAGAACCCACATCTGCCGCACCTTCGGGTGCGTGCTCTCCCCCACAAAATAGGTAATCAGCGGTGGGCGGTCCTGTCCGTAACGATCGATCCGGCCGTTGCGCTGCTGGAATCGCAGCAGAGACCACGGCAGGTCGAAATGGATGAGCCGGTGACACTGGTAGTGCAGGTTGAGCCCCTCGGACGCCATGTCAGAGGCGATCAGAATCCGGATCGGGGACTTCTCTTGCCCGAAGGCGTCGATCACTTCCTGGGTCCGGACATCCGCTTCGACGCTTCCCCCATCCACGCGCGCCACTTGCCCCTCGGACAGGTCTAGATCAGCCTGAAGGCGCTCTGCGAGCCAGGACACGGTGGCGATGCGTTCTGAAAAGATGACGATCCTGTCCCGCGGCGCCTTTCCGGTCCAACGCAGGTCCCGCAGCATTTTGAGAAGGTCCTGATACTTCCGGAAGGCCCCCGTATCGATCGCCGCCACCTGATCTGCGAGATCGCGGAGCCGATCCCGGTCCTCTTCCGTGCCACGGGCGGTTCCGTTCTCGATTCCGCGGATGCGCCTCTCTAGAGTCTCGAGGCAGGCAGCCGGGCTCGAGAAGATCGCTTTCGCCAGCGTGGTTCGGAACAGATCAATCGCGCGTCCCCGCGTCGACTGTTCATCGAGGTCCAGACGTAACTCTGCGATCGACTGATAGGCGATTTCCTCTTCGATGCTGAGGGGGAAATTTCTGCGGATGAGTTCCCGCTTGGGGACCTGTTGACCGATATCAGCAGCGACGTTCTTATCAGACCGGAACCGCCTAACCACCAGATCTTCGATATCGGAGCGGTGCAACCGGGTCGGGTCTGGAACCCGGGTCGGGTCCAGCATCTCGATCAGGCTCGCGAAACTCTCCTGCGACCCGTCATGTGGCGTCGCGGTCAACAGAAGCAGGGAGTCGGTTCGCCGAGACAGAAGCTGCGCCAGCTCAGCCCGCTGAGAGTTTGACCCCGCCGCTGCTTTCCGCGCCGCCGCGTTATGCGCCTCGTCAATGATGATCAGGTCCCAGTACGAGTGCTTGATCGCGTCCCGGATCTGGGCGTCCCGCTTCAGCGTGTCGATCGACACGATGGACCGGTCGAACTGATCGAACACATTATAGTGGGCGGGGATCCGGTTCCGCATACGCCGGATCGCCGCGCTGTCCAAGCGCGACAGTGGGATCGAGAACCGGGTCCAGAATTCCTTCTGGAACTGGGTGAGCATCGCCCGTGTCGTGACGACGAGGATCCGGTCCGCCCGCCCGCGTAGTACAAGCTCAGAGGCAATTAGCCCTGCTTCTAGGGTTTTCCCGAGACCGACATCATCCGCGATCAGTAACCGCACCCGATCTTGGGCGAGAGCCCGTTCCACGGGCAGATGCTGAAAGGAAAGATCATCAATCGCGGCGCGACCAAGAGTGAGTGGTTGACGGGTAGTGGTTGGTGTATTTCGGAACGCGGCCTCGAGATGCAACTTGGAGTCAATCAAACCAGAAGACGCGTCTGAGACGAGCTGAATCGCCGCCGGATCCAGAATACGGGCACCCTTTTCCAGATCCCACACAAAACGAGCTTCTTTGTCTCGAACGATGCTTGACAAGCCCCGACAGTGGATCTCGCGATAACCACGTTTAAGTGCAGAGCTGCCAAGCACCTTCCAAGTGGTCGAGCGCAGATGAATGACTGAACCTGGTTGAGGTATCACACCCATTTAGTCTCTTCCCAAAATAGCATTATGATTCAATAATATGATCTGCTGGTCTTGCGGGCGCCGGGCGGCGGGATCTGTATCCAATCCCAAGCGCCTCAGCGCGTAATAGAGCAGCGCGCGACGCACCTTTATCTTCGCGCTGCCGCCACGCATCCCGTAGTCGAGGGCAATGACCTTAGCCTGCGTTTCTGACAGTTCGGGATGAGGAGCCACTTCGAGGACGACTTCTGAATTCCAGTCGAGATCATCATCGGCCGATGTCCCGCTTTCGCGTGAGCCACGAATCTCAATCATCCGGGAGAGAAGGAAATCCTTGAAACACTCGTCGGTTAGACAAAACGCGCGGGCGTGCCAGCGAAATCCATCGAAGGCAATCGCGTGAGGCGCAATCCAACGCCATCGCGGATCTGGGCTGGAAAGGGACTGGTATCGTATCTCTATCTCTTCGGATCGCCTGATCGCTCCCACAACGGACCGAAGCGTCACGGGGTCAACACCACGGACCGGCGTCGGCGCAGAGGCAAAGGACGGAAGATTAGCGATCCAAGAGTCTTCACGGTCAAGAATGTTTTCGGCCACGGACCGTAGCTGAGCTAGATAGCGACTGGCATCAGGTTCCAGAAATTGTGGTTGGAAAGCACTGCCTCGCACATAAGTCCGCGCACTCTTGTCGTAGACCATGTTCGCCGGAGCAAAGCCGATGTAGCGATTCAGGTCAGTGGACGCTTGGTTGACCGAGACACCGAACTGATCCATGAGGTCACTCCGGTTTACATGCCCCTCCCAGAACAAGCGGAACTCTATGAACTCGAGACGTTGCTCGACTCCCCATCGAAGTTCTGACTTGTCGTTATCCACCCTGGCCTCCCGGTATCCCAACGCGCATTGTAACTATGCGCGCCCATTTTCTGGGCCTGCGATAACCTTAGGGAGTGACACCGAGATTATCAATCGAATTTCAAGGCGTTGCCGTGGAAGTCGACCATTCAGGCGTGGATACCCCAGGGACTGGTCTTGGACTATCAGAGCCCAAAAGATCAGCTAGCTAGAACGTAAGTATCCTCGGCGATGCTTCGTCGCTGCGAGCTTCAATAGGGCGGTCACAGCATGCCCCTCGTCCGGGTGCCGTTCGATTAGCATCTGCCCTCGAAACCCGATACGGCCCCATTCCCGCACGAGGCATGCGCCGCCAAACAGGTCCGGCTGAACGCTCATTCGATAGAAGCGCCGCATGTTGAGAGACGGGTCGATCCGCTTGAGATCGACCGTCGTCGGGAACACTTCCATTTGCTGCGATGTGTCGAACATGTTGTTGATGCCTCTCTCCAGACCACAATATCAAGCGCTCTTCGACGTTTCCACAATGTTCTGTCCCGGATTGAAGTCGGGGGCTCACGCCCCCTTCTCGAACTTCATGACCGGGATGCCGAGCTTCTTGGCCTTGTCGGCGAGGTTTTCCTGGATACCGGTTCCGGGGAAGACAAGGACCCCGACCGGGAGCACACCCAGCATCGCGTCGTTGCGCTTGAAGGGCGCGGCCTTGGCGTGCTTGGTCCAGTCGGGCTTGAAGGCCACCTGCGTCACGCCCCGGGCTTCGGCCCATTTGGCGGCGATGAGCTCTGCGCCCTTCGGGCTGCCACCGTGCAGGAGGACCATGTCGGGATATTTGGTCCGGACCTGGTCGAGCTTGCCCCAGATCAGGCGGTGATCGTTGAAATCGGTCCCGCCGGTGAGGGCGACCTTGGGGCCTGCGGGAAGCATTACCTCGGTCTCGGCGCGGCGCTTGGCGGCCAGGAAGTCGCGGCTGTCGATGAGCGCTGCGGTCATGTGCTGGCGGTTCACCATCGATCCGGTGCGGGGTCGCCAGGTCGATCCCGTGTGATGGACGAACTCGGTGGCGGCGTGATCGCGCATCATGTCCATGCAGTTGCGCCGTTCGACGAGTGTCAGGCCTTCAGCCGTCAGGCGCTCGAGTTCGACGGATTTCACCTCGGAGCCGTCCTGCTCGCGCTGGAGGCGGCGCTGCGCCTGCTCGTTCTCATCGAGTGACCGCTCGATCCGTGCCGTGGCGCGGTGGAAGAGGTTGACCTGGCCCCAGAGCACCTCTTCGAGGTCGGGTTCCATACGGGTGTCTTCCAGGGTCGCGACGAGGGCGTCGAAGATGTCGGCGACGGCGACGGCGAGCCGCTGCCCATCGGGCATTGGGCGCGGATCGGGCTCGTCAAAGGGGCGATAGCCATAGAGCTGAAGCTCGTCGAGCGCATGGGCGGTCTGGGATGCGCTATGGGCGGGTTCATACGCGTCGTCGTGGGTCTGGATCGTCATCGGTTTCTTGCCTCCGGGCCTGTCTCGTCCGCGCGTCATCCCGCGCGGCCTTCATGGGCAGACCCGAGCCGTCGGGGCGGTTGCCCCTTCACTCCGGCTTCACCGGGGCCGGAACAGCGTGGAGGAGGTCGGCAGGGAAGCTATTTGTCTCGCGATGCAAAGGCGGCTTTGCCGCCGGCGGAAATAGGTTCCCTGCCGACCTTGCAGGGGCAACCGCTTTGACGGCCTGCCCATCTCTTGAAGGCCGCGCGGGGTGACGGGTGGATGCGCAAGGCCCGGGATGGGGTGAGGACGACGATCCAGAGCCACGACTGGGATGCAGCCCCCTGCCCCGCACTCCCAGCCCCCCCTGCGCGATGTAGCTCAGCTGGGCAGGCGATGCCGATCCTCGGGCCCGATCTGACCTGCCAGATGCTGGCGCAGCGCGTCCTTGCCGTTCGCCCGAAGATCATCGTTGAAATCCCCGAGCCGCGGTTCCAGCACCCGCACACGCACCCCGACCTCGGAGGCTCTGGCGCTCAACCTCCCTGCCGCAAGTTGCCCAGCCGGATCGCGGTCGATGGCGATGTAGAGGCGCTGGAGCCCCTCCGGCAGCAGGACCGCCCCGAGGTGTCCCGACGAGAGCGCCGCCCAGACGGGCAGACCTGGGATTGCCTCGGACAGGGACAGCATGGTCTCGATGCCTTCGCCGACGACGAGGATGTCATCGTGCGGGGTGAGCCTGACAGCATTGCAGAGGAGGTGACCCATAGCCCGACGCTGTGGATTCACTGCCGCCTTCCCCTGTCCGTCAGGCGCCAGCCAGGTGCGATGCACGCCCTGCACGGCCCCTGCCCCATCGGTAACCGCCGCGATCATCGCCGGTCTGGGGATGCTCCGGGTCTGCCCCTCTTCCCGATGCCAGCACTTCGGGTGGAAGCGTAAGGCGCCGTTCGCCCCGAATTGGGTGATGCCTCGGGAACGGAGGTAGGTCTCAGCAAGCGTGCCTGTGATCGGGTTCGAGGCAGCAAACAAGCGCGCCGCTGCCGCGGGAGTGCCACCGGGCGCCTTGGCCTTCCTCGGCTCTTGCTTATCCGGGACGACCGGCTGCGGACGGCCAAGATGCGCTCGGGCCTCGGCGAGAAGGTCGGGGAAGCGCGTGATCCCCGTCCGGGCGCGGATGATGTCCAGGAGATCGCCATGCTCGCCTGTGGCCCCATCCGTAAACTTGCCCGCTGCCCCTGGTCCCGACGCAGGACCCGTCAACCGCACGAAGAGCGACCGGCCGGGGTTGTTCTGCAGATCGCCGACGATCCAGTAGGATCCTTCCCGCCGTCCGGCGGGAAGGTAGGCACGACAGACGCCTTCGGCATTTTCTGCCAGATCGCGCACGAGGTCTTCGGTCTTGGAATACATGGGTCAACAACCTCCGCGATCATGTAGCCTTGCGACAGGACAACGTGCAAGCAGACGATCCAGTATCGCGACGCCATCGGCGTCGGTCGGGCAAAACAGCCGAAGCTTCCAACTAATAATCTCCGAGAAGAAGCCATCGGCCTTGAGCCGGTCCTTGGCGGCCTCGGTGAACCCGGAGAGCTCGATCCGGTTCACGCCCATAACGCGGGACCGATGGAGCTCCATCCCCTCGGCCAGCCGCACCACGGTCTTGCCCTCCAGAACGAGGGCATGGACCTGCGCCGCCGACAGAGTCGGCGCGTCACTCGCAAGCGTGGTCGCGACCCAGGCGGGCGAGACACGGCGGCCGATGATGCGCTGACCGTCATCGGTCTGCAGCCGGTAGACGCGGGTTTCGTCCTGGGGGAGCTGCTTCCAGATCGGCAGCAGCAGGCCCGCCACGATGTGCAGCGTGGATTCCGAGAACTCGGGCACTTCAGCCAGTTCGGAATTCCATGCGGCGGTGAAGGCCGCGCGGTCGGCCTCGAGCCAATGGGTGTCCTCCATCAGCTTGGCCGGGACAGTGCTGGCCTCAGTCGGCCGGATCAGCCTGAGGCGTGGCTCGATGGTGCCATCATCCAGCATTAGGCTGGTGGCGGGCACCTGCACCGCGGCCCGGCCCGAGCGGCTGTTGACCAGAAGCCGCGCCTTCGGGTCATCGAGCCAGTCGAGCGCATCTGCGAGGGACGTCGGCGTGTTCCGCCGCTTCTCCGCGATGGTCAGCAGCTGGGTTTCCGCGCCAGAGCCGGGATGGGTGTAGATCACCCGCGCATCCGTGACGCGGAAGCTTTCGGCGCGCAGCGTCTCAAGCCCGAGGTCATAGACCCCGGCAACGATAGCGCCCTCGATCCGTTGATCGAGGAGTTCTTCGAAGGCTGAGAACAGCACAGCCTGCATGTCGATCGTCAGCGCGAGCAGACGATTGAGGAAGGTCGTGATCGGCGGCAGATCGTCCTTCAGCCCATTGTCATCGGTCAGGCTGAGGCCAGTGGCATCCTCGAAGGCCCCGAGCGAGCAGCCCGCCAGATCGCCGCGATAGATGCGGCGGTAAAGCTGGCGCAGGGCGTCGCGGGCGTAGGGCGACTCGAGGTTATCCTCGGGGCGGAACAACCCCTGGCCTCCGGTCTGGCGCTGGCCGCGCGTGATCGCGCCAAGCGTGTCGAGGCGGCGCGCAATGGTCGACAGAAACCGCTTCTCCGCCTTCACATCGGTGGCCACCGGTCGGAAGAGCGGCGGTTGCGCCTGATTGGTGCGGTTGGTGCGCCCGAGGCCCTGGATCGCCGCATCTGCCTTCCAGCCGGGCTCCAAGAGGTAATGGACCCGCAAGCGCTGGTTCTTCGCCCCGAGATCGGCGTGATAGCTGCGCCCGGTGCCGCCGGCATCCGAGAAGATCAGGATTCGCTTTTCGTCATCCATGAAGGCTTGGGTTTCCGCGAGGTTCGCGGCTCCAGCCCGGTTCTCCACCACGAGCCGTGCCGAATGCCCTTCGCCCTTCCGCACGATGCGCCGCGAGCGCCCTGTGACTTCGGCCACGAGATCGGTGCCGAAGCGCTGGACGATCTGGTCGAGTGCACCCGGCACGGGCGGAAGCGAAGCCAGTTTCTCGATCAGCGCGTCACGACGCCGGACGGCTTCGCGGCACTCCACCGGTTGGCCGTCGCGCATGACGGGGCGCGACGAGAGGTTGCCTTCACTGTCGGTGAAAGGCTCGTAGAGCTGCACCGGGAAGGAATGGGCGAGGTAGTCCAGAACGTATTCCCTGGGTGTGATGTCACAGCGGATATCATTCCATTCGTCGGTTGGGATCTCCGACAGGCGGCGTTCCATCAGCGCCTCACCCGTCGAGACGATCTGGATGACTGCCGCGTGACCCGCAGCCAGATCTGCATCGATGGATGCTATTAGCGTGGGGGTCTTCATCGAGGTGAGCAAATGGCCGAAGAATCGCTGCTTGGCGGTCTCGAAGGCGGACCGCGCGGCGGATTTCGCCTGACGGTTCAACGTGCCGCTCTCGCCAGAAATGTTCGCCGCATCCAACGCCGCGATCAGGTTGTTGTGAATGATGGCGAAGGCCCCGGCATAGGCATCGTAAATGCCGCGCTGCTCGGGGCTGAGCGCATGTTCGAGCATCTCGTATTCGACACCGTCATAGGACAGCGACCGCGCCGTGTAGAGACCGAGCGCCCGGAGGTCGCGGGCAAGAACCTCCATCGCCGCGACACCGCCAGCCTCAATGGCTTCCACAAATTCCGACCGGGTCTGAAAGGGGAAATCCTCCCCGCCCCAGAGCCCGAGACGCTGCGCGTAGGCGAGGTTGTGGACCGTCGTCGCGCCTGTGGCCGAGACATAGACCACGCGGGCATTCGGAAGTTTGTGTTGAAGGCGCAGGCCCGCCCTGCCCTGCTGCGAGGCCATGGTATCGCCGCGCTCGCCTTTGCCGCCGGCGGCATTGGCCATGGCATGGCTTTCGTCGAAGAGGATCACCCCGTCGAAATCTGCCCCGAGCCAGTCGACGATCTGGTCGACGCGGGATTTCTTCCCACCTCGTTCTTCCGAACGCAGCGTCGCATAGGTGGTGAAGAGAATGCCCTCGGTCAGCGGGATGTCGCGGCCTTGTGCGAAACGCGACAGCGGCGTCACCAGCAGGCGCTCCTGCCCGAGCGCCGACCAGTCGCGCTGCGCGTCCTCGAGGAGCTTGTCGCTTTTCGAGATCCAGAGCGCCTTGCGGCGGCCTTGGCACCAGTTGTCGAGCAGGATCCCAGCCGACTGGCGGCCCTTGCCCGCGCCGGTGCCATCACCGAGGAAGAAACCCCGGCGGAAGCCGATAGCATCAGCGGTGTCCTCCGGTGCTGCGGATACCACGTCTCCGGTCTCATCGACGGTCCAAGACCCTGCGAGACGCGCGCCATGCGCCTCCCCCGCGTAGATGACGGTCTCGAGCTGCGCGTCTGACAGCAGGCCGTCGCGCAGGATGGTCGCCGGAAGCTTGGGGCGATAGCTCGGTTTCGGAGGTGCGACAGAGGCCATGGCCGCCGATTGCACAAGCTTGGTCGGGTGTGCGGTCGCTGCGGGGATGTCGATCGCCTGCAAACGGAAGGTCTCGTAGATCGCATCGGACAGACGTGTCGCGTCCTCGGCGTTGTCGCGGAGTTCGTAGCTTAGGTCCTCGACCTCGATCTGCGCTCCAGGTTTCTCCGGTTGAGCCGCAGAGGTCGCGCGCGATCGGTTGACGGGCTTGCATGTTGTGGGGACAGGATTTCCCGGGAAGAGGGGAGAGTGGACCAGACCCGCATTTGCGGCCCGTTCCATCTCGAGGCGCGGCGGAACCTCTGCAGTGACCCTGGACATTAGATGCGCCACGTCGGGGGACGTGGGCTGGTGCAGGTCAGCGGTGATGCCGCCCGGCTCACCGCCGCGGCATTTATCGAAGACAGAAATCCGCGTCTCGAAGCTGGTGCCGTGTTTGGCGAAAGCTGCGCCCGACACCGCGCCGGTGAAGATGAGATGGGCCGTCTCGGTCAGACGGCCGAAGGTCTCGGCCCAGGCCGGCGCATCCGGCGCGAAACCGGCCCCTGTGATGGCCACGAGCCGTCCGCCGGGAACCAAGCGCGCAAGGGCCGAGCGCAGATGTCGGGCCGTCGCCTCGGTCGACCGACCATCGACATTGGCTTGGGCCGAGAAGGGCGGGTTCATCAGAATGACGCTCGGGCTTGAGCAGGCATCGAGATGATCGTCGATCTGCGCGGCATCGAACCGGGTGACCGGTCGGGCCGGGAACAGCAGGCGCAGAAGATCGGCGCGGGTGCCCGCCAACTCGTTCAGAGCCAGAGTGCCGCCGGCGATCTCGGCGAGGATCGCCAGAAGCCCGGTCCCGGCAGACGGCTCTAGGACAAGATCACGGGGCGTGATCTGTGCTGCCGCCACAGCCGCGAGCCCCATGGGCAGCGGCGTCGAGAATTGCTGAAAGCGCTCCATCTCTTCCGACCGCCGGGTGTGCGTGGGCAAGAGGCCTGCCACCTTGGCGAGGATCGGCAAGAGCGCCGCAGGCGAGCCGGCACGCGCAAGCAGCGCCCGACCGAACTTTCGCAGAAAGAGGATCAGCGCCACCTCCCCCGCCTCATAGGCGAGCTTCCAGTCCCAAGCACCGGTCGCATCGGAACCGCCAAAGGCATGTTCCATCTCGCGGCGCAGGCGCAGCGCGTCGATCTGAAGCCCTTGCGCCAGATCGGGCTGCAGCGCTTCGGCAACAGCAACGATCGCAGGGGCAGGACTTGCTGCTAACGGGACAATGGGCGCAGGCAAGGACGCCTGCACAACGGGGGCAAGATGGGTCATCGGGAAACTCCGGAATGAAAGACAGGATCAGGCCCGTACACCCTCTCTCGGGCAGCCTCGGACCTGATCTTTCCCGGTCCCTCTCTCCCTCTCGCACCAAGGTGTTCCCGACGCTTGGCTTGATTGTGTTCTTGTTGTGTTCTATTTTCAGAACCAAGCTAGAAAGGGGGTTCCACCATGGAAAGCACCACCCGCGCCCTGCCCGTAACACCCAAGCAGATTGCCTATGCGCGGTCGCTCGCCCTGCGCAACCGGACGCTCCTGCCCTGGGAGGTTCAGCAAGACCGGCGATCTTTGAGCGCCTGGATCGAGGCTCAGGCCCGGCTGAAGCCGGTATCGGACATGGACCGGCTGCCCACGTCCAAGCAGGTAGCCTTCGCTGAGAAACTCGCCCAGATCAAACGGCGCGCCGTTCCGGACGAATGCTTCCGCGACAAGCGGCTCATGTCGAAGTGGATCGACGGGAACAGGTGACGGGTGTCAGCTGGCGGATGACTTGTCGGCGCAAGAATCCACCAGAGTTTCCCTCCGCCTACGAAACGCTGCTCGTAGTGCGTCGGTCGGTGGGGGCGGACAGTCCAACGCCTCAAAGAACGGCTGATGGTCACATGGCTTCAAGTTCGTGACGTCCGCGCTGTTGTCGTTTGCCTGTTTCATTTCTTCGGCCCCCCCAAGGCGCATGCGCTGTAACTTGTCAGCCGACGGCCGCAATCGAGTAGTGCGGTGTCCCATCCCACACAAGATCCCAAGACGCGCCCGGACGAACGTTCTGAATTGCGTGGGGCTCGAAGCAGACCAGGCAATTCCCGCCCGGTGCAGGAGCCCGGACCGAAGGGTAAATCAGGCCCTTGGATCCGCCCCGACGCAGATGCTGTGCCAGGCTTTGGCCCTCGGGATACCCGACAGCCGGATCCGGATGCAGCGCCGGATGACCTGCCTCATCGGTCATGTCGTTGAAGACGCCGATGAAGTCGGCCAGCAATTCCACATAGCGGGCGCTGTCATGGAAGCTGCCGGTAAAGCCGAGTTCGCGTGTGCGGTGCCAGGCCACTTCGCTGACAGAAACCATCACATCCCATGCGCAGTACCACGCGCCGCGCTCCTCGGCGTTGAAGCGGTTTCCGCCGGCGCGGGTGTAAGTGAAGGCTGCGTTGACGTGACTGTCCCCATAGATGCGCAGATCGCGGCTGCGGCGTTGCCAAGCGAGTTCGCGCGGGTCCAGATGCGGGTTGCGCCCGCGTTCGGCCTGTAGACGTCCACTGGTCATGCCCTCGATCTCTGCCAAGATCTCCATCTCGTCATCGGTATCGACGAGACCGCGCAACGATGGTGGCTTGTGGTAGGTGGCGGGCAGGAGACGAACGAGACCGCGATCGGAAATCTCGGTCTGCTTCATGCCCCACCACGCAACGCATCAAGATAGGTCCGAACCGCGAGGATCTGCGGCAACCCCCCGTCGATGGCGGTGTCGACTGGTCGGCTTCCACCAAAGAGCGGCCCCTTGTTCGGTCGGGTGAACCAGCTTTTTGCCAGAGGCTCCGAGAAGTAGAGTTCGAGCGACTTGAAGATGCCAATTACAGCGCTGAGCCGCAGCAGCTGGTCCTTGGTGAGCTCTCCGGCGAAATCCGGCTTCTTGGCGCGCTTCCACGTGCTCTCTGACATGTCGGCAAGGCCAGCCGCTTCCTTGAGACTGAGACCCCAAGCATCGGCCACGCGTGCATAAGCTTTCAACGCGACAGCGTTGATCTGTGCGGGTTCCCGGATTTTCTCTGCAACGTACATGGCGTCCTCCATTGGCTTCAATATAGTCCATATGGACTTACTGTAAAGATCAAATGAACCTTGCGCTTTGATCTCTGTTACCCGAACCGCCGCCCTCTTTCAGTAAACGTATATGCGTTCGCGATGATCCCCTCCTCGATGGCCTCGTCCGACGTGAGGTGGTCGTATTCGGCCTCAAGCTGGCGGTAGAGCCAGCGGGCCAGATCACGCAGCGCCTCGGTCACGATCTCTTCCGCGTCCTCGGTCGGCAGCTGCCAGGTCGGGCTGTCCCGCGTGACGTCCACCGACATGGTGTATTCATGATAGTAGCGGCCACGGTGGCTGGCCTCGGCCGCGAGCTGGTAGAAGTTCCGCCGCTGGATGGCCTGCAGTCGGTCGGCGATGCCTTGCAGCGTAGCATCCGTGGGCGCGTAGTCCAGGATGCGCGCGGACGCGCCCTTGGCGTGGGTCCAGTAGCCCTCGAAGCAGGCCCCGTCGCCTTGGCTCCAGAACCCTGAGAACCAGATGCAGGGCTTGGCCCGAGTCCCGCCGCCCATCAAGCGGACGGGGTTGGTTTTCAGGCGGATGCCGAGGATCTCGCAGACCCGCTCAAAATCCTCATAGACCGCATCCCACCAATCGTCATGGGGGCCAAGCTCGCGATACCAGCTGCGCGCCTTCTCCTTGGCGGCATCCGAGAGTTCGGGGAACTGGTAGACGGTGGTGCAGATCACCTCAGGCATCGATGTCCTCCCCGTTCAATGCGGCGGCCAGCCATTCTTGCGTGCTGGACCAGCCGATGGATTTGCGCGCGCCGAGATCGATGGCATGCGCGCCGCCACCAAAGGCGTCGAGTCGTGGCCGAGAGCAGGTCAGAGAATACTGGAACCCCCAAGGGCCGGTGAGGTCGAGCTCTTCAGCAATACGCAGGACGAAGCGGATGACGGCTTCGACATCGCCGTTCCCGTCATCATGGATCCAGAGGCTGCTGCCCACGGGCGCGTCCTGGCGCACGAGATCAAAGCCCGCAACCTCCGGGTCGTCGGCGTCCTGATCCGCAGCGCGCAGATCGTGAAACAGCGCGAGTGCACGGGCAGCCTTGTCAGGGCTGCCGACGTCGATCAGGCACGAGAAATGGGTGAAGTAATCCGCCATGGGGACCTCCTGAATGGGGAAGACCCGGCCAGAAGGCCGAGTACTGGATTGGAAGGGTCGGCCGGGAGCGATCAGCCGGTCGGTTTGTCGTCCGCTGCCTGTCGCGCGGCATGCGCGGAGAGCATCTGCCGGTAGAAGCGTTTGCGTGCGGCCCGGAAGCCGCGCAGTGCGCGCGTGTTGGGGTGGAGCGCTCGGACCGCCGCGCGAACCACTGCCAGTGGCGAAGCGGTCGGCGGCAAGCCAAGACTTAGATAAGTGGGATCGGTCAAGTCACGTGACCTCGACCACGGGCGAGACGAGATGCGGATCGACCTGTGCCTCGATCCGTTCGGTCCGACCCATCCAAGGCTCGGGCCGAATGGCCTTCACCCAATCGGCGAAGCTCGGGATGAAGCCGAGGCCCTCCTTAACATGCTGCTCGCCGACCCAGCGGGTCGGGATGACGCGCCCGGTCGAGAGCGTGATGGTCGGGCCGAAAATCGTCTCGGCCATGAAGATGCCCTCCGCATGGTGGCGCAGCGCCCGGTGCCGAAAGTCGGCTGTGATTTCCTTGCTCTGGTCGAACCAGGAATGCACGGCGAGGTAATCCTCGACCGTACCGCCCCATTTCTTCACCGATGACAGGGCGTGGTGATACGGATGTGCCATCGCCGACCCCTCAGAAATCGTGGGTGGTGAGTTCGGACGAGGTGAAGCGCTCGTTGAACTCGAGGTGGATGCAGCGAGCGTTCGCGTCGAAGCAGAATTCGCCGTAAGCCCCGTCGTTGTTTTCCCAACCGCCATGGGTGTCGGAGAGCAAGTCGTAGGCCAGTTGCTCCACGACATCTTCGAGCGAAAGCGCCCGCATCTCGACCTCCGGATCGTCCCAGGTCAATGCGGCATAGGCGATCTGGGTCTTGGGGAAAGTGACTTCGGCGTCGCCAGCGTAGGCTGCGATGCTTTCAACCTGGCCGCTATCGCCATAGCCGTCAAAGCTCACGGTCACATGGGTGATGCCCGCGGCAGTCAGGCCATCGAAGAGGCGCTCCTTGTTGGCCGGACGCAAAGCTGCGATGCGCGCGTCACGCTCGGACTGCCGAGCCAGCACGGCGGCGAAATCAATCTTGGAGGGCGCCATCGGCGCGACCAGGGTGGGTTCGATCTTGGACATTGGAAACTCCGAAATGAGGGAAAGGATCTGAACCCCGAGGCTCTCTCTCGTCCTCCTAGGCTCACATCCTCCCCTGCCCTTCTCTGACTCTCGGGCGTCACGCCGCGATCTGCAGTGCGCGAGACGCGAAGACACGCCAGAGCGGATCGACAAGACGGGCATCGAGAACGTCGGCGTGGTGCCGCAGCCGTCGCGCGAGGCCATGTTCATGCCACTCGGCCGCTCGTATGGCATGCGCGCGGGTCTGGCTGGCCTCGGAGACGACGGCGCGGGCTTCGGCGGCATCCGAGACCGGGTGGCACCATGCGACTCCGCCATCATTGGTAGCCCCGGCCAGAACGAGGCGGCCCTCCCGATCGAGGATTGCCAGGATGCGCGGCGCGTCTTCAGGTGTGATATCTTCGGCGTGAACGATTGCTCCCTGCATGGCCTCGGCCAGCGTGGCAAACCGCTCCAGTACCTTGGGGTGTGCCTGCCCGGACATGAGAGCCGCGGGCGCATGGCAAGCCGTCGTGAGTGCGAACGGCAAGTCTTGATCTGCAAAAACGGTCAGGAGGCTCGGCGGCAAACCTGTTTTCTGCGTTTCCGGCTGAGTTTGGAGAGGAAGGTCGAACATCGGCATATCTCCGACGGTGCAGAGAGCCTCTCTCCCCGCTTCAAACCGTCAAAGATCAAACCGCCCCCCTCGGGCTCTCTGTCGCTGATCGGGTCGATCATTTCGGCGTTGGTAAATCGCTCCATCGAACCCGTAAGTAGCGCCCTTCGCGCTTTGGGAGATCTTTTCGGTCGATCATCCGACCCGAGACCTGAAAATCCTCGTTGATCTTTACAACCAAGAGCTTGTTGAAATGCCCATTGGTATCGACCACAACCACATCCTTTGTCTTGAATGGCGTAATGGTTTTGACCTCGACATGATCATTGCCAAGTCTTCCGTCAGCACCCTGGGCGTAGGTCTTGTTCAGCTTGATACCGTACGTGATAGCACCGAACAGCTCACCGATATCGCTGTAGACAGAGAGGTGAAGGCCGGTCTCGAGGTGATAGCTTTCCGCGAGGGACAGGAGATCCTCAAAATATGGGATCATAGACCGGATCGCGTTCGGGTATTTAGCGCCCCACTCCTTGTAGCGAAGCTGCTCGTCGATTTCCGACCAGGTAACCCATTCGCCGTCATCATAAAATGCACGATCTGTCCAATCGATTTCTTCCATGCGCGTACTTCCAATACCTAAACATGTCGGGCACGGTAGCAGATCGATGAAACAGGGACGAGACCGGAGGCGATATCGCCTCCGGTCGCCACCTCAACCAACGCGGTCGAGAAGCTTCTTGGCGCGCCCTTCCATATCAAGGCGGGCATCCTGCTGGGTCTTGTCGCGCGCAAGCCGCGTGATGCCCTGCACAAAATCGAAGATGCTCTCGGGCGGGCGGCCTTCCTCCATCAGAACCTTCTCGATGATCTTGCCGGATTCGGCTTTCGAGAAACCGCGCTTCCGCAGGAAATCGGCACGGTCCTCATCGCTGTGCGCCACGACCTGCTGTCGAGCTGCCCGGATCCCGTTCACGAACCCCTGCGGCGAGGAATTGGCAAACCGCGTCAGCGCCGGCGCCGCCTCATGTGCGAAGCGCGACGCGGCGTATTTCGAGTGACGGATCTTGATCTCTTGGAAGTCCTCGACACCCCAGAGGTTGCGGTTCTGGCACACCGCCCGCAGATAGAAGCTCGCCATGCCAAGGGTCTTCGCGCCCACCTCGGAATTCCAGCAATAGAAGCCCCGGAAATAGAGATCGGGGGAGCCGTCGGGTAACTTGCCTGCTTCGATCGGATTGCGATCGTCGACCAGGAACAGGAAGACATCGCGGTCCGAGGCGTAGAGCGTGGTCGTGTCGCGGCTGATTTCGACATCGGGGTTGTAGACCCCGGTCGACCAATCCAGCACACCCGGTACCTTCCAGCGCGTATCGCCCGTGCCATTGCCCGCGATGCGCTGAACCGCCTCGACAAGCTCGAAGTCATGGATGCGGCCGTAGTCGGGACCGGTCACGGCGCGCAGTTCCGTGCGGCCATCCTCGGTCTCGAAGGTCTTCACCTGCTCGGCGCGGTGGTTGGTCAAACCGTATTGCAGGTTGATCCCCGCCAGAGGCGCGGGAAGCTGCCGCAGGTAGGATGCCGGGGCACCGACGATGCTGGCAAGCTGGCCGAAGGCCCAGTGCGTGGGCGCGACCGGCTCATGCGCTTTCGGCAGGACCAAGTGCAGCCGCTCTGCACTGTCGCGCGCTGCCTCGACGCGGATGTCGGCGGTTTGCACCACCCGGCTGCGGCTGCGCTCAGAGCGACCCTTCACATTGGCCCAGAGATCGTCGAGCGACAGGTACCGCTCGTCATCCGGCCTGTTGAACCATTCGGACGACACCCGCCCATTCCGGTCACCCCGGCTCACATCCACTTTCCAGCCACCAGCCCGCGTCGGCTGTACCGCATCCAGAACTTCCACAACGCCCATCGGCATTCCTCCGCGACAGGCGCCGGGAGCCACTCTCCCAGCCCTCAACCCGTCACCGGGAAACCGGCCAACCTCAAACTCTCTCGGGCAAACGGCGCTAAGTCGGAGGCGCCGCACGCCCGCAACTCGCTGGTGTTGACCTGCGTTCAAAAATGGCAGAGGTTAAACAAGGCCTTTCTCGCAGGCCGGTGTGCCCGCCACGCGAAGCTTTGCAGCGATCTTGATTTCGAACAGCAGACCTCATGCCATCGGCGGGTCTGATTAGCAGCGGGCACCTAGTCAGATCCGGCTTGGACATGGATCATGACAGAGAACACTAAGCTTAAGACTTTGAAACTCCTGGCGAAGCGTTACGCTAGGGCGACGGGTCAACCACAGCACGTAGCGCTCGACTTTGTTGCCAGTCGAATGGGCTTTGCTCATTGGAATGCGTTGACAGGCAGCGCCAAAGGAGAGTGGGTTCCCTCCGAAGCACAAGTTGCCACGATCAAGGCCTTCGTGGAACGGATCACTTCCTACGAGGGTGCGACCTTCGACCATATCTTCGGAAGCCCCGATGCCGTCACTCGAGGAGAAGTACGGGGGCATCCATACGAACTGAAAACAATGCTTGGTGACGTCCGCATGGATGGTGAGGGTTGGCAGATCGTGCTGCCAGAAAACCCTTTGGCCGCCCCTCGTGTCGAGATCGACATCAAGCATGCCCAGACCAGCCCGATGAA
The DNA here is from genome assembly GCF_059613825.1 of Ruegeria sp. SATB027. NCBI lineage: Bacteria > Pseudomonadati > Pseudomonadota > Alphaproteobacteria > Rhodobacterales > Roseobacteraceae > Ruegeria > Ruegeria sp. SATB027. The sequence goes on from NZ_JBXWTH010000097.1 coordinate 32,652, forward strand.
CGATCGCGTGCTACGTGAAGAAGCCATCGGGATTGCGAGGGAATTGATGCAGAGCGTCAAGGCGCGGCGATTTGCCGATTGGCCACGGCGCGCCACAAAGCCGGATGCGGAAGGAAATGTGCGGCACCCGTTCTTGGAGATGGAGGAATCGAACCTCTGGTACTGCCTTCACTGCAACTCAGAGATCACCGGCCCACAGATCGCTGGAAACCAATGGCACTGCCCCAGCTGCGGCGCATCACCAATCAACATTTTTCCAGAAGCCTTCTGGCTGGAACCGACCGATGAAAAACCAGTGCCAGTCCAATCCCGCGCCGAAAGGCAAGAGATTGAACCCATCGTGTCAATTATAGATCCGCGGCCAAGGCTTGACCTCAACAGTGACCAGGTGACCCATTTGATCCGGGCTGCCCTGTTCGAGGATGCGACCAATGCCAGCGAGCGCATGGGAGCGAGTCTGGCCGAAATCTGGGTTGATGCCGATCTCGATGTGGTTGTTTCCTTCGAGGATCACTACTGGCCCGAGGACAAGGAGCCGACTGCTGCGATCGAAGTGGCCGCACTGCTTGGAATCGAGATTGAGTTGGAAGTTACTTGGTCGGATCCGTTGTTCGCATGGCCCGGTTTGGGCACCGTGACCCAGAGCACGGCCGAATATACGCGGTTGATGCTCGACGCGTATCGCAGTCACGGCGCGACCAGAACCAAAGACGAAATCTAGCTCGTGCGCACGTTGAACAATTAGGCGCATTCAAGGCGCTCAGCACCGGAAGGCAAGCGTGGGTGCCTTTTCCAGTGACCCGAAGAGACTTTTAGCCCGGCGGTTTAACCCGCCGGGCCCGAGGGGGAGACCCCGTTCCTCAGAACGGGATCTCATCGTCGCGGTCGACCAGCTCGGGGTTTTCGTTCTCGGCCGACTTCGGACGGCTCAGGAAGTCGACCTTCTCGGCGATGATCTCGCAGCCGTAGCGGTCGTTCCCCATGCTGTCGATCCACTTGGTGTAGTGAATGCGGCCGTGGACGAGGACCTTCATGCCCTTTTCGCAATGCTCGGCGACCGTCTTGCCGAGACCATTGAAGCAGGTGATGCGGTGCCATTCGGTGTCCATGACCCGGTAGCCGTTCTCGTCGCGCATCACTCGGCCTTCCGAGAGGCGGGGGCGCGAGGTGGCGAGGCTGAAGTTGGTAATCTTGGTGCCGCTCTGGGCGGTGCGGACTTCGGGGGTCTGACCGATGTTGCCGGCGAGGATGACGATGTTCTGCATGATAAGCTCCTGTGTTTCCTGTCTTCGGGACCGTCCCTTCGACAAGACCCTGAAAAAGCCCGTCGGGTGACGCGTGCACGGTGGACAGCATGGACACCGGACACCCCCAGAGGACCGGGGTGGAGCGGGCAGGACGCCAAAGGCGTCCAACACGGCCCGGACTGACGCGGGGTTGCGCGCAGGAGACCGAACGGGATTAGGGGATTGTCAGTCGAAGGGATGGCCCAGAAGACAGAGAGATGCGGGGAGCCCATGCCAGACCATGTCTCCTTGCCAATCGGGACTGTTTGACCCAAAGCCCAGCACACCGCTAGCGGCCTAAGTGGCTATCACCAGCTGTCACCCCTGCCCTTGCCTGCCGGGAAATGCAGGGCCCTACCGCGATGGGTTATCGATACCGGGAAATCCAGGACACGGACCGCACCAACGGCTGCTTTCGATCTCGAGGCACCGACGCTTAGCGAGCTGAAGAAAATGCAGAATGACGTCGCCAAGGCGATTGCCACATTCGAGGATCGTCGGAAGGCGGAAACCCGCCCCAAGGTGGAAGCTTTCGCCCACGATCTGGGTTACACTCGGACCGAACTTGTCGGCACCGAGACGAAATCCTCCCGCGCGCCTGCAGCGGCGAAATACCGACGCCCCAAGAACCTGTCGCTTGCCTGGTTCAGCCGGGGTTGCAAAGAAACGAGAATGGCGAACGCACCGTCAAAACAGGGCGCACCATTAAGATTTTTTCCAGAATCGGATTGCCGGACCTTCGAAATTCGCGAGCGCTTCAGCGACATTCACGCCGCCTAGGATTTCAGTACTTGATGCCAGAGGATGGAAGCGGGGGGCCGTAGTTGTCCAATTGCCTTCCGCGTCGCAATGGTGATGCGCGGCTCCAGGTACGAGGTGTTCCTCAAGCGGAATGATGGCGCGCGGGTTATGATAGACGTTGAGTCCTTCCACCCAGCTCTCATGGTATCCTTTGACGTTCACGATCGCTTTGAAGAGCAGCGGGTCCCTCGCTTCGGGATCGGGGTCGACGACAGTGCCAGTGCGCGTCATCAATACGTTGCCCGCGTCAAACCCGGCCAGAATCCCCATTCGATTGAATTTTGAGATCGTGCCAGCGGTTGTGGAGATAACGGCGCTGACATGTTGCGAGTCCGGAATGTCAAAGAAGCCGGAGGGCACCACCTTGTCCCCCCAACGGTGCTCAATGATCTTTATGGGCTGTGCTACGGTTCTTCCTTGCTCGTCGCGTCCGGCGTCAAAGGAGTACCCGTAGAGATAACGCTCGAGTGCGGATCGGGTGTGGATCATGGAGCCGGGCGATGAGAAGTCCGCGATTGCAAACACCAGCGGTACACCAGCGATCGGCTCCTTTTCCCAGTATTTTTTCCTTAGCTTGCTGAACAATGGGCTGCCGAACTTTATCGGCATATAGTCCTGCAGATACGCTTCCATCTGTTCCTCGGTCTCAACGGGCGGTGGCGGAACTATTTCAACGCCTCGCCGGGTTGGCCCAACCGTCACCGCTTCGACGGCGATGGACCCAAACAAGCTTGTGCCGATGAAGTCGGGCACAGCATGCGTCGCATCCAGAGAAAACCCGAGTTCGATGAGCGTCGCGAAAAGATAAAGTTCCCAAATCCGCTGGTCAAAAGCGGTGGACTGGAACTGCTCCACGAAGTTTCCATCTAGATCCTCGTGCCACCGCATCATGGGTTCGATTATGCCCCGGGCAGGAAAGAAACCAATTTCGGATGCGACCTGCTGGAAATCCGGGTGCAAGACTTCTGGTGCGTGAATAGGAGTGAAGAAATCGACTGGCTCCCCTTTTTCATCGCCTTGGTGATGAAACTCTTCCGGCTCATCGAGCAAATTGGTCATCAGTTTTCTCAATGCCCCGTGCGCCAGTTCCGGGCTCTCGAGGAAATCGGTCATGGAGGTCCACCGGAAGCGCAATTTCGCGTCCCGGCCAAAGGCCATTCCGGCAAAGTCACCGTCTGTTCGGTCCCTGATGAGCAGGCCGAGAATGCTTCCATCCTCTGACTCGTAGTAAGCCAGTTCCTCACCAGTCAGCGCTGCTCTCGGGTGCCGGGCGTAGCCAGCGATTGCATTGAAACGGAGTTCGGAAATTTCCTTCAAATCAAGTCCTTTAACACTGCTGTCGATGTTCACGTACGGTGTCAGATTGGACGAGTGTTGCAAAGGTCGGCTTTGGTAGGGCCTGCTGATAGTCTTTGATGGCTTCGCCGCAACTGCGCATGTTCGCTCCCCGCCGAACCCGTGCGCACCACGATCTGCTCAGGGCCGCAGATCGGCTTTCCTTAGGCCGGCAACGCCGTTGTCTTTGTCGCTGATAGGCCCAGGGGCACACCTGTGCCACGCCTGGGCCCTCGGGAAGTGAGGCCAAAGCCTCACCCGAAGGGATCGTATTCCGAGACGATCACGACCTCGTCTCCGTCGATTTCATCTGCGGGGACGGCGCCATAGGTTCCATCACCTGCCTGGAAGACGACGATCGAGACCATGAGCGTGGCGGCGAGAGAGGCGGCGAAGGCGTGAGCATCTTTGCGGGACATCTGATTGGCTCCTGTCTTGGAGGCGGAGGACCATCCCCCGCGCGACAGGTCCCCGCAGGCCCGAAGACTGGCTGACATCACCGGGTGCGTTCGGCTCGTCCGAATCCACCCGGCGGCACGGGTTCGCCCGTAGTCCGACCCCTTGCGGGTTGATCTCGAAGACAGGATTCGGGGCAAGGAAGGGAATGGCGAGCGGGGGATGGTGCGACCGCTGACTGGAGCCGGGTGTCCCACTGATGCTATCGCGGCCAGCCTCCCGGGCAGGCTCTTGGGTAAGATCTCTCTCCTTGATGGATTGGTTCCTATGGTGCTCCGCGATTTCGCGGGACAGGGTCGTGATGGGTGAGAGGCCCGCGCTTTGGCGGGCCCCTTGGGTTCTACGTAGGCTCAGGCGGCAAGCTCCGCGCCCCCTGCCCTAGCAGCGCCTTCTTCGCCGACAATCTCCAGCCGCGCATTGCGATAGCCTTCTCTGGCGATCCAGAGCTCGGCAGCCGCGACAGACTCGACCAGGTGGAGCAGCTCCGTGCAGCCGCCAAAATCCAGCAGGACGCGCACCTGTCCGGGCCTCGGTTCCTCTGCTACCTCGAAGGTCAACGCACTGTCAGCCGAATGCGTTCGCATGATGGTGACGAGAATGACCCCGTCCGAGGAGAAGTTCCCCTCGTGCAGCGTAAACGACGCCGGCGCCGTCCAGGTTGGATAGGGCCGCGGCGGCTCCTTCTTGACGAGACGGCCGAGGCCGTTCGAGCGTTCCCAGGCCGCGAGCTTCTTCGTGAACCGCGCAGGAGGTTTCGGACTGTTGTCGGTGTAGCGAATGAGCGCCCCTAGCGGCGCGGTGTCGAGAATGGTCGTTGCAGACATGATTCCTCATTCTGAATGCACAAAATTGCATTCATCACATTGATATTGTTGATTTTTATTTGATTGAGGGCGGGTTTCCCCGCCCTCGGATGGCGCGGATCATTCCGCAGCCATCATCGACGCATCATCACCCGGCAGGTCAGCGGTGAGGAAGGCGGGAAGGTCGACATCCTCGGTCTGGCCGGCGTCGGAAACGGGCTCAGGCGCCCCCTGCCCTTCCGCGTCGTCGAGTGCTGCCGGATCGTGACGGCGAAAAACCTCCGGCAACCAGCCGCTGCCTTTCAGCAGACGCTCGGCTTCGGTCGCCATCTCGCCCTTCTTCAGGTGATCGAGGAGTTGCGCCGTCCCCTCCCCTTTCGCCTCGCGCACGGCCTCGAGTATCCGTGCCTTGGGCACGCGGTTCAGGTAGGTATCGGCCGTCGGCTCCCAACCCGCCTCGACCATGTCGAGTTCGACCGCCTGTGCGACCAAGTCGGACTGGGTCATCCGCTTGGTCAAGCCGCTGGCGGAGATACCGGCACCATAGGGGTTCACCTTCTCATGGAGCGCGTTGATCCCGAAACTGAGGCAATGCGCGAGCAGCGAAAGCCGGCTCCCTTGATCGAGGGAAGCCAGGTAATCCCAGAGAGCGGCACCGTCGCCGAGCGGCAGGTCGGCCTCCCACTCCGCATGACGATCGTCAACCAGCTTGGCTACCACGCTGTCCTTCAGATCGCTCGCCTGCGCCGACATATAGACGTGACGCACCGAGGCCTCGAGGCAGCTGCCGGCCGAACTGGACGTCCGGAAGGTGTCATTGACGAGCTTCAGGAGCAGCAGTGTCAACGCGACGTCAGGTGAGCGCCCGACAGCTTCCCGCAGTGCCAATGTCCGGTGCGCCGTCAACTCCATGATCAGCCGCTCAGGCAAGGGCTTCAACGCACCATCGTCCTCGTCGTCGGGCATGTTCGCGCCAAGCGCTTGACCGGCAGAGGTGATCACCGTGCCATGGCCGATACCATCCACTTTGCTTCCCGTTGAAAGTTCAACGCCCTGCCCGTCTGCCGCCTGTTCACCGCTGTGGACGTCGGCATCTTGCCGAGGTTCATCCTCGGGCCGGACAAAGCCCCGATAAACGGCAAGCTCGCCATAGCGGTCAAGCGTCACGAAAGCCCCTGCCCGTGCGATCTCCTCATCGTCGAAGATCAGCGGCCGGGCCTCGAGCTTCTCCATCGCGACTTCCAACTCGCCAAGTCGCACGTCGATCTCTTCGGGGAATTCATCCTGGCCCTCGTATTCCTCTTCGAGCGCTCGGTATTCGGCAAGCAGCTTGGCATGGGCGGCGCCTTCGTCATCCGTCATCGGCGCCGGGTCGCCGTTGAGCCGCCGCAAGCGGTGGCTGTAGCCATAGGGCAGGTCGAGCGAGACCTCGATCCATTTCCACCCTTCGGCCGCGATGGCTTCGGCTTCAGCCTGAAGCTTCTCGCCGACCAGACGATCGAGCAGCGCAGGGTCTTCCAGCCAGCCGCCGTCATCGCCCTGGAAGAGGTCATGCAACATGGTGCCGCCAGCAGCCTCATAGGCATCGACGCCGACAAAGACGGCACGACGATCGGAGGCCCGCACCGAGGTTTCGGTCAGCATGCGTCTGATCTGATAAGGCTCCTTGTTCCAGGACGACTTGATCGCATCACAGACCTGAACCTGGCGCTCATGATCCGGATTGACCGTGAAGGCCATCAGCTGCTCCAGCGTCATTTCATCCTCGGCATAGAGCTCAAGCAGGGCAGGGGCCACGGCGGCGAGTTTCAGGCGCTGCTTGACCACCTGCGGGGTGACGAAGAAGGCGGCTGCGATCTCTTCATCGCCCTGACCATTCTCCCGCAGCGCCACGAAGGCGCGGAACTGATCGAGCGGATGCAAGGCAGCGCGCTGCATGTTCTCAGCGAGCGAGTCGTCTTCGGCAAGGATCGTGGACTTGGCATCCCGAACAATGCAGGGAATGGGCGTCGTCTTGGCCAAGCGTTTCTGCTTCACCAGGAGTGACAGCGCCTGGAAGCGGCGACCGCCAGCGGGGATTTCGAACTTGCCGGTCTCGGAACCATCCTCGGCCAGAACGGGCCTGACGCTCAGGCTCTGCAGCAACCCGCGGCGGGCGATGTCTTCGGCCAGTTCCTCAACCGAGATGCCAGCCTTGATGCGCCGGACGTTGGACTGGCTCAGCACGAGCTTGTCGAAGGGAATGTCCCGGGACGGGGACAGGGTGATGTTCTGGGCAGATTTCGCCATCAGATCTTCTCCACGACGGGCGCCGGAAGCCACTCTTCCGATCTCACTTCCCGTCACCCCTCCAACCAACAAACCTTTCCCTCTCCTGTTTTGACACTCCCGAGACAGGACCTTAACAGCTGTTAAGTCGTCAGTCCCGAGGTGGCGGAACAGTACGCAGTCTCTCAACCTTAACAGCTGTTAAGCTGCAGATCGTCGTCCGATCAATGCCATGACCATCGGCCCACAGGAAAACTCACCGGCCACAGCTTTGGCAGTCAGAGCTCGCAAGTATCCACCAGGCGATCTGATGTCCTCAAAGCGTTCCAGCATGGCAGAAACGACGATCGACGCTTGCTCCGGACCCATGAACCGCTGCGCTTCTTCCCATGCAGATGCACTGATCCCCATGGCTGGTCGCACATGGCATGCCGCATCGAAAAGCTGGTGCCAATGCCGGATTTCGCCTTGGTAGAAGGTCTTGAGCGAGGGACATGCCGCGATCACTAGGTGCAGCGGGATCTTTGGTAGGTGTCTTGTGTCCTGTTCATCGACGTCAGCCACGGGCTCATCCCTGTCCACATCTGGCACGCCGGCCGCCGCCCCGCTTCTTTCTAAAGCAGGTTCAAGATCTATAGATTCTTTATTTGAATTATGATGGTGACGCTCAGATCGAGCATCATTGGTGTTCATTTCTTCTGTTTCAGAGCCATCAATGATGTTGCGTGCCTGATCGAGGAGAGCTTCAAGATCGGCTCGATAGGCCGCGAGGTCCTCAATTGAAAGCTTGCGGCGAAGCGCGCGCGCTGTGAGGATAGCCTTGTCACGAAGCTGGTCCCAGATGCCTAGGCCTGGCTGCATCTCGTCTCCGAACTCCGCGAGGGCCGCGAGATCACGCCGCATGAGGCTTACAACCTCTCTCAGACGCCTGACGCGCTCCTCAGCCTCACGTACGGCCTCTGCGGCCCGTGCTATCTCCTCGGACTGGCAGTAGAGCGGGGAAAGATCGAAGCCAAAGGCGACGCGCTCTTCGCCGTGCTTGCGGACATAGCGCTTTCCATTGGGGCTATCACGCCGCTGGAGCAAACCAGCCTCGACAAGACGCGCGAGGTGACGACGCATAGTGGAGCAGGGCATACCATTCAGGCGCTCACAGATCGCCTTGTTCGAGGGGAAGACTACCATCTCGGCGTTCCCGCCAAGTGCATCGTCTGGAAAGAAGCTGAGGAGCCCCTGCAAAACAGTTAGATCACGTTCTGACACGCCAAAGGCCGCTTGCGCCTTGGAGAGCTCGCGCAGGAGTTCCCACTTGTTGACGGGTCTGCCCGGAACAGATGCCTCGGGTCGCTCGATCACGCGCAGATGGGCGTGCGAGATCGGCCGCATAAACGGCGAAATCGGTGTGTACTCCATGAAAACGTTCACGAAGGCAAAATTTCTGCGGCCCGCGAATCGCTTTGCGCTTGCGGGGTAGGGGCCAGAACGCTACATTCAGAGGTGCGAAAACTGAGATTTTGTAGCGGGCTGATCCCGGTGCGAAACCTTACAAAGGTCTCGTGAAGCTAGCTTCTCGGGGCCTTTTTCTTTTTGCCTGTATCGTGCCTCCTTCTTGTTGGTTGCTCTTCCTCAGTCTCCTGAACGCTTCCAGCGCTCATGAAGCTCGGTAATCAGCTTTGGGGCATTGCCCTCCAACCAGCTGATAAAATCAGGTTCATCCGTAGTCAGATCGAGTTTAAGCTGCATGCCTTGGCGGCCGGTCTTAACCGTCGCAGCTCCGACACCGGGGATAGCCAAAGCAGGCACGCCCTTTCTAGACGGGTTTGCTTTCTTCTCTGGGCTCTTCGCAGCTGCCAGAACTGCGAGAAACGCACGCTCAGAAACCTCATCGACCGAGCCGGAACTTTCGGACTTGGCTGCATGAGCTACCGCTTGCAGTTGGTCTCGATCACCGTCGTAGGTACCCAAGGCCTTTTTGAGCTCTTCCCATCTCGGGCGACCAATCCCGGGAGCCGCACCAATTGCCTGGATGAGTTCCTCGCCGACCGTCCGAACGACACTCAAGAGTTGTGAAACCCCGGCTTCGTGGAGGTTAAGGACTTCGGCGACACCTCGATTGGTGCGCTCAGCCCCTTCCAAATGGTCACCGTCCAGAAGCGCCGTCGCAACAAGCGCCCGTTCAATAAAGCTCAGATCACGACGCTCTTGGTTCTCGAGAAGCTGATCTCGAAGCGCTTGATCACCATCAACTTCCGTGACGATGGCTCGAACTTTGATACCGAGTTCGCGACATGCTTCCAGGCGTCTGCGGCCATAGATCAGGTTGTAGCGATCGCCTTCCAGTGGGCGGACCAAGACAGGCACACGCTGACCGTTCTTGGAGATTGAATTCTTCAGGCCCTCAACTTCAATCTGAAGCCTGTCATCCAATCGCCCTTCGGTCACAATCTGCGCCGGATCGATCTCGAATACACCGCCACGCAGTCGGCGCCCTTCAAGAGCGTCAGGAGCGTTGCGAAGGGTCTGCAGCGGCAGGCCAAGTTTAGGCTTTCTTGCCATTCGCCCCCCCATTTCGGCCCCATGTGTTCTGGATGATTTCAGCGATCTCATCGTTGACTGCGTTCATGGATTCGATCGCACGATCAAACGTCTGACGCGTGAAGTCCCTTTTGTCAGCTTCGTAGAGCGTTTGCTTGGTCAAGCCGGCATCAGAAATTGCGGTCGATTCAACCATGTGGTTGGTCAGGACCGACCTCCCAAACAGCCCGCGAATGAAAGCGATGACTTCGGTTTGTGGCGCGTCGCCGACTTTGTATCGCGTTGGCAAAAAGCGCAGCCAATCGAAGCGCAGATTTGCGCCTGCATCCCTGATCACTCCCAGAAGATCCGCAGTCATTCGCAGGAATTGGGACATCGACATGAGGTCAAGCATCTGCGGGTGAACCGTCACGAGGACACCCGAGGACGCGGAAAGTGCTGACATCGTCAAGAAACCAAGCTGCGGCGGGCAGTCGATCACAACAACGTCGTAGTTCGCTTCAACACTATCGAGAGCATCACGAACTCTCGCAAAGAACGCCTTCGCTCCGCCTCGCTGGATAGCAGCAGGCGTCTCGTGCTCGAACTCCATGAGTTCAAGGTTGCCCGGGATAAGATCAAGGCCGCGGATGTAGGTCTTGCGGATCACTTCGCCGATCGGAACCGGATCGTCATAGCGAACGGCATCATAGAGGGTTCCGCCCTCCATAAGGTCAAGTTCCGGCTGGATTCCGTGAAGAGCCGAAAGAGATGCTTGGGGGTCGAGATCGATCGCAAGAACCCTGTACCCCTTCAGCGCCAAACGCTGAGCGAGGTGAGCAGACGTCGTCGTTTTGCCGGACCCGCCCTTGAAGTTCACCACTGAAATAACTTGAAGCTCGTCACCGTCGCGACGCCCGGGCACGTAAGTTCCAGACTTCTTTGCGTTTCCTTCAAGCGTCTGACGGATTTCCCAGATGTCGTCGAGCGTATAGCGGCGATGACTTCCAGCCGTCGTCTCGACGTCAACGATCTTTCCTTCTCGATGAAGCTTCCGAAGATAGGTATGGTCGACGCCAAGGAGCTCAGCAGCTTCGCCGCTGGTCAAAGTGCGCATCACCTTCTTTGCATCCGGAGGGAAGTGTGCGGCGCGCTGAGCATGCAGGTTCGACGCGAGAAGTTCCGCGTAGTGCCCGATGGCGATGTCTAGATCCTGCTCTACTTCGCTCATGTCTGCCCCGATCCGTGGGCGCGTTTTTTATGTGACCGCGCGTTATTTTTCGAGACTATTGCCCGACCAACCAGATTCGTGCAAGCACTTTCTAGATTTAGTGGCAATCGGTTAGGCCAACACAAGTGTGATCCTCAGAGGAGCCCCAGCTTTTCAGCACGCTCCAGCAGCATTCTGACTGAGGAAGGCTGCCAGCTGGTGCGACCGCGAGGGGTGCGCTCACGCATGGATTCCAGTCGGTCGCAGATTGCCTGCAAGGTGATCTCGGGGTCAGCACCTTTGATTGCGGCGACAATCGCAGGCAGGCGATCGTCGGTTTCGCGACGTCCAGCGCGTCCAAGCACTTCAGCGGGCAGGAACCCGTCCGCCACGTATGCCTTCACGGCGCGGAGCAGGCGGCTTTGCGTCCAGCGCCGATCATGGGGCAGGGGGCCATTGATGATCCGCAGGACGTCTTCCCAAGCCATATCGGGGCGCAAACGGCGCACATGCGGCACCCAATCCTGCGCAGTTTCGTTCAAGCGTTCCATGTAGCCGTCCTGTCGCGCCAGCCGCACCTTGCGCAGCGCTTCAGGGTCCTTGGCGCGAAGACCTGGGTTGCCGCCGACGCGGCCCTTTGAGCGTGCCGAGGCAAGTCCGGCTTTGGTACGCTCGCGGATCAGAGCGCGTTCGAACTCAGCCGCAGCGCCCAGAACCTGCAACGTGAACTTGCCCTGGGGCGAGGCAGTGTCGATCGGGTCCTGGAGCGAGCGGAAGAACGCCCCCTTGCCCTCCAGTTTTTCGATCACCTCAAGAAGGTGCGACAAAGACCGCGCAAGCCGGTCGATCCGCACGACGACCAGCGTGTCGCCCTTGCCAATCCGCTCCAGCACACGTGCAAGCACGGGCCGCGCGCGATTGCCGCCCGAGGCGTGCTCTTCAAAGATCTCGGCGCATCCCGCAGACTGCAGTGCCTCAGACTGGGGCAGGGGTGTCTGATCCTCGGTGGAGACGCGCGCATAGCCAATCAGGGGCATGAAACCGGGCCGTTTGCAATTTAATATATCGCCAATAAACGACCGTTTGTAAACGCTTGCAAGGGGCGTTTCCCTTGTCGCGCTGAGTTCGGGAAGCCTTGTATCTATGGCTGAAGCCCACGAGAGGCGCTCCATCGCTCTCGAGAAGACAGCATCCTCGGGCGCCTCTATAGTAGAGGAGAACGCAGTCCCTCAAACTTCATCGCCAAGCGCGCATAATGGCTGTATAATGCGCGCATGAGCCGACTACGCCTGACATACATGGACGATGAGGGGGTGTCTCTCGAAGACCTGGAGGCGTCCGACGCCGAGGATGACGCCGACCTCTGGTTCCTGCCCGGGCCGCTCGAGGACGAACCGGATTATCTGCCGCCCGGACCTGCGCCTGAGGCGAAGGAATCCAAAGTCGTCGATGCCTGGCGCGCGGCCGAGGCCGGGCAGGCGGCGCAGTTCGCCCGTGTTGCTGCCCGGTTGGGGATCCTCGATGAGCGCCTGCGCCGCGGCCCGGCTGGCTGGCGGCAGCGGCTCGCCCTGATCGAGGCTGCGGACCTGAGCTGGCTCACGCAGGACCGGATCGGGCTCGACCGGTTGTCTCTTTACATGGCGCTGCGGGTCTCGACCGTAACGGATGATGCGCAGGCGCTGTACCGGATCGGCTGGACCGTGCGGCGGCTGACCGGCGGACCCGCGCCGTTGGCGCGTCGTTGGGGTGTGGGCGACCTCGAAACCTTCCTTGATCGGCGCGACCGCCCGGGGCAGGGGGAGCGCTTTGACGACGCCAAGGCTCCCTCGCGCGTGGTCGAGATGGCAGAGCGCGACGCCTTCGAGGACCGGGCCGCCGGATGGCTCGCGATAATGGATCAGGCCGACGACCTGCACCCCGTTACGCGGGCCTGCATGGGCTTTCATCTCTGGCATGTCGCGGAGCTCTCGCCAGTCGACGATCCGCTGGAGGCCGCGGTGACGGCTGCGCGTGTCGCGGTCGCCGATCTCGCGCCGTCGGGGAGCGCTCCGGGCGCAATCTTCGCACCCATCGCCATGGGCGGGGGAGGGGGCTTCCGCGCAATCGGGGACCCGTCCGCCCGGTTAGCGCGCTGGCTGAGTGCGATGGAGAGCGCGACATTCGCAGCCCTGCGCAGGCTGGAGGAGATCGAAGCCTGGGCGGCGGCGGCGGAGCGAACGATGGCGCCGCTCTCGGGCAAGACTCCACCGATGCTGCGGCACCTCTTCAAAAGCTGGCCGTTGGTCTCAGTACAGATGGCCGAGAAACTAACGGGGGCGCACCGGGCGACGGTTCAGCGCAACATCGACTGGATGGAGGAGCGAAGCCTGATCCGGGAGGTCACGGGGCAGGGGCGGTATCGCATGTGGCGAATCGTCGAGACACGGGCGACAGAAGCAAGGTCGACCTCTGATCGAAATGATGAGCTGTCGGCGGAAGATCTCTTCGAAGTGGTGGCCCCACGGCAGTGAGACCCGTATACGGGTCAATCAGGCTTCCGCGTCTCGCAGCTCGCGCAGAGCAGCCAGATAGCGATTCATGCGGCGCATGTCCTTTTCGGTAAGCACCAACCATCGCGACCCATTCAGGTTGTCGAGAATGTCGGCTGTCTTGACCCGCCACGCGATCTTGTTGCCCTTGGCGCGCCGAGCGAAGGCCACGTAGACAACCTCGCTGTCGCCTTCATCTTCGGGCCGCTTCGTGACATGGCGCAAGGCGTTTAGCACAGTCATGGCGACCCCTTTCTTCAGGCGCTCGAATGCCCAGCTTGAACCGTCTTCAACAGTGTCATGCGACACGTCGAAAATTCGTTCGTCACCGGTGCAAGATCTGAGGAGCTATGCCATCCGTCCTTTGACTTTCCTTTCGGCTCTAAATCCTGATAGCTTGAGTCAGATGACGCGTGATTTTCGACATGCCCGCATCGCTGTTTGCAAGTGCGCCGACGACCCGTCCGGTTTCCAGATCAGCGGTCATCAGTGCGCGAAACCCATGATTTGTCCCATCATGCCAGATGGCCGCGCCCCTGTCAGAAAACACCCCAAGCGCTGCGCGACCTTGGACCGGGGTGATCATCCGTTGCGCGAGATCCAGTGGAAGGATCGCGCCGGTCTCGCCCCGGACGGATGCAACGAGACCACGCATGACTAGCGCCAGATCCACCGCGCGACACCAAAGGCCCGCAGCGGCACTTTCGGGGTACCTGTGGAAGCCGCCGGCCACTACACTCCCATCTTCGAAATGGCCGAAGGCGATGGATCCGATAGGTTCCAGATCGAAGGTTGCGCCGGAGATCCCAAGAGGCTCGAGAACGGCTGTGCGAGCATAGTCGGCGAAGCTCTGCCCGCTGACCTCCTCGATCAGCAATTGTAGAACGGTCGTACCGCCGCCCGAGTAGCGGTGCCATCCGCAGGCCAGGCGATCTGCGCGCACCGCTTCGGTGTTTGCCGGCGCCGCACCGTCGAGGACCTGCAACAGGGTCGGAATCGGTGTGTCGGCCGGATAGCCCGGAAACCCGCTCACTGACGTTCCGGCTGTGTGGGACATCAGCGCCGCGGCTGTCGCGCGCCGGGCGCAGCGGCCATGAAGGTTCCAGCGCGTCAGGTACTCGTTGACCGGCCTGTCGAGGTCGAGAAGGCCATCCCGGACAAGCGTCATCGCCGCCAGTGCCGCCACTGGCTTCGAGCAGGATGCGGCCTGAAACAGCGTACTATCCGAAACAGGACGCCCCGGCGCGGCGAGCCCGCCATGGGTTTGCTCGATGGTCTCTCTGTCGCTGACCGCGATCTGATAGCCGGTGTTGTCGGGCCGTGCATCTGCGGCGAGCGGTCTGATCGCGAACAGACCGGCCATTCCGGTCAGCGCCATGAGCCGCCTGCGCGTCATGTCAGTCATAGTCCCGGACCACACGGTCGCGAACCCAGACGAGGAACAGCCCAACAAGTGTCGCCGTAATCCATTCACCGCCGACCAACAATGCGAACGTCAGTATCGCGGCGAAGGCCTCATACGCTCCGCGCCGTTTCATCATCCGTTCCGCATTACGCTTGAGGTGTTCCATCGGAATCCTCCTTTTCGTATTCGAGAAGGTCGCTAGGCTGGCAGTCGAGTTCGCGGCAGAGCTTGGCCAACGTCTCGAACCGGACGCCTTTCACGTGACCGCGTTTCAGGAGCGAAAGGTTCGCCTCCGTGATGCCGATGCGCGCGGCCAGCTCCTTCGAACTGATCTTGCGCCGCGCGATCATGACGTCGAGACGGACGACGATCGGCATCAGACGAACGCGTCGTTCTCGGCCGCGATGGCGCGCGCCCGCGCCCAGACCCGCCCGAGCGACCAGAAGGCGAGGCCGAACAGGATCGCCAGAATGCCGTTGCTCGAGAGGCTCACCGTGAGCACGCGCGCGCCGGGGGCGGCGTTCAGCGACAGGACAAGGCCGAGGGCCGTGGGCACGACGATGGCGAGCGCCCCGGCCATCATCAACCAGCGCCCGGTCCCTGCCAGTGCCTCGGGTTGACGGGGGCCGAACCAGTCGCCGCGCGTGAAGCCAGTGAAGCAGCCCGCCAGACGCATGAGGGCCATTGAAACGGCGAGCGCGGGCATAAGCGACAGGAGGCTGGCCGAGATCAGTTGTGGGCTTGAGAGCGGGTGATCGGGAGGCAGTCCCAACTGCGACAGGGCCGCGCGCTCAGCCTCGCCCACGGTCCACGAGACCAGCAGCAGGACGGGGATGGCGAGGGCCGTCAGCCGACAGCCCCATGCCGCGATGGTCGCCTGGCGGGAGAGGCTGTCTTGGTTCGTCATCGTTGGAGTCGTCATGGCACCCCTTGCGCTTCGGCTCTCTTATAGGCAGATTATTTCTGTAAAACAATAACGAATCACCGCTCTGCAAAAAATTCGCTCCCCGACTTTCCGGTATGATCGGCGGGCGCAAGAACCAACGGACCCCGAATGACACGACGATCGACGCTCCTCGCCCTGGGCCTGCTTGCCGCCGGCTGCACCAGCATGGACCTCGCCCGGCCGACCCACGAGACCTGCACCGCGGCGGTGGCCTATTCCGGTGCCGATCTGCGTGCGCCGCTGCCCGCGACCGCAACGCGGCTCATCCCTGGACCCCAAAGCGGATTGACCCTTGGCGAGACCGATGCGCTCGGCAGCGCCGTCGCGATGGCACTGAGCGAAACCGGGGCGCCCAGCCTGTCGGTCGCGGTCTGGCAGTCTGGCGGCGGCCCTTGGACGGCGCGCCATGGAACGGCGCCCGGGACGCTTCATTACTGGGCAAGCGTGGGCAAGATCGTCACCGCCGCGGCCATTCTCCGGCTCGCCGAGGACGGGCGATTGACGCTCGACGACCCAATCTCCGCCTATTTGGAGGGCGTGCCAAACGACAACGTCATCACGCTGCGGATGCTGCTCGATCACACATCCGGGCTCTACAGCGCCAACGAGGATCCGGTCGTGCGGTCGAATGCGGTATCGCTCGACCGTGAAGGTCTGCTGGAGGTCGTAATCCGACAGCCGCCCTACGCCTGTCCCGGCGCGGCATGGCGCTACTCCAACTCAGGGTACACCTTGCTCGGTTACGTCGTCGAGGATGTCACAGGGGAGCCCTTCCATAGAGCGGCGGCCGACCTCGTGCTGTCGCGCAGCGCTGCTCGCGCCATTCGCATCCTCGCACCCGACGACCCGATGACCGATGTCGCGTCCCCGAGCGGGGGCACCGACCTGCCGGCCTTCGGTCTCCGCGCCCATCAGGGCGCGGGCGGGGTCGTAGCGGACGCCGAGAGCATGGCGCTGTTCCTGCGCGACCTCCTGGCGGGGCGCATCGTGTCGCAGGCGACCGTGGCCGACATGACCGCCGACCTCTATCCAATGTTTCAGGACGGCCTGTGGTACGGCCTTGGGCTGATGGTCTACGACGTACCGGACCCGAACGGCGGCGCGGTGTGGATCGGGCATTCAGGCGGTGTGCCCGGAGCGCGGGCTCTTGTGGCTTACGATCCTGACCGCGCGGCCATCGTCGCGGTCGCGATGACGGGCGAAGGCTCTTCGGAAGCGACCTCAAATCTTCTCTTCAACGCCTTGGAGGCGGATTGATGCGCGGCACCGCGGTCTTCTCGTTCGTCATCATGGCGGTGCTCGGGCTGGTGGGTTGCGATCACGTCAACTGGCAAGCGACATTCGATGCCTGGGAAGAGTCTCTCTGTCGCGATGACCCGAGCGCTTGCGATGCTCGGTAGGTCACGGCGCTGGCGAAGGCGAATGTCGAGCAGCCACGCCTTCGCTTTCGAGATCGCAAGCGGAAGCGCCGCGCGATCAGGCCAGTGTCGCGGGTCGGCAACCCGGCCAAACCGCACTTCAGACAGGGGGCGCGGCAGGCGCCGGCGGATGGCTGAGTGCCTCGGCCAGCATGTCGAACACCACCCGCACGCGGCGGGAGGTGCGCACCTCGCGGTGGGCGACCAGCCACAACGGCACCGGCACGCTGAACCCCGGCACCGCGCGCGCGATCTCGGGGTCGGCCAGCGCGATCTCGTCCATCATCAGCCCCACGCCCATGCCGCGCCGGACATAGGCCCATTGCACGAGATGCGCCTCGCACAGGATGCGAAACTGGCGTGCCTCGACCGGGTAGCCGCGCTCGGTAAGGGCGCGGGCCATGTTGTCGCTGCCCTCGAAGCCGATGAAATCGGCGCGCGAGAGGTCACCGCCGAGCCGCTCGAGATAGTCGCGCCGCGCGAACAGGCCCGCCGGGCGGTCGGGCGTGCGGCGCGCGATCAGGTCGTCCTGGGTGGGCCGGGCGTTGCGGATGGCGATATCGGCCTCGCGCAGTTGCAGATTGCTTTGCTGACCGGTGGCCACGATGGTGATCTCGATATCGGGATGGGCGGCGCGCAGAGCCTCCAGCATAGGGGACAGGATGTAGGCGCTGACCGCCTCGCCGGCGGTGATGCGGATCGGTCCATCAAGGCTCTGGCTCTGTCCCGAGGCCGCCAGCGCCACCCGCTGCGCCGCCTCGCCCATGTCGCGCACATGGTCCAGCAGGTCGAGCCCGGCCGGGGTCAAAACCAGCCGCTTGCCGATCCGCTCGAACAGCGTCACGCCCAGTTCGCGCTCCAGTGCCTCGACCTGCCGGCCTACGCTGGGCTGGGCCAGCTTCAGAACCCGGGCCGCGCCCGACAGGCTGCCGGTCTCGACCGTAGCGAGAAAGGCCCGCGCGCGGGCCCAGTCGAAGCGCAGCATGTCCCAATTCATGCATTTATGCATAACTATACTGCTCAGTCAGTCAATTCTTCATGCGTATAAGAAGGCGTATGCCGGGGTCAGTCGTAATTTTGCGTCACGGAGACACCCATGCCTTTCCAGTCCCAGACCCTTCCCGAAACCATGACCGCCGCCACCATCCGCCGCTATGGCGGGCCGGAGGTGATCGCGCTCGAGACTATGCCCGTCCCGCGCCCCGCCCCGGGCGAGGTGCTGGTCCACATCTATGCCTCCGCCGTCACCACGGGCGACTGGCGCCTGCGCGGCGCGGCCTATCCGAGGGGCCTGCGCCTTGTGGGGCGGCTGGCGACGGGCCTGTTCCGCCCCCGGCATCCCGTGCCCGGCGTGACCTTTTCCGGCACTGTGGTCGCCACCGGCGAGGGCGCGGCGCGGTTCGCGGTCGGTGAGCCGGTCTTCGGCGCGCTGAACCGGGGTGGGCACGCGGACTACATCGCCGTGTCCGAGACCGCCGCGATTGCCGCCAAGCCGCTGAGCCTGAGCCATGCGCAGGCCGCAGCACTCCCCTTCGGCGCCGCCACCGCCGATCACTTCCTGCGTCATCTTGGCAAGCTCCGGACCGGCGAGCGGGTTCTGATCACCGGCGCCTCGGGCGCGGTTGGTCATGCCGGCGTTCAGATCGCGAAGGCTCTGGGCGCGCATGTCACCGCACTGACCTCATCCGCCAACGTCGATTTCGTACGCGGTCTCGGCGCTGACGAGGTGATCGACCGTACCCGCGAGGATGTCACCACGGTTGACGCCCGCTTCGACGCGGTGTTCGACACCATCGGGCACCTGGATTTCGGTCGGGCCCGCGGGCTGTTGCAGCTTGGGGGGCGCTACCTGACGACCGAGGGCGGCTGGCGCGAGGCGCGTCAGATGCTGGTCCCAATGCGGCGCCACGGCCACGCGGTGCGTTTTGGTGTCTCCGAACCGGATGCGGCGCAGCTTTCGCGCCTTGCGGAGTTGGCCGACACAGGCAAGCTGGCCCCGGTTATCGAGAAGAGTTTCCCTCTGACCGAGATCGCCCGCGCTCACAAAGCGGTCGAAACCCGCCGTCGCCACGGCGTGATTGCGCTGGACGTACAGGCATGCGAAGCAAAGCTGGCATCGTCGTCTTTGGTACGATGACCGCTTCTCTCCGTCGCGGATGATCGGGTGGCATCTTCGATCAGTAATTTGCCCTAGTGGCCGGGCGCCGGTTCAGAATCCACAGGCATCAAGCAGGATCATGCTATGGTCTCTCCGAAATGTCCTGAGATCCGCGTACGTCTGCGCACGAACGTAATGTGCGAGGACAACAGGTTCTTGGCCTTGACGCGTCAACCACCCGACATACCAGCCCTCGAAGGCGCCGTCGAAGTTTCCGGCCTCGATGGGCCCAGAACCAGTTTTTCCGTGCAAGACACCGTTGTCGAGAATGTCGTCCTGGCTAGCCGCTGTAATAGCGTCGATAGTCGTTGGGTCCACGTCTAGCCCGCCAGTGAGAAGCGCAGAAACGAACTCAACTTGCTCCTCGACCGAGATCGCAAGAGGACCTCCGAGCCAAAACCCGTCATTTCCGTCAGGAGCATTCGCGTTCCCGTAGTTCCAAGCACTGAGGATCCCGCGGTATTGGCGTCCCCCGACTTCCTGAGCGACCTCCTGAAAGTACCACGCTGCCGACCTCTGAAATGCGGTTTGAAGTGTCTGCCCCTGTCGCCATGCGTCGGGCCAGTAGCGGGCAGGGGGGCGGGCCACGGGATCCCAGTCCCTCCATTCATGCGGGTCCATTGTCGTACCCGTCTCCAGCGCAATCACGAAGTTCGCGATCTTGAAACTCGACCACGGAGCGTGTCGGCTCGTGAGATCGCTTCCGGAAAGCTCGCAGCGTTCTCCATCGCCGAGATCGACGGCGAGAAAATCTGAGGTTCGCCCTTCAAGTGGGGGAATGAGGGCCTCCCGTTCAATAATACGCGTCTCTGCGACAGCGGACGCTGGGTGTAGCAGTACAGCAAGGATTGCCGCGATGAGGGAATATTGTTTTGCGTTCATAGTCGTCCTTCCGAAGTGCAAATCGCAGGTTGCCCAGCTTTCGCGCATGGACTAGGCACGCGAGGCGAATGAAGCAAATGATGCTTTTTCAGTACGTCATGAATTGGATTCACGCGCGATGGATTTGTCTAAATTTGACCTCAACCTGCTTCGCGTATTTCGCGAAGTCTTGAGGAGTGAAAGCATCGCGGACGCGGCCGCGCGCCTCAACGTAACGTCGTCTGCCGTCAGCCACGCCTTGAGGCGATTGCGCGATGTGACCGGTGATCCACTGTTTGTCAGGCACGGAAATGATATCACGCCGACGCCGAAGGCTATCGCGCTCGGGCGGATCGTTGGGGTCACGCTGGACCGTCTTGCCGATGGCCTGAAGGGATTGTCAGAGGATCCAAATGGCGAAGCGCCTTGGAATCTGCCTCGCGTTTTGCGCGTGGCAGCACCTGGAGCTTTGGAACCCACATTAATTCCTATGCTGGCCGAGATACTTCGTGCAAATGCGCCGACATGGGGGCTCGAGATCTTTTCCTTCGAGCGACGAAGTTATGAAGCCGATATTATTGCGGGGGCCGTCGATCTTGTTTTTTCGGTCGGCGGCCATACGCCGCCGAGTTCATCTCTTTCGTTCGATGAAATATGGCAGGACCGCGTCGTCTGTGTCGTTGGGCCTCGCCATAAATTTGCATGCCGGGCGACGATTGAGATGGAGGAGTATCTCTCGTGCGATTTCATCTACTCGTTGCCTTGGCGAGCAAAGGATAACTACCTAGACGTATGGATGGCACGCCAAGAACGGCACCGAAACCGCGTCGTAACTGTACCCAGCTACGCTGGTGTCGGAGCGATGCTTGCGACAACGGATCTCGCTGCATCAATGCCGGACCGAACGGCGGTCGCTATGAAAGCAATGTATCCCGCACTCTCCATCTGCTTGCTGCTGCCTGAATTGAAGTCCGGCCTCCGCGTCGAGACCCTTTCAGAAGGCAAGCGGGACGCTCAAACCGATTGGATTTTGTCTCGATTGAAGGAGGAAGCTGCATCTATTGCTGCGTTAGGTTAGTCTGGCTGAATGCATTGGTTGGCTAAGGCGGAGCGTAAGTATTTGGCGCATTCCGTGTCTATGTAGCAGTGACAGCGCTTTCGAATTTATCTGCTGGTTTCCCATTCCACAGAACACGGTCGTTCAGGCATGAGGCGTGCGTATCAAAGACACGTGGCTCAGCAGCGATTAAGACCAATGGTCGGACAGAGCCTTTTGCGGGAGGTATCGTAACCCGCGCCTGACGTCTCGGCCACATTGCCATTCCTCCGTCATCGCGAAACCTCGCCGGCCAGCACGGCTGTCGCGTAGCCCTTAATTCTGAGAAGACGAATTCAATAAAATCAATGGTACACCGTTGCCCTTAAATGTGAGATGTTGCCTTTAATTCTGAGATTCTTGCCGTTAAAGGTGAGACAGGGTTCACAGGGCAGGTCTGCAGCGACGATGCAAGCCGATCGCGAAGAAGTCGGAGTTGTTGGCGCGGAGGACCAGCGCCGGGCAGCAGTATTGCGACCCTTGGTTCAGGCCTATCTGTCCGGGGCCGATAGCCTGGAGAGCGGCATCCGTGACGCGGTCTGGGAGCTAAGTGTAAGCCGTGCGACGGTCTGGCGGTGGATCCGGAGGCTTGCCGAAGGAGGCGGCCGAACCAGTGCGATTGTTCCGAAAAAACGTGGCCGTCCAACGGGAACCGCCATGGTGCAAGACGAGGTTGAAGCCATCATCGAAGATCACCTCATGCGATACTACTTGCGCCGGGAGCGTCCCAGCTTGGCGCGGGTGGTCAGCGAAATCCGCAGTGCTTGCGGTGAGCAAGGGTTTCAGAGGCCGACGCGCCGGACAGTTCAGCGCCGTCTCGATGCGATGGATGTGCGCGAAGTCATGAAAGCGCGCGAGGGGGCGAAGGCGGCACGGCAGCGTTTCGCGCCGGTGACAGGGCAGAACGCGGCAGAGCGGCCGCTGGACGTCGTGCAGATCGATCACACACCGGCCGACATCATCCTTGTCGACAGCTTCGAGCGTAAACCCATCGGCCGGCCTTGGGTCACCCTCGCGATCGACATCAACACACGCATGGTGACGGGATACCACGTGAGTTTCGAGGCGCCATCGCGCCTTTCGGTGGCCTTGTGTCTTACGCATGCTGTCGCCTCAAAAGCAGAACTGGTGGCTGACCTTGAATGCGCTGTACCGTGGCCTGCCCAAGGCAAACCGCGCAGCATCCATGTCGACAATGGCCGCGATTTCCGGTCCCAGGCTTTTCAGTCAGCTTGTGCGGAATGGGGGATCAACCTGGTCTACCGACCGCCAGGAAGCCCTCATTTCGGTGGGCATATCGAACGGCTGATCGGCACGATGATGGGCGCAGTGCATCTCCTGCCGGGAACCACCCAGTCGTCAGTTGCGGCCAAGGGCGGCTACGATGCCGAAGCCAATGCGGCGATGACCCTGCGAGAGTTCGATCGATGGTTTGCCCTCGAAATCTGCCGTTACAACAACAGCATTCACTCAAGCCTCAGCTGCACGCCCGTTGCCAAGTGGGATGCGCTCGCAGGGGAAATGTCCGGCGACATCCCCTTCGACATGGAGGCGTTTCGGGTGAGTTTCCTGCCAAGTGAGCAGCGACAGGTTCGGCGCGACGGCATCCATCTGTTCGACTTGCGCTACTGGTCCGACGCCCTCGCAGGTTATGTCGGTCGTCGGGACGGAAAGGTGGTGGTCCGCTACGATCCCCGCGATCTCTCGGCCGTCTGGGTCGAGCTGGATGGCGGCAGATGCGTCGAGGCCCGATACCGAAATCTTGAGATCCCGCCGGTGTCGCTCTGGGAGTATCGCGAGGCCATGCAAAAGGCACGCGCCATGGGAAAGGTGGGCACGAATGAATTGGTCCTCGCCGAATTGATCCGGCGGCAACGCCAGATCGAGGGTGAAAGCCGCGCTTTGACCAAGTCAGAGCGCCGATCCCGTGAAAGGAATTCTTCGATGAAGGGTTTGGCCGCCGATGATCGGGCGTCGGAGGGGCTGCGACCGGTCGACACAAGTGATACATCGCGCCCCATGTTCAAGGTGGAGCGCTGGTGAATTGAGGGCAGAAACTGAAGATGACGGCCGTATCGCTCTCATTCAGTCGGACATCTGGATCGGCTTTCCCCGGGCGGAGCAAGTGCTGGACCGGTTACAGGGACTAATTGAGATGCCGCGGCAGACCCGCATGCCTGGCCTTCTGGTGCATGGAGCGTCCGGCATCGGCAAGACAATGATCGCCCGCAACCTGTAGCGACGCTATGCGCCGGAGTACGACTCGGAGTCCGGCGTCACCCACACCCCGTTACTTCTGTTGCAGGCGCCACCCGCTCCCGATGAACGGCGGTTCTATATGCACATCCTTGCAGCAGTTGGTGCCCCGTCGTCGGCGCTGAGCCCGAAGGCCCAGAGTGTTGCCTCGCTGGAAGTTCGGGTCGTGGGCCTTTTGCGCGACCTCGGGCTGCGGATGATCATGATCGACGAAGTCCACAACCTTCTGGCGGGCACGCACAGGGAACAGCGCCGTTTCCTCAATGTCTTGAGGTATCTCAGCAACGAACTGGAAGCATCCTTGGTTTGCTTCGGCGTCAGCGAAGCCGTCGATGCCATTCGCGGCGATGTCCAACTCGCCCGTCGGCTTGATGAACACCACCTGCCGAATTGGCGCGATGATGCCGAGTTCTCGGACATGATTCAGACCTTGATTGCGGCCATGCCGCTGGAGAGAAAATCCAATCTGAAAGTGCGGTCGCTAAAGCAGATACTCGCGCTGACAGGCGGGGTGACGTCCCGCATCTTTGCCTTGGTCAAGGATCTGTCCATCGACGCGATCATCAGCGGTGACGAGTGCGTCACTGATGATGCCATTGCAAAATGGACACCGGTCTGGTCGCGCCATGCAAATGCCCAGCGACGGCTCGAGAAGTCGGGGGCATGAAGCATCGCCCACTGCCCATAACGGTGACGCCAGTGCCGGACGAGCTGCTTTCCGGTTGGTTGTCACGCCTGGCCGCTTCAAATCATTGCAAGGTAGTAGACCTTCTCGTCCATATCGGGATCGACGCAAAATATGCTGCCGCCCTCGATCATGGTATCGACATGCTGGATGCGGACAGGATTTCCGTTGCTGCACGCATAGACCCCGCACTCGTGCTGTCGATGACTTTCGCGGCGATGCCGGAACCAGAGTTGCGGTTGACCGCGCAGTTGCCCTTCCAGGCTTGCCCAAACTGCGCTGATGGCGGCGTTGCGCTCAGGCACTGGCGAAGGGCCTGGGCGTTCGACTGCCAGATGTGTGGAGCCCGGCTTCTTCCAAAGGCCGAGAAGCAAAATGGCGCCGCGGTCTCCGAAAAGCTGATTCATCGTGCTCGGAGCGGGGCACAGGTGCTGGAGCGCGTCGCGATGTCCGGCAGCCCGCGTGAACTACGTCGAGCCATGCGGGCGGTCACCTTCGCGATGGGACTGAATGCCTTGCGTGGAGATCCGTTCTTCGCCCTTCAAAGTCCCCGGCCAAACATAAGGCTCTTCTGCCTTGCCGCTATTGTCTCCGCCCAATCACGTCCACTGGTAAAGGCTGCGTTGTGCAGCATGGACATCGACGTCTACGCACGAGTTGCCCTGCTACGCGCCTATGAAAATCAGCCCCGGCTGCTTGCGGCCATAGACAAGATAGTTCAGCAAATGCGACCACGCGACGGCGCTTCAGCCACTTCATCTCATATTTAAGGGCAAGAAATGCCGGAAAGCGCGCCGTGTCTCGGATTTAAGGGCAACGCGACATCGAGGATGTCGGCTGTTTTGACCCGGCGCGCGATCTTGTTGCCCTTGGCGCGTCGGACGAAGGCCACGTAGACGGCCTCGCTGTCGCCTTCATCCTCGGGCGTCTTCGTGACAAGGCGTAAGGCGTCGAGCACAGTCGGCGAGAAACCTTCTTCCTCAAGGCGCTCGAATGTCCAGCCAGGGCCGTCTTCGACCACGTCATGCAGAACGCCTACGATCCGTTCGTCGTCGGTCTCCAATGACATCATCACCCGGAGCGGATGTAGCAGATACGGCGCGCCGGCCTTGTCGGTTTGTCCCCGATGGGCTTCCGCAGCGATTTCGATGGCGCGTTGAAGGTTCAATAGCTTCTCCTGGTGTATGAATATGATCGTGACCATCCGTTGGTGTTTATGGAACTTCACATCACTCCCATGGCGCAAAGCTTGGCGTGGCTACAATGATACGGCTCCTAAGAGCTTCGAGTTCTGGAGAAATTGCTGCGTGGGTTCCCTGATGCGGCAAAACTTCCCCGTGCAATTGTGCACGCAGCTCCATCCAACGTTCTTTCAGGACCTGCCAGTTGTGATCATCATAGGTTCCGCTGACAACGACAGGATGAATGCGTATACGTGGGGGATCGCCCTCGGCGTGCCCATGCCAATTTTCCAAGTCTTTCAGCCAACAGCTACCCTTGCGGTCCACACGACCGATCTGTTGTTCGACAATACCCGGGTTCCATTCTGCATGCAGTATGACCACGGTGCGGCAGGCTTCATGCAGGTTTAACCCCTCTCGCCCAACGCGGGATTGAGCGAGGAGTACCATTGGCCAGCTGGAGGCGCGGTTGAATGCGGACTGCAGCAAGCGGCGTGTTTGAGGTGGGGTCGCGCCAGACATCATCCGGGCAAAATTGCCCTCTCGCCGGGAGAAGTCCTGAAGATACGCGGCCAGCCTGGACGGCAAAACACTGTCGTTTTCTTGCTCTTCATCGGTTAATAGTTCATCCAGCAGCCCTTTGAACAGCGCCAGCATCTCGTCGCCGGACCACGCTGCGTCAGCACTCTCGCGTCTGTCGCCAAGCGCCTCCAGTAGTGCCCCGATATCGCCTTGCAGCTCTTCACCATCGTCATCTTGGCGCAAATAGCCAACCAACAGCGCGGCAGTATCATCCTGCGGTGCCAAGGCTTCGATTTCACGATGCAGCCTTGCAAGCTCCGTTCGGCGCGCACTGGACCATTTTCGATATCGCTCGGTCAGCATCTGGTTGATCGAAGTGATCCCGCCTGTCGTCACACAGAGATCAGGGTCGTTCATGGCGGCAAGAACGGCGGGTTCGCTCTCGTCCCGTACTTTTGATGCTGGCCAGTGCCGTCCATCTCTGAGCCGCCGGAGCATTTCGCGTGCGTCCAGTAGCCGGGTCAGCGCATTCATCGGAGTTATGAAGCGCCCGAAAACGAGAACCTTTTCGTCTCGTTCGGCATAAGACTCGATCAGTCGAACTACGGCTAGTATTGCAGGATGGGTGTAGATATCCGCAGGCTGGCCACGGAAGGCATCGAACCAGAATGACTGCGGGCCTTCCAACTCATCTTCCTGCAGCAGCTGTTCAGCAGTTTCGGATTCGGGTGCGAGACCAAATCCGTACCCTTGGGCGACCGATAGTCTTGCACGCTTCACGCGATGGTCTTCCTGGGGCAGGATCGAAAGCGCTTCAGCTGCACAAAACCGACGCAGCCAGTCGCGAGTGAACCCCTTCGTTATCGGCGACACCTTTAAGTCCTCGACGACGCGATAATCTCCATGCGCTTCCTGAAATGCACTGATCTCAGGATCGTGTCGCTTGTCCCTTCTTAGAACATAGGGGCGTAATGCCTTTTGAAATCTGATTGCAGCGTTCTCGAAGTTATCGGTCAATGGCTCGTCAAGTTCTTCGACCCGGATGCGTTTGACAATATCGACATAACCGCTGATCCATTCGGTAAGTTCGGCAAGCGGAGTAATATCTTCACCATCGTCCCGCCCACTGATCCGGCCTAGCGTGTCCTTCCATTGCCCGGAATCCAGTTCCACAGGCGTGGCAGTCATCCCGAGGCGGAATGGATCCTCGGCCTCCCAACTGACTGGTCCGAGAATGCGCGATAGGCTGGAATCCTCCCCACGGGCCTTGTGGGCCTCATCAACGACGATCAAGTCGAACTGACCCAGCCCATAACCTATGAGCGGCAGGATCTTGCCCTTGTATTCATCGGCCGCAAGCCATCGGTGGTCTCCGGACAGATCATCAAGCACGCTCCGACACAAACCGTGTTCAATGATAGTGTCGGCAATCATGCGGGCGGCGCGGCGGGTGGCATGGACCTGGCTAATCTCACCACGGTGAAAGTTGTCGCGCATGAAATTGCGTCGTTGCCCTGCTAATAAGCGCACAACATTCGGAAGCAATTCACGCCGCCATCCCCCCGCCGGACCGTTGCCTGCGTTCGGAAAGCGCATGGCTGCAAATGTGTGCGAGATCATCAGGACCTCTTCATTGGCCCAGCCATTTTTCGGCAATTCCCGCTGCTGTCTGCGATCCTTTAGCCAGTCCGCGTGTTTGATTTTACGTTTTTGGGTTCCTTCGGCATCTTCCTCGGTGAGGAAACCTGCGATAAATCCGTCATAGCTGCGCAATGGCAGCAGGGTCTGGTCATCAGGGTGAAATAGCCTCAGTTCCTTCTGCCACTGCACGCCCAACCCAGCCGGAAGCACAATCGCAGCTCTGCCGTCCGCTTTGCGAACTGCTGAAATGAGTGCGACCGCTATTCGGGTTTTCCCCATCCCGACTTCGTCGGCCAGCAAAGCGGCCCGCTGACCGGATCTGATCCGCGCGGCAAGTTGCGCAACAGATGCGCGCTGTCCAGCATCAAGCGGTTCATCCGTCTGTTGCGACGCGAGCTGCTCAAGATAATCAGCGGCCTTCATCCAATCCATGTCACATGCCCTCGTCAGCCCAAAGCGACGGAAGGTCATCGATCTCCCATTCCCGAGCTACAGCCTTCAACGATTGTTCCAGCAGGGTCAGGTCGATATCGTCAGGGCACATCCGCGGGTCCATTAGTGCCGGCAAGGGATTTGACTTTGCATCGCGAAAAAAGCCAATCATCAGCTGCTCCTGCTTGCAGATCGCGCGCAAGGTGTGACGCAGTTCTCGACACCAACGCTGCCAATCTCGCGGGTCAAGTCTTGCCTGGGTCTCGCCAAGCCGCACCAGAAGGCTCATCATCCGGCGAATAGCATAGGTTGCGGGTGGCAAATCCGGGGTATCCGAGGCTTCCACCATTGGCTCACCGCCTTCGGGTCCGTCATCGGGCTGATCTGCGTCCAAGGGTTCTGGGAACGCCTGCAGGCCGGCCAAGACGTCTTCCACTGTCAATTCGGATGGCCGTGGCACAACAAGCACGCCCTCCGCGATCACGGGAACGCGCCAGCCACCATGTGTCAGCGTGACAACGGCTGGAGCAGGTGCAGGCCAGATGCACGGCGTGGGGCACGATGCACCGTCCGGACCTATGACATCCAGAACAATCCCGCCTGGCGCACAAAGCGTATCATCCTTCCAGTTCAACCAAGACGCTGGCGGCAGGGTTTCAGGCTCTTCGGGGGGCACAAACCCGCTGCCAGACTGTAGCTTCGAAGGCTCGACGGTCTCGTTGAACTGGATTGGCAACAAGGTCGCGAAACCTTGCTTGCTGTTCTTTCGGCTGCGCCATTTCAAGCCTTTGGGAAGATCGACGACAACGCCCGCTTCAAGATTGCCACCCGCGCTGGCGGCCTTTTCAAATCCGTTCCGGCTGAGATTCCCCGACCCTAAATAGACGCGCCCAACGGCCTCGTCGTGACCTGCGCCGAGCAATACAAACTTAGCGTGAAGTCGCCCGTCCTTGCCATGCATAGCGGAAATCGGGCACCGGAGATTCCAACCGACCGCGGTCAGGGCCGGGCCACGCATGGCCAGACCTTGACAGGACATCGGGTTCAGAAACAGGTCCAAAGTCGCAGATTTCTTCAAGAGCTTTTCTTCGACCAGCTTCTTGCGAAACCTCTCAGGCAGCCCCGCGCCACCATCGCCTTCTGCTTCAAAATAACCGGATCCAAGGATTAGGCGATCTGCCTTTTTTCCTATTCCCAGTCGATCGACGACCTGAGGAAGCAAAGCCTTAGACCGGCTGTCGATGAAGCGTGGCTGCAAGGTAGAGGCCGGAAG
Organism: Ruegeria sp. SATB027; assembly: GCF_059613825.1. Classification (NCBI taxonomy): domain Bacteria; kingdom Pseudomonadati; phylum Pseudomonadota; class Alphaproteobacteria; order Rhodobacterales; family Roseobacteraceae; genus Ruegeria; species Ruegeria sp. SATB027. Next base: position 61,727 of record NZ_JBXWTH010000097.1, read on the forward strand.
GCGCTCAATCTCGTCCTCCAGCTGCGCATAGGGTAGTGCGCCGTCATATTCCCGTTCGATCAGCGTGCAATCCCCACGCTGGCGCAGCCATTCGAACATGTTCCAGGCCGCCCGAATATCTGCGATATCCTGATCTCTCGGATCATCGGTCTGAAGGTCAATTGACCAGAACAGGTCAATGCTGTCCGTCAAAGGGTCTTGCGTCCAGTTTCCCGTGCTGACCGCGAGCCTGATGATATATCCATCTTCATCGCGCTTGCGAAATCCCAGCAAGGCAACCTTGGCGTGCAAGAGGTTGTAACCTCGATCCTGCGGCCGCATCCACATCCAGGCTAGACCCGATATGTCCGAAATTGCGTTCATTGTCGGGTGAATGAACGCGGCTAGTACGGGGCGCGCCATTTCGCCAGTAAAGCTGCGCCGGATCTGCCCCATCACCTTGGGCGTTGCCGTAAAACCGCAGAAGAAACCGAAATCCCCGAAACAATCCTTGGGCGGCATGAAGAGGGTGATAAGCGTTGTGTTCATGATGCCGGTTCTTCACCTGCTGAGACCCGACATCCCGGGTTCACATCGCCGTTCAGTTCGGTCGCAAGGCAATGAAGATTGAAAAGTCGGAATAACTGAGGCGCGAACTCGGCATCATTGACGGATTCGTCTGCATCGATGCTTGGCATCTCGCCGGCCGCTGGTCCCAGACCGATACGATCGTCTCGCCACCTGATCACCGTTCCATCGCGATCGGCCAGCTTTTGAAGAAGCTGTTGGTCGGGCAAATCCCGGACCTCTGAAAGGAATTTCCGGCTGCTTGACTCATCTGCTGCGTCAATTCTGGCGCCCAGCTGGCGGGCGCATTGGCGAAGCGCCGCGAGGGGCTCGTCCACGGTTTTATTGGCCACGTCCAAGGGCAGCCAAGCGGCCTCATTGGCATCGCGAAGCTGAAGCAGACTTTCTTCCAAGCGATACAACACCGCCAGTGCGGCACTGCGTAAATCCATGAAAGCCGCCCCCGCGCGCAGATCCGTCCAATGGTCGGTAGTTATCCCGCTGAGCGGTTCGACGGCATCGAGCTGGCCTGCACTGGGCCCGGTCTTGAGTGCCACGAGAGCACGCCGACGCGACGTTGACGGATCATCACCTCCGACAAGCCGAGCCAAGATCAGCTTACGCACCTCGGGTGGGACGGCAGCATTTGGCGACAGGTCTTCAATTACCTTATTCAAACCATGAGGGGATCCCCCATGTGCCCATGCGGCCAGAACACGACGGTAGTTTACCATCACTGGCAGGTTTAGCATCTGCGCGCCTGCGGTGTGGATGGTGAAAGCACCAAAGCGACTGCCCCGCACAAAACCTAGCGCGACCAGCGGTTGCACCATGGCCATGCGGATGGGTTGAACCACATAGGTGCCGCGTCGTTTGAGATTCTTGAAACTCCAGTCTTTCAGCCCTTGCATCTTGCGTAGACCACGCACGCGACGGTCCGCCAGGCCCTCTTCGGTGGCCTTTCGCATCATCAAAGCCTCGACGGCGTTGCCGACTGGCAAGGCCGATACACCTAGCTCCTCGGCAATGGACACCGCTAAAACCGACCAGAGAATCGGCATCGGAAACCACATCCCACCCAAGCCTGGTACTGAACGATCGTTGAAGTGCCGCACGGCGCTGGCAAGGCCCAGGTTCTGCTGCCTGCGCTGCGTAATGATGGTGTCAGGCGCGAGTATTCCCCAGGGCATCAAGAAGTACTTTCTTGATGCCCGTGGGCAGGAATAGAGGCCAGGTCCAGAAAATCCAGCCGTCCATGATCAACCCAAAGTACTGCCACGCCATTCAATTCGTACGTCGGGAATACGTTTCGGACCAAGTCGGCATAGGCAGAAAGCTGCGGCCAGTAGAGGCCAAAACCCTCACCTGCACCGCCGGTCTTGTGGTCGATCAAGAGACAACCCCTCGGCCCAACTGCCAGCAGGTCGATCATTCCGGGAATTTCCGCACCCTCTTTAGTACGTCCTAGAAGAGGGATTTCACAAAGCAGATCGGTGTAGCCATCGGCCGCAAGCCAGGCTTTCAGTGCAGCTGCTCGCTCCGCGACCAGCGCTAGGGTTGTATCGTCCAATCCGGTAGCCTTGGGCAGGGCTTCAGTAAGATCAGGCCGCGTCAGGCAAGTACGCAAGGCAAGATGGATCGCTGTCCCACGGGCCACGTCACTAACTGTACGGGACCATGGTGTTCCCAATTTGATACCCTGGCTTTCTGGTGCAGACAGGGCCGCGGTAGCTTGCGATGGCTGCAACCTCCAAGGGGTCAAGTCCACAGCAGGCAAGGGGGTATCGCGGCCGAGCCGTGGTGTATCCGTGATCTCGGCCTCCGAATACGCGGTGAAGCCCGCGTGTTCGGGCAACTGCCTGATGATGGCCGGGCACTCAATCCCGCCGATGCGCAGTGTATCACCACCGATCTGCGGCGCGCAGGCATCCGTGAAAACATGGAACAGGCACTTGGCCTCCGGAGCTTCCTCATCACGCTCTTTTAGGAAGCCTGGCCACTCCAACACCAGCCGATCCCGTGCCCGGGTCATGGCAACGTAAAGAAGGTTCTTCGCATTTGCCTCGAAATCCGAGCGCCGATCCTCAATGAACCGCCGCTCGGCCTCCGGGGCGGCAAATCCTGGCGTGTGGATCAGTGCGGCCGAGGCCAGCACGGCGTCCATATCGTCGATCTCGTGAAGCGCGGTGAACCGGGTCGCGGTGCTGCCCGGCCAGTCTTCGATCCCGTGGTCGAATTCCGCAACCACGGTGATCGGCCATTCACGCCCCTTGCTGGCGTGCCATGTGACGATCTCGACCGCCTCGGCGCTGTTGGCGGCGGGGTCGGGACGGCGGTCGAAATCGCGCTCACTGGCGCGGGCATCCAGCCAGCCAAGAAACACCTTGGCGCTTTCGCCGTGGAAACCGGCTGCCGCCTTGAGATCACGGTGCGCGGATTCGAAGTCGTTTGCTTCGGCTTCAAGCCGCAGAAGGTCTGCACGCGCCTGTGCTGGGTCGGGCTGACGGTCAGCCCAGATACGTAGCCCAGAAGCATTGATCACCAGGTCCAATGCATCGGAAATCGGCAAGCGAGCAAGGCGGTCCGACAGCGCCGCCAGGCGCAGGAGGACCGGATCATCCTCCAACCGCCCTTGGATCTGTGCTTGCATGGCGGCTTGTAGGCTGAGCGGATCGGGGCCGAGGGTGCGCAGGACCAGCGCGGCATTCGTATCGTCTGGGTTCGCGGCATAGCTGAGCGCCGCGCGAGCCGCCTGAACAACCGGGCTTGTCGCCCAGCCATCCTCGGCAATGCGGACAGGTACGCCGCGAGCGCGCAATTCCTCGGCATAGCGGGCTGCGGTCGCGTGCCGGCAGACCAGAAGAGCGATGTCAGAGGGGCGCACATTCCTCGGGGCCTTGCTGTGCCGGTCGGTGATCGTTTCCCCCACCTGCAAGATCTGGGCGATGCGCTCTGCAACATGCTCTTGCGGCTTCGAATACTTTCTTACCCCGCGGCCTTTGACGATGTTCAAAACCTCTAAGGCAGGACCGGACACAGGATCACGCGTCGGGGCTAACGGGTTGTAGCCTGCGCCAAACAACCCGGCGCCCATAGCATTGACGAAGTCCATCACCGCCGGTGTAGACCGCCAATTGCGGTCAAGGGGCTGCGTCGCATCGGGGTTGGCCGCCGCGAGCGCCTGAGACAGGCGCGGATCAGCGCCCTGAAAACCCATGATCGACTGTTTGACATCCCCCACCAGCAGGGTGCGCGGCGCGCGGGCACCGAGCTGCCAGAGCAGCGCGAATTGCACCGGGTTGGTGTCCTGGAATTCGTCGATAATGACGCAGTCGATTTCATCCAGCACGGCCTGTCGCACTGCCGGATCGGTCCGCAATAGCCGCTCGGCGCCTGCAATCATGTCGGCATAGTCAATCAGCCCAAGCGCCTTTTTGCGTGTCTCATAAGCTTCCATCACTTCCTGTGCACAGGCGATCAGGCACTGAAAGTGCAGCTTCGCATCGGCCAAGGGGCCGGGATGTGAAGGCAGCACCTCGGCAGCCTGCATGATCGCAAGAGCAAGGTCATCGTAGCCCTCTGGCGTTTTCGTACGGCTGTTCGAAGTGAAGAGACTGCGCAGGGACTGCCAAAGGCTCCAGTCCCGATCCAGCATCGCCGGATCACGTTCGACACGGCGAAACAGGGCCAGATTGTTTTCCAGCGTCTCGCGGGGGCCCTTGGCTGTGACGCCGTCCATGCCACCGACCGGAAAGGCCGTGAGCATGGTAGCAACCGCCTTCGCCAACGCATCACGGGCGGCTGTGGGGTCTGCGATCACCTTGCCGTAGATTTCATCGAGCCGCGTTAGTGCGGGTGCGATCAGCCCGGGATCACGGCCTTTGTCGCCGAGCCCCCGTAACAGGTCGATCATCGACAGAACCCGGCCCCGTAGTGAATCTTCGACCGTTTCGCCTTTTTGCCAGTTGGGCTGATATCCGAACCGCTCGGGTTCAGTCTTGATAGGATCAAGCGATTTCGCATGGGCCAGCGCCTGCCGGATCAGCAGCTCGCGTTCAGCATCGCCAAGGTGACGGGGTTGCAGCGATGCACCTGCTGCCAACGCATGTTCCGTCAATAAACGCAGGCCTAAGCCATGGATGGTAGAGACATATGCGCGCTCCACGGCCATAGCCTCGGTGACCAGCCCGTCCGCCAGAAGACCCGCCCGGATACGTTCGCGCAATTCGCCCGCAGCGGCTTCGGTAAAGGTCACCGCAAGGATGCGTTCGGGTCGTACGATCTTGCGCTTCACCCAGTCAGAAAGCTGGGTCTTGATACGATGGGTTTTTCCCGCGCCCGCGCCGGCGGGAACGATGACCAACCCTCGGTCTGAATCTGCTCCGTCCATGGTCATACCTCCTCGATCTGGCGGATGAACGCGGTAACCAGGGTCGAGCCATCGGTCAGCGCATAGGGCATGAAACCTGCTTCTTTCTTGAAAAAGCCCTCATCGGCTGAGGTATTCAGCACCACCCGGCCGGCCCCTAGCTGCGCCAGCCGTTCAGCAAGCATTGCAACAGCCGCATCGTTGACGGCGTCGCCCATGTCGCGGGCGGGAGATCCTTCTGCAGGCACATGCCCGGAGGTTAAGAGCCCACCATCATTCATAAGGTGATAGGCAATACCGACCTGTCGGCCAATCAGCGGGTCCATCCCGTCGCCGTCGCGCCGGATAGGACGGGCGAGCATGTCGCGGTATAGCCCTGCTTGCAGATCCCACCCTGCCTCCATTCGCCTGCGCCGGGCCGATGTGCCGCTTTTCTTGTGATCGACGACAAGCAGCGTACCGTCTGGCAACTCAAGGATCGCATCAGCCTTACCGTGCAGGTTGATGCCATGCGCCTCACCCGCCAGCCAGATCTCGTTGCCGATGATTTTTGCGCCAAGCGCCAGCAGATGTTCGCGCCAGCGCAGGGCCGCCTGAAGGATCTCACGCTCGAGCCCGCTGCGCTCCATTTCCCATGATGCGCTACGCAGAAACCCAGCATGGCGGGTCAGCGCTTGATCATAGGCCTCGGCAACTGCAGCGGTCAGTGCCGCAGGTTCTGGCAGGGGTTGGTCCTTCAGGAACACATGTTCAAACACGTCATGGGCAATGTTGCCTTTGGCCATCACATCGAGTTCCTCAGCGGACCAAGACATGTCGCCCGCGCCAACTTCGTCCAGAAGCCATGCCAGCGGGCTGACCAGAAGTGTTTCCAGCCGTGAGGGTGACTGAAGTTTGCTTGTTCCGTCATCTTTGCGACGGAGCGCCAACAGGTCGATGCCTGGGAACGAGAGCGCCTCGGGGAGTTCGTCCGATTCCGGCAACGGTGGCAGACGGTGATGTGCCACAGGCCAGTCGCCAGGCGGCAGGCGCGACAGGTCGAGGATCAGATCATGAGCTTCTTCTACATCCGATATTGCGCGTGCGACCAGTGATAGCCCAGCTGAAGGTTGCTGCCGCACGCCCGACAGATCGCGCCACGGGACCAGAAATGTCACAGACTCCGCAACCGCCTGAAGCTGCTGGTCAAAGTGGAAGAGGCTTTCAGCCAAACCCTCTGCCCTCCCGCGAAGCTGCAAACCGGTGGTGGTTCGAATTGCAGTGATTTCGCTGTCCAGAAACAGCGGGTTGGCGCGAGGCCGGGTTGGATACCGACCGTCGGTGAAATCCGTGATGATCAGATGTCGGCATTGCCGCCACGGAGTTTCGTGCGCAGACCAGAGGCTTACACCTTCAAGGTTGCGCTCTGGATCGGGACTTGATGGGGATGCAATCTGGATACCTCGCAGGATAGCTTCCCAGTCTGGGCTACCCTCGCCGGGCGGGATCGACAGACGGGCTCGAACCTCGTTCCCTTGCGCAATGCGCTCACAAATACGGTCGATCAGGAAACGCAGTTGCGCAAGGCTGCCGGCTGAGGCGCGCATGTCCGTCCAGAGGTCTTTGTGCGCTTGGGTGGGCGACAGGACATCGCCGCGAAAGTCACCATTCATAATGCTTTCGGCAAGGTCGCGCCCGGTTTGGGCTGACCATGGCATTAGCGGTGACAATGCGAGACTTGCAAGGACCATCGCAGGTGTGGGTGTGCGCTTGGCTAACGCCAGTTGAAGTGCTGTTTCACCAACGATGTCGCGCTCTGGCAGGCTGGCGGGAAGTCCGGAAATCGGCACGCCCTGCTCGGCAAATGCACGCGCGATCTGGCGTGGGTCACCAGAGGCCAGCACAGCAATCTCCCGCGCCGCGATACCGCTTTCGATCAGGGCACCCGCGCGGGCGGCGGCAAAATCAGCGCAGGCAGCCACATCGCGCAGACTATAAAAGGCGAGACTGCCATCCTTTGGCCCGGCCTCGATTGCTGCCTCGGCTACCCCACCCTGCAAAGCGTGCAGCCGCGATCCTTCACGCGCCGCGCGCGCCTTTGCGGGCGCAGCAACAGTCCCGAATTCATCCTTAAGCCTTCCATAAAGCGCCTTCATCGCGTCTGGTGCATGCGGGTCAAGGGACCCTTCAACAACCGGCAATGGGTCAAGAAACCGCCCATGCGGCAGGTCCAGAACATGGCGGACCGCGGCCAGCCCCTCGGGCAATGCGTCACCCAGCTTGCGCCAAAGTGCGATCAGAGCATCCAGATGTCGTCCTGCACGGCTGTCGCCCATCGCGCCCCTTGATGGAACGCGCAGATCGGCAGTGGCCAGCACCAGACCTTCCAACGCCGCGCTGACGGCCGACATTGTCTCGACCGGTGCATTGGCCAAGCTCTCTTGCCACACCGGGTGAGGCTCTTCCGCTATCACTCGCCCCGGCGCCCATTCTTGGGCTTTGGGGGCAAGTGATAGCTCTGCAAGACCGGTATCGGTCAGACGGTAATGTAGGCCGGAGCGGGGATCGGCGACGAGAAAAGGGTAGAACATGGATTTCGGGCTCACTGTGCAAATTGATACTGTAATGGGAAATTATTTTGAATCAATGGGTTGTGTGGCTATTGCCATTCTCTTTCGAACTCTCAATCGATGCATTTCGGATATTTCCCCATGTGTCTAACCGCCCGGATAAACCTCGAAGACATCCTCTGCCGCACCACTGTCAGATGAAAGCTCCCTGTAATCCCGCACCAGCTGCGAGATGATGTCTGCCCCTTCAACGATTTCGGCCCAACGGTGTTGAAGCACAGCTGCAGGATCAAGCAGACCCAGCATATTCCCGGCAACCGCCGCTGTTGAATCGCTGTCTCCACCATGGGTAGCCGCAATCAGTAGAGCCTCTTCGAAAGAGCCTCCAGCAAGGCAGGCATAAAGCGCGATGGACAGCGCTTCCTCGGCGATCCAGCCGCCACCGAGAGATTCAACGGTTTCTCCCGAACCGTCCCGCGGCGCGCGGAGCGCAGCCTGGATTGCCCGCGCAGTCTCTTCGCCCCCGGTCAGTCGCGCATAGGTTTCTGCAGTCCGGGTCGCACTCTCCTCAAGCTCGGCACCTGCCGTGACATCGGCAAGCATTTCCGCCCAGGCTGCAGCTGCAAGCTGGCCGGTTGGGTGGCCATGCGTCAGAGCAGATGTCTCGATAGCCATCGCACGGACCTGTTCGCGGGGGAACATCAAGCCGATCGGGGCCACACGCATAATGGTGCCGCATCCTTTGCTGTTGTTTCGCGCAGGGTCCCCAAAATGCGCGCTCGCTGCCAAGGATGACAGGCAGGTATTGCCAGGCGCGCGGCAGACCCGCAGGCGCGGGTCGTTGACCAGTCCCACATCATCAGTCTGAACCTGCGGTTTGCCACCTTGTGTTTTGAACCAACGCAGCAGCGCGTGATGGATCACGGACGGCGGGTGGCAGATACCCTTGAGAATGCCGCGGACCTGCGCGCGGATGATCCCTTCGACCGTGAACAGGGTCATCTGGGTGTCATCTGTGATAGCGCCGTGCAGCCCCATGTGTCTTGGCAACTCCGAAATGCCGGTCGGAAAACGACGGCGAATTTCGGTTAGAGAAAGGAATTCGATATCGGCACCCAAACTGTCGCCGATCGCCCCACCCAGAAGGCTGGCGTGCAGTCGGATAAGCGACAGCCCGTCATGTCGGGCGTAGTCGCGAACAAAGCGTTCCTGTACCGGCGTTTCAATGGCTCCTGACCGCGCGGCACGGACGATGGCCATGGCCTCGCCTGCTGGATGCCCGCGATCAACCAGCAGAAGGGCTGCAACGGTTCCCGCACGCCCCAGTCCCCCTCGGCAATGGACCAGCACACGGCCGCCAGTTTCCAGAATGCTATGAAGGCGGGGCGCCAATTGGCGCCAGCGCGCCTTGGCCTTTGGCGTTGGTACATCCAGATCGGGGATCGGGAAGTGGTGCCAGTCCATACCTCGTGCCCTGGTCGCATCGCCAAGACCCGTGACAGAAAGCAGCTCTAACTCCGAGTCCTCGACTAGGGTCACAACGGCTTGCGCGCCCCAAGCCTTGATTGCATCGAGATCAATGTCCAGATCGCGGTCCCATCCCGCGCCAAAGACACTGTCGCCTTTTTTACCTGGACACAGGGTCAGGCCGAGATGACCGTTGCCAACAGGCAAGCTGTCGATGCGAAGGGGGTGAGATGTGCTGTTCCGAAGCAAGCGCGATTCTTTCTTTGTTGATCCTACTTGAGACTACTGCCCGCACACGTCACTTTCGGTCGTATCAGACGAAGAGTTACCCGAAATCTCCAAGAATTGCGCCTCAACCTGATCTCCCCATCTTGCCAGATACCAGTCCATCTCCTGCCGTCCTCCCGCGCGGAAACGGACGATCAGTGACCCGTCCTCCATCCGCCTGGTCTGCTGTTTGGGATGAAACAGATATCCCGCAGCTTCATCGGCAACGTCAGGCAGAAACCGCCAGACGACATCAAGCGGTTCTTCCCGCCACACACCAAAGCTCTCTGATAGCCATTCCTGCAGATCGAACCCTTTGGGGCGCTCATAGACATCAGGTTCCAACGAAACCCGTTCAAAACCAGAAAGCGCAAACAGTCGAAGATCGTCCTGATATTCGCTCCAAGCCAAAAGGTATTGGCGCCCTTGACCAAATAACATGGCAATTGGGCCGAGCCGGGTATTGCGTGAAAGCTTTGCCGAAGCACGGGCGCGATGATCAGCAGAGATCATAACCCCTGCAAGGATTGCTTCGCGAATTGTAGATAGAGTCTCGGGCGAAATTTTTTCTCGTGGTCCGGGCCGGAATGCAACGCCGTCAGCCAATAATTGTGCTTCAAGGTCAGCAGCAATTAAACGGCGGCGATCCTCGCGGAACATTGCCTGCACCTTCACCAAAAGGCGCTCCAATGTTTCCGCTGTTAGCTCATCGCCCTCACGCCGCGCAATAGCGGCGGCGCGGTGGCCGGCGGTCAGTTCATCCAGCGTGGGTTCAGCCATTCGGCCCAATGATCCCGGCGGAAAGCGCCAATATTTTCGACCACTTTCGCCGGAGATTTCCTCAATTTGAGGGTAGGCGTTGCGTACGGCATCACGCATGCGTTCTGCCGTGCGACGGGATACGCTGAATTCTCGCTCTATATCAGAAAGCGAAATCCCCTCGGCTGACCCCTGCATTATCAGAGCGAGACGTTGCAAATCTTCCTGGCGAGCGTAGCGCATAACTCCTCCTAGCAATACAGAGCAACCATTGTGGTGGAGCACTTTGGCGTCAACGGCCAAAGCCAATCGGTCGCGTTGTTCCTATCTTTGCCGCATCCTCAAGGGTCAGAGCGCGCAGAATTTCCTCTGGGTCCGCAACACCCAGTGCCTGCATTCTGCGGGCCACGTTCGCGAAATCTCCCGGAGTAAGCCGCTCAAGCGTAGCCAGTTCCTTCGGGGGCGAACATGAGAAATGCGCAGCCCAAGCCAGAGGCAGTTGATCGACTGAGAGAAAATCGAACCGGATGCGGAAGGTAAACCGGCGCTGCGTTGCAGGGTCGAGCTTTTTGGCGAAGTTGGTAGTGCAGACGAAGGGCAACGGGTGGCTTTCCATCCAGGTCAGCATCTCATTGACCTGGCTCACCTCCCAGCTGCGTTCAGCGCCACGACGGTCAGCCAGCAGACTATCAGCCTCGTCGAAGATGAGCATCGCACCGTCGGCGCGTGCGTCAGAAAAGGCCCGCGCGATGTTCTGCTCGCTTTCGCCAACCCATTTCGACATGAGGTCCGAGGCGCGCTTTTCGATCACCGGCATGCCGATGACTCGGGCCAGATGCCGTGCCCATGCGCTTTTGCCGGTGCCCGCCGGTCCCTCAAGACAGAAACTGACCCGGCGGGGTGCGCCTGACCGAGTTAGCTGCCCTTCGATCCGGGCTAGATCAACGTCGGCGCGGGCCAGACCTTCTTGCCAAGGCACCTCTGAATAATGCCGCGGCGCGCTGTCGACTCCGCCCTTTGCCAGACGGGCTGCAGCATCCAGCACCTGCGAGACAACAGCCTGCCCACCATCGCAAAGCCTTGCCACCACCATCGCGTCCGAAACAAGCGCCGGGGCCTGATCATGCCGTTCCGCCATATCCGGCAGGGCGGTGTCCGGTATGCCGGCACCATGTCGCTCTTCGAGGCATTGCCAGATACGCGCTCGCACACGGCCCGATGGCGGGCGCATCATCACCGAGTAGCTGATCCGCCGTAGAAAAGCAGGATCACAGGCGTGAACCGAATTCGTAGTCCAGATCACCGGGATCGGATTGGTTTCGAGAATTCGATTGAAATGAACCTTCGACAGTATCTCATGGCTAAAGCGGAAGCTGTGCCCACCAATCAGGTCTTCCATCTCGTCGAACAGCAGTACGGTATCCGATCTTTGCCCTAGCATGCGAGATGCCATTGTGAGCTCGGCCAAACGCTCCCGGCGCGACGGCTCGCCTCCGTCATCGTCCGTTTCGCCGACCGCGCGCAGTTCAGCGCCGACCTCATGCGCGAGCACCTTGGCGAACTCGGTCTTGCCTGTGCCGGGAGGGCCGTAGAGCAGTATGTGCACGCCGGGTTGGCGCTTTGCCAGCGCCTTGGACAGTAGTTCACGCATCAGGTCCGCATCTTGGCTTAGACCTTCGAAGTCTTGCCATTGAGCCTGCGGCGCAGCCGCACGCGGGAACATCAGGGCGATCAGGTCGGAAATGCTATCCACTTCGGCAAGTAGCGCGAGGGTCAGGCGATCAGACAGATCGAACGGCATCCGGCGGTGACGCCCGCCGCTGTTGCGCTGCACCAATCCCGAGCAAGTGAGGCGACCGGATGCCCGCATGGCTGTGCGGATTTCAGGCTCGGGCGCCGCGCAGAACCACGACAACAGCAGCGGCACCGTGACTTCTCTGGTTTCCAGCGCGCCATCGACGACATGCTCGAAGCCATCGAACAACTTGTAGAACGCGACGAAGGTCAGCATGGATGTTTCGGCAGGGGATAGCCCGAAATGCTCGCCAAGACGGGTTGCATTGCACTGAACGATCTCGCCCTCACCGCCCCCGGCGGTTGGCACAAGGTCGTGCGCGAGGGTCCTGATCTTGTTCCACCATTGCGAGCTTGGTCGGGTACGAGGCCGTTCGGGACATTCGACTTCGGTCAGGTACTCCAGCCAGCCGGGCAGTTCCTTGACGATACGGCTGGCGGGACCGAAACGGTTGGCCAATCGGACGATCAGATCAAGGGCGAGGTGTTGTTCATGCGTCATTGGTCATCTCCGTCTTTTCAACAGAAGTGACATGGCAATGCGTCAGATATGGACATATGTGGGAAGAAGGTTCTGGACGGCGGCGGGGGCAGTGTGATGAAATGGTTCCAGCCGACTTGCGGCGCTACAGCAACGACTTCCGAACCGTCACTGCTATGGACTGGTTGTCCCGATGAGCGCTGTCAGCTCTTTCCGGGCATTCGATCAAGTTGGGGTGGAGCCTATCCACTCGAAAGGCAGGCGGAGCGCAGCCATCCGCTGCGAACTGTAGTAAAGGTCGCTAGGCGGCTCTTGCAACTTCTAAAAAGCTTGACGCAGTAGCGACCCGCCGATCAATTAGAAGGCGTGCTACCGCTCTGTTTTTTAAGAATTAAAGGGAGTAGAAAGTTATGCCTTCGGTCGCATCGATCTTTTCTAGACGTCCAGAGACATGGGGGTATCGCGGTGACCCTTTTCTGTGGGACGCCCTAGGATGGGAACTCAGCGCAAGAGTTGCCCAAATCGATCGAACTTCTTCGAACCTTCGTAGTCTTGTACCGACACTTACAGAGGCATTCTGTTTCCTTACTGATGACGGTGCAAGGATGGGCGACGGTGTGGAGTTGAACTGGCTTCCCACTGCGGGCATGTCCGGTGGCGTGATCCACTTGGAAACATGGAATGACAAACTGCTACCTGAGCTTGCTCGTCGGCTCCAAGAAGCTGAAGAAGTTGCAAACTATACGATGGAATACCACCCAGCTGAACATCGGTTCCGATTTGCTGCTTGGGCCGCTTCCACCGCCGCGCGGAGCAGTCGTCAGGTATGTACTTTCCCTGTGTCAAAAGGCGCAAAACTGTTGAGAATGTCGGGGCTTAAATGGCTATCTCTAGGCAGCCATTGGTTACCGCGTACCAGAGAGGATTTCGATCTAGCACATAATCAATGGTGCGAAGAAATTCGACATCTCGCGCAAGATGAAATCTCAAATTCCTTCACATACGGCATCTCGGCGAAGTTGGTGAACTGTTATTTGAAGGCTTTATTCCTGCAGACCATGGTGGGGCCACAGTTCGACCCTTACGGTGATCGCGGTGAGATGGGGTGGGACGAGGCTACTCGCTTCCTTCATCCACCAATTGATAGAGTGCTCATGGAAGAAGCTGCCAGAAGATCTGAGCCTGCAATGAAAGAAAGATGGAAACAGCTCATTGGCGTCGGTTGGTCTAGATTTACTCGCGACGATTATATTCGTGCGATACGCTTAAGTCGCGAGCTTGTTGGAGAAGATGTGGCGCAGATCGAGGCGTGTTGGAGTGGGTTTCAATGAGGCATCGATGACACACATAAAATTCACTATCGGATATTGAATCTGTAGCGGGGTTTTCCCGGCTCCAAAGCTTGGCAAGCGAACCTACCTGGAAATTTCCCCTGCCAACACCGCTCGTCCGTGCACCGCCAAGGTTGCTGAGAACCTCTGGCACCCAAACTTGCGGATTACATCCAGTACTCGCGCTTCGTAGGCAGCGTGACCGATCAAACGACACAGGTCGGACGCGTGGAACTGGCGGTTCGCAGTTGGTGCGGCTTGCATCTGCTTCAGCAATTCGCGCTCTTTGGGGTCCGCTATTGGTCTCGCGGGCGGCTTGACCGCAGGACGAGTTGGAGTTCCCGACGAATTTCGCCACCGGCGCATGAAGCCAAGCAGGAAGCCGGCCGGCACCCTGCCGTTGCCTCGGGATCGGTTGAAGGCGAGGAAGCGATCCCAGATGACCTGGGTGTCGATGTTCCAGCAGGGCAACGTGGCCTTCGCCGCTTTGATGAGCTCTGCCCAACTGGTCTGAAAAACGTTCGAACTCGCGGTGATATCGATCAGCCCTGAGAAGATAGTTTTGTTATAATTATCTCTAGATAGTGATGTGTCGCCTTCACCTGACACGAGATCATGGGTTTCACTCTCCTCGTCGAAGGCGGAAAACCGAAAAATCCAGGGCGCGAACTTGCCATTCGGCTTCGCCCGCTCGAGCTGCAACTCCGACGTCTCAAGTTCGCTCAAAAGAACCGAAAGATATTGTCGTGAGACACCCATCTTCTCCGCCAGGGCCGAGAGGGTGAAGGCTGCCGTTCCGCGCGACAAACCGTTGTAGCCATCCTTCCAGGCGATGGCATCGAGGATGAGGGTGGCAAGCTTGTGCGCAGCAACTGAGAGATTTGTCTGCGTGATCCGTCGCAGGATCAGGCCGGTCGTAGGTTCCATGGTCGAGGTCTCCTTGGAGAACCGACGCCATGTCGTGAGACAACAACATTCTTGCCAGCAAAACAACTTTGCTGGTTGCAGGTGTTTTAGCGGTGCGCTAGGAAACTCTTGTTCACGGAGTTTTCTAGCACGGCGTCAGGCTTCACGGTCTGGCGTCGTCTCCTTTTCGGGGGTTTTGCACAGCCTTCCGTGCGGGGTTGTCAGGACGCGAGCGGTAAAACCGCGCGCAGATTTTGTCAGTAGCGAACCTCTTCAGAGCCATAGTTCCCGGCGTGATCGCGCCAGTCGACGAAGACGGAACGGTAGAAGTAGCTGCCGCATCCATTCGGGATGCTCAGTCCGGATGCGGCTGGCACTTGGCCCACGTTGGACTTTGTCCATCGGTAATCGCCCTGCACGCCGTAGGACCCCAACCGCGTGGTGTCGCTGCGATTGCAGTCGCCATCTCGGTTTTCATGCTGGCGGTACTGGATGTGATAAACGCGAATGCTACGCACGAAATCAAAGGCGTCGCCTGAGATGTCGATGTCGGCTTGCTCATCTGCTTGGACGCGAACAAGGGGGATCGGAGTTGATTCCTGCGGTTCGGGCGGATCGCGGAACGTGATGTCATAAAGGCGTTCCATAGGCGACATCGGACTGGGATCGTTGAGCGACACACCCATCGGACACCGCCAGATTTGTAAGGGCGGCTCGATCGGCCATGGCGTGATCCGCCGAATGAAGACCGCTCTGGCATGCGCGCAGGGCGCAGAGTCAGGCCAACCGCCCGCAAGGCAGAGGAGGATCGCACAATCCACCTGATAGGCCTGAGCCGGAGCTGACGAGGCCATTAGTCCGGATATGCTTATTGCCGTGGCTGTTGCAACGCCGTGGATCACGTGCTTCATGATGCCGACTCCATCTATAATGGTGCAGCGATACGAAACAACATTAATGATGGCAAGGAGATTTGATTGCTAGGCAGAGCGAAAGGTCCCCGCTAGCGGTACCTTTGCCGGAAGAAGGTCTATGCACGTGCGGGGTTCTGCTGTTAGCTCAGCAGGAACTGCGCGCAGCTACGAGACTACGGGGTAGAAAGGACGCCCCCAGTCTCCGCTCGGGTTATCCATCATCAGGTCAACAAAAACTGGCATCAGGAATGCAAGGATTGCCGCTCCATCGCGCACTTGCGCGCGATTAACTCCGCCGTTCCAAGTCGAACCGCCGTGCACGAGCTGGTTGCGCAGAACGTACAGACGGTCAAAGACAAAACTCAAAACTCTCGCTGTGTCTCCAGCCTGGAAAGCCTGTCCGAAGGCTCGGGCCGAAGCATTGAAACGCTCCTGCCAATCATCGAAGCCTTCGATTCCGTTGTGGTGTTGCCAGAACGGGCTGAAGACGTAGTGGTTCTCCAGGAGAAGACGAACTGGACCAGAGAAGCGCTGCCAAACGGCCTTGTAGATCCGTCGATCAGCATCCAGCTGTGTCAGCCGACCAAAGAACTCAAGGAACGTAGCGCGTTCACCTAGCGGGATAGACTGGAATTCTCGTTCGTCGGCGTAGGCTGCATTGAATGCGATCCAAAGAAATATGAACCGCGCGTCATCGTCTTCTTCACAGGCCTCGGCACGACCGATCCAACTGATTGCACGGTGGACACGAAGGCCCATGGTTTCGGGAAATGCCGAGCGAATGGCCCTCTGTTTTTCCTTCAGTGCTTGGAACGTCAAGCTGTCGTTCATAAAAATTCTCCTCGAAAAATCAGGTCAAGGCATCGCGGCAAAATCGGAGCGGCGATAGCCCTCGACCATGGCTCGCAACTCCGCCGGGGCGATGACTTCAACCTTGTCGCCCCATTGATACAGGTGCCAAACCATCTCAAGCCAGCCCGCTGCATGGAAACGGACGATAAGACTGCCATCTGGCTGGTGTTCCAATGTCTGTCTTGGATGAAACTGGAAGCCGGCTGCACGAGCGGCTGCGTCTGGCCTGAAGCGCCAGACCACTTCCCCGAATTGCGCCGGATCTTGCCAGACCCCAAAGGCGTGGGCTGCATAATCTGCAATGGTGAAGCCGTCCTGGAGCTTGAAGCTTTCATTCAAGGTTTCTGCTTCGTGTATAAGATCAATGCGGAAGTTTCGGACCTCATCTGCCTTTGCTGGGTCACGCGCGGCAAGATATGTCCTATGCCCCAGCAATACCCCATGCGGCTCCAAGATGCGTTTCTTCGTGTCCTGACTGTAGCGCACGCGTAACCGAAAGGGTCCGCGCAGCGCCTCGATAATTGCGTCAAGAATGTCGGGAGCGACACTGACACGGGGGCCGGGTCGTGTGACTTGGCCCATGGCCATCAGGACAGCCTCTGCATCCGCTTCGATGCGAGCTCGAGCCAGCACTCTTGCCAACATACCATCTCGAAGGTCCGCCAAGGCCTTTGCATGCCGCAGCCTGCCTTCTGCTTCGGCTGAACGAGCAGCGATCTCCAGTGCTTCGGCGCCAGTTTCATGCCGAAGTTGTAGCCGTGAGAGTCCAGTGTCGCGTAAGCACCAGCGTCGCTTCCGGTCCTCACCGTCTTCAGCCACGACATTTCCGAAGGTGGCCACCAAGGCATCGGTCATCCGCTGAGCTGTGCGATGAGAAACTGAAAACTCGTCACAGATGTCTTCGAGACTGACCCCGCTGCGGCGCGCGGCGGCCATCTGAGCAAGACGAATGAGATCTTGGGCCTTGGAAAAGGACATGGGCTGCTCTGGACCTGTCAGTTTTTGACACCCTTGCAGGCTATTTGTGTCATTGCGTCCTGTCGAGCCGATTCCGGTAAGGGTGATCACGGTGCGAGTTGAGAGGCTCGTCAGGCGCAGCAGAACACAGAGAGGGAAAAAACGATGCGTGGACGTGTGATCAAAATTGAACGGATTTGCTCTCGTGCCGGGGTGATTGAAGAGCCGGCGATCACCAGCAAAGGGTATCAGTTGGCGGACCCGGCGCATGGAAAGAACAAGCACCATGCTGAATTCGCAGTTTATGCCATTACGCTGGATGATGCGGCAAACTTAATCGCCAAAGGGTTCTCACTCTGGATGGGAGCAAAGGGCAAGCGCGCTTCCCTTATTGCGCCCAAAAGTCTTCGGATTGTTCGGGGCCAGGACAGCTTCGCCGCATAGCAGTATCCGCAGCGCGTCGTCGGCTGTAAAGCGTCAAGAATCAAATGTTTGCCAAGCACGACAGATATTGACACCCACCGATGTTATTGAAGAAGCTGCAAGCTAACGAGACGTTTCCGCTCCGAGGGTTGCGCTCATTGATGATTGCTGGAACCCATGCGGAAAATTGACAACAAAATCCTTTTTTCGGCGACTGACTTGATGCGGTTCATGGGATGTACCCATGCGACCGCCCTCGACTTATTGCGCCTTAGAGGCGAAGGGCCCACCCCGGGAGAAGACACAGAAGACGCCGCACTTCTGCAGAAGCAAGGAGATGCGCACGAGCTGGCGCATCTCGAACGTCTGAAGGCCGCGGGCAACAAAGTCGTGGAGATCGAACGGGGAAACATCGCCCAGGATTCCGAAACGACACGCGCGGCACTGCAAAGGGGTGCCGAGGTCGTCTTCCAAGGTGCATTTCTGTCCGGGAACTGGGGTGGATGGTCGGATTTTCTTTTGCGGGTGGATACGCCCTCGGCGCTTGGACCATTCAGTTACGAAGTGGCCGACACCAAACTGAAACGCCGACCGCATCCCAAGCATGTTCTGCAGCTCGTGCTCTACTCAGACCTTCTGACCGAAATTCAGGGTGTGCCTCCCGTGTTTGCGCATGTTGAACTCGGGACAGGTGAGCGTGCAACGCTGCGGCTGGCAGATTACGCACATTACGCTCGAGCAGCCCGTGCGCGGCTTGAGGCTTTCGTGGCGGAACCGGCCACCACTCGGCCCGTGCCTTGCGCCGACTGCGGACTGTGTCGTTGGGCAGATCACTGTGCCGATGTATGGGCGAAGGAGGACAGCCTCTTCAATGTGGCGAATGTCACGAAGGGCCAGGTCAAGAAGCTTGAAGCAGCTGGTATCAAGACCATGGCGGAGCTGGCGGCGCTCGCCCAACCAGTACGCGGCATGTCCGAGAACACTCGCTTGCGACTGGTCGCGCAGGCGCGTCTGCAGCATGACCGGAAGACTGGCGGACCAACGTTCGAATTGAGGGCGCCTGAACCTGGCAAAGGCTTTGACCTGCTGCCAGAACCAAAGCCTGGCGACGTCTTCTATGACATCGAAGGAGATCCACACTTCGAAGGCGGACTGGAATACCTGCACGGGCTCTGGTTTGACGGGCAATTTCTAGCGTTCTGGGCGCATGATCACAGGGCCGAGGCCCAAGCTTTGAGCGATTTACTGGCATTCTTCCGCGCAAGACTGGAAGAGCATCCTAAAGCGCGCATCTATCACTATGCCCCTTATGAAATTACGGCTCTCAAGCGGCTGACGACCAAATATGGAATCGGCGAAACCTTTCTCGATCGACTTCTACGCGAGCGCCGTTTTGTCGATCTGTTCGCCGTCGTGCGTGGAGGACTGATTGGTTCGGAGCCAAACTATTCGATCAAATCGATGGAAGCTTTTTACGACCGAAAGCGCGACGGAGAGGTCAAAACAGCGGGTGGTTCGGTCGTAGCATACGAAAGATGGCGCGAGATCGGCGATCAACACATCCTTGATGAAATCGAGGACTACAACCGTATTGACTGCATCTCGACCGAAGAGTTGCGAGACTGGCTGGTTGGCATCCGCCCGGCAGGACCGTGGCCATCGATTGGCGAAGACGCGGCTCCAAAAGAAGCTGAGGAAGACGGAGAGACAAGGGCGCTCCGCGAGCGGATTGCCGCTTCTGCTTTGCCGGATGAGCGGCAGGATCTACTGTTCAATCTGGGTCTTTTTCACAGGCGCGAGGTCAAACCTGCCCAATGGGCCGTTTTTGACAGCGCCGCGAAAGACGAAGATAACCTCATCGACGATTTGGACGCCCTAGCTGGGCTGGAAGCGATTTCCGCTGTCGAGCCGGTAAAGCGTTCGTTTGCACGCCGCTACCGCTTTCCAGTGCAAGAGACAAAACTGCGGCCAGGAAAGAAAGCCACCGTTCCTGTTTTCGATGGCGCCCCGGTCTCTGTCAATATCGAGGAGATGGACCGGAGAAGACGCGAGATTACGGTCAAGGTCGGACCGGGAAAAGGCCACCTTTTGGAGGATCGCCTCTCTCTCCACCCCGATTGGCCGCTTGATACCAAGGTCATCGCAGCGGCTCTGCAGGACGTCATCGCCGATCAATGCACGGTTAAGTCCTACCGGGCCGTAGATGATCTTCTATGCAGAGCGGCGCCGCGGCTGACTACTGGGGCGCTGTCGCCGGTTGAGGACCCAGTCATAGGCACGATTGATGCCGTCGGCGCGATGGATCAAACGGTTTTGCCTATTCAGGGCCCCCCGGGCACGGGCAAAACGTTCGTCACTGCCCGCGCGATCCTGTCTCTTGTCCGAAAAGGCGCGCGCGTAGGTGTCACATCGAACAGCCACGAGGCCATCCGCAACGTATTGATGGGGTGCCTAGGTGCGCTTGAAGACGAAGATCTGCCGATCACGCTGGATCTGATTCACAAGGTTTCCGGGTCCGACGATGGCTACCCAGACGATTGTCCAATTCAACGCACTACAGATAACGCCGAAGCCGCAAGTGGCGGTCATGTCGTGGGCGGAACTGCTTTCTTTTTTGCGCGGGAAGAGAATGTGCAGGCATACGACTGGCTGTTCGTTGATGAGGCGGGGCAGGTTGGCTTGGCCAACATGGCTGCCATGGGGCGCTCTGCAAAAAACATCGTGCTGGTTGGCGATCCGAGACAGCTTCCGCAAGTGATCCAAGGGGCACACCCTGAACCCGCAAATCTTTCCTGCCTGGACTGGATGCTGGGCGATCACGCAACAATTCCGCCTGACAGAGGGATTTTCCTTCCCGTCACGCGCCGGATGCATCCCGACGTCTGCCGTTTCATCTCCGATCAGGTCTACGAAGGTCGTTTGATCAGTCACGCAGATACGGTCCGCCGAGGCGTATCGGGAACCAGTTTCCCAGCTGCGGGTGCCTTTTGGGTGCCCGTGAACCATGAAGGCAATGCGCAGATCGCTTCCGAAGAGGTTGCCGCAATTCAGGACACGATTGACGACCTTCTGACGGGCACCTGGACTGAAAAAGACGGCACTGAGCGACCCATGCGCCGGTCTGACATCATTGTTGTGGCCCCCTACAACGCTCAGGTGAATGCCCTACAAGATGCACTTCCCGATGACATTCGGGTCGGGACGGTCGACAAGTTTCAGGGGCAGGAAGCACCTGTATGCCTTGTCTCAATGACGGCATCTTCTGCCGAAGAGACATCACGAGGCATGGAGTTTCTGTTTTCGCTCAACCGTATCAATGTGGCGGTGTCGCGTGCCAAGGGCCTGGCCTTGGTCTTCGGCTCACCGCGCTTGCGCGAGGCCAAGTGCGATACCGTGGAACAAATGCAGCTGATCAACACGCTATGCGCGCTGAAAAGCTATCAACCAGAATCAACGAGATAGGGAAAATGGACTGGAGCAGTTTCACAAACCGCATCTCCGAACTTGAAATAAAGCGAAAGCCCTCGGCTAATCGCCGTGCAGTGTTTGAAGTCATTCGGAACTCGAAACTGCGGCCGAACCCGGATTACGATGCAAGCCTCTATCTTGGCCCACTGATCGATCCGCAGGGTCGGCCGCTCTGTCTCGAGTATACGAACGATCGCCCAAACCTCTGGTTTCACGAGAGCCATGTGCCTGCTCTGCGCGATGCCGGCCTGGAACCCAGCAGGAAGCCGCCATCCGGAAGCGACAGTGAGGGTCGCCATCACGGGCTCAAGTCAAAAGGTTTCCACGATATCGATGCTTGGAAACTTGGTGACCTCGATCCCGACAGAGCCCGCGCAGCTCTGACCGCTCTTGGCTTTGCGGGAGACTTTCAACTCGACCCGACTGCCGTGAAGCGCTGGATAGATCGTCTGCAACACTTCTTTCCAAGCCTTGATCGCTTCGATCGCCCGGATCCAGATTTTGATGAAGCAGAACGAAACTACAAACTGGCAACGATCAACAAGCTGCGCCCGGCCCTAGAAAGCGCAGGCGATGACAGCTCGATTACAGAAGCCGTTTTCACCGCCGCGACCGACTCTAACAACCTTTTGGATTGGCGCACGAGCGAACCTCTAAGCCCAAAGAGCAATGCTGACCACGGACTTCTCGATCCCGCCGTTTCGTCGCTTGTACGTGCTGCACTTAGATCTCCGGAAGAACATGCGGCGGCGCTCGACATCTTCGCAGGCATTTGGAAAGAGGCCGTGCCGAAAGGCACGGAAGACGCGGCGAGGCAGATCGGCGAGTTCATTTTCTTTCATCTATGGCCAGATCAGGCAGTCTACATCCGGCATACCGTTCGACAGGATCTATGGCGCGAAGCAGTAGGAACACCATTCCCAAAGCATTCAACGCTTGCCGAAACCTACGCGGATGAGATGCGCTTTATGAAGGCAGTGCGTCAGGCATTCGAAGAGCGCGGCCTCGCACCTCGAGATATGATCGACATTCAAAGTGCGCTTTGGGTCGTCCATAACTATGCGATGGAGGAAGGCGCAAAGAGCCAGGTACTCGATCGAGCCCAGATTGAAGCCGCGATGGACGCATACGACAGCTACCGTGCGAACGGGGCTCATAGCGATATCTTTGGTGCCTTCGGTGAGCCACGCGACTATTGGGTCCGGTCATCGCGTGAGCGCGAAAACCGTGTATATCCGACCAAACCGCTAATTGGCTTCATTCTCGGCAAGACAGAACTAAACGGTGGCTGGGGACAGAAGGCGGATGCTGCTGCGCGTCTTCACAACGCCGGTTACATCATCGTCGACCAAAACGATCAGCCCACCGAGCGCCCTGAGCGGTACGAACACCTGATGGAAGGCGCTGACCGGATCAGGCTCTGCGCCCTGAACTATTTCATCGAACCTGCCCGGGAAAAGTCGGCCAGGGAGGTCTCCATCCGCGCAGGAGACCTTGCTACGGCAATCGGGTTGAAAGACGCGTTCCCGAACATCTGCCAGGCACTTGGCGGTGAAAAATTCCAGAAACTTGCGCAAGTACCACCGCCCACGAGCACCGAACCAAATCCAAGCAGTTCGACCGTTTTCACCTATACGCTAAATTCCCAACCGGAGGCGGACACCGTGACCGACACAAAAAAAGCGCCCTCGCCATCCGCCGTAAACTTGATCCTCTATGGCCCGCCGGGCACGGGCAAGACGTATCAGACGGCATGGGAGGCCGTCCGGCTGTGCTTGGGTGACGAGGCTACTGCTGCACTAAATGGACAAGATGGCCGAGCAGAGCTCATGAGCACGTACCGCAGCCTCGTGAGCGAGGGGCGCATCGAATTCGTGACTTTCCACCAGTCTATGTCCTACGAGGAGTTCATCGAGGGACTGCGACCGACTACGGATCAGTCCGAGGACAGCTCGGCGGGTACCGGGTTCCGGCTGGAGCCCGCACCCGGCATATTCAGGCGCATCTCGGAGCGTGCGGAGAAGGGCGTGCCGACAGTACCGCGAGAGAACGTCGTTTCCCTCGACGGGCGGCAGGTCTTCAAGATGTCGATCGCGCGCGCCAACGTGGCCGCGGAGGACTACCTGTTCGAGGAAGCCATCTCCGAGGGGCACACGCTCCTCGGCTGGGAGGACATCGACTTCTCCGACGACAGGTTTTCCGATGTCGAGGAGATACTGGAGGCTTGTCGTACTCATGGCGAGCGCGAAGGCGAGGTTACTCTCCAGTCGGGCCAAGTGAGCCAAGTGGACGTTTTCCGCAATCAGTTGGACGTGGGAGACATCATCGTTGTCACCAAGGGCAACCGACTGTTCCGGGCCATCGGCGAAATCACGGGGGAGTACCAATACCGACAGCGGGACAACCGGAAATACTGCCACAGGCGGTCCGTGCGATGGCTCTGGGTCGACAGAGATGGGGTTCCTGCCTCCGAGATCTACGATAGCAATTTCACCATGAAGTCGATCTATGCCCTCGATCGGGCCCGCCTCGATTCTGTTGCAATCGAAAGCTACATGAATAGCGGCGGCGAACCGATCCATCGGGAGGCAAGACCGCACGTCCTCATAATCGACGAGATCAACCGGGCAAACATCTCGAAGGTCTTCGGCGAGTTGATCACGCTTCTCGAGCCCGACAAGCGGCTCGGGACGGACAACGAGATCCGCCTCACGCTTCCCTATTCCAAGAAGTCCTTTGGCGTGCCTCAGAACCTCCATGTCATCGGTACGATGAACACGGCCGATCGCTCCATCGCGCTGTTGGACACGGCGCTACGCCGCCGGTTTTCTTTCAAGGAACTGATGCCCGACCCTTCAGTTTTGTCGGACAACGTTGATGGGGTCGATCTGCAAAAGCTGCTGTCTACGGTCAACGAGCGAATTGAGTATCTGTTCGACCGGGAGCATCAAATCGGGCACGCGTACTTCACAGGCTGCCAGACGCGGGCGGATATTGAGAGCGTCATGCGAGACAAGGTGATCCCTCTTCTGGCTGAGTATTTCTATGAGGACTGGTCCAAGGTCGCAGCTGTTCTTGGCGACTCTACTCACGGTCCCGCCCGCTTCCTCGATGCCAAACAAATTGCGGTACCCGGAGGCATGACTGAAGACGACTTTTCTAGCGAAAAACTGCGGTGGACGGTCAAAGACAAATTCGACTTCTCGGAGTTTGCGGCCTGATGTCGGCCTTCACCCTGCGCGAATGGGAAACGTTGCCCCACGGCGAAGGGGACGGCTGCATTCCCGATCATTTTGCCGAGCGTCTCGCGGCGCTCGCCAGAGCATCGACCTTTGCAGGAAGGGGTGGAGGCGGAGTGCTTGAGGATCGGCGCCATGAACTGCGGGCGCGTGGCGTTGTCGGGGTCCTGGCAACCGATGGCTGCAGCCTTGAAATTCTTCCCAAGATCGATGTCGAAGGGCAAGGAGGCGAAGCAAGAAAGAATGCTGCCATTCGCAAGCGTCTTGTTCACATGCTCGCAGTCGCACTGGACCTAAAAATCGAGACAGGCCAGATCACAGAGCTTGACTGGCAGCGCGAAACGCTTCTGGAAATTCTCATCCGTATTTTCTGCAGCAAGCTGACCGATGCCGTTCGTCGCGGCATGCCGCGGCGATATATTGTCCAAGAGGATGACCTTGCAGCGTTGCGCGGGACGCTCAATCTGCCTCGTCAATTTACTCGTCACACAGCGAACCCCTCACGGCTCGCTTGCAAATTTGATGAGCTGTCAGAAGACATCGCTCTGAACCGCATCATGAAAGCAACGGTCGCACATCTCTCCAGAATGTCGCGCAGTCCCGCCAATCAACAGCGTTTGCGCGAACTGGCTTTCGTCTACGCCGATATATCCGAAGTCGCTGTTCCTGCGCTGAAATGGTATGAGGTCATCATCGACCGGACAAACCGGGCGTGGCAGGAATTGTTCGGGATGGCGCAACTTTTTCTGCGCAATCGGTACCAAACGACGAGTGCCGGGGTGGGGCGGGGGACTGCACTCCTCTTTGAGATGAACGCACTTTTTGAGGAATATGTCGGCCGACTGATCACACGCGCTTTGGCACGCACGGAGTATCGGGTCTCTCTACAAGGCGGGAGACTATTCTGCCTGACATCGCTCGATGATGACCGCGCTGTGTTCCAGACGAAACCCGATATCCTGATCTGGCGTGCGGGGCAGGTTGTCCATGTGATCGACACGAAGTGGAAGCAGATTTCCTCCCGTATTGATGATCGAAAACAAGGAGTGTCCCAAGGCGACGTCTATCAGATGATGGCCTATGCGCACCTGTACAAAGCCCCGCGACTGACGCTGCTCTATCCGCATCACCAAGATCTTTCAGGATCGGAAGGTCTTCAGGCCCAGTTTCGGATATCAGGTCAGGAGACGATCATCGAGACGGCGAGCGTGGATGTCGCAGTTGGTGACGACATGATCGCCCGCTTGAAAAACATCATTGCGTTGGAGACTGACGGAGCGTTGGTCTAACGGTTGATTTCTACTGGCGGCACAAACCCGTAGTCGCTTACTCGAGAGCATTCAGGAACCTGGCGTAGTCATCACTGACCTCCCTCGCCTCACCAAAGGCGCGAGCGCGCTCGGCGTCGAGACAACGGAAGTAGTCCTGCACATCGGCAATGTAGGTCTCGAAATCGCTTCTGATCAGATCGGCGTAGGCACCCATGTCTTCTTGCGACTGAGGCAAGAACGGTCGTTCGGGAGGTACGCAATCTGCTGCCGCGGCTATCGGCATGCTTCCAAGCAGGAACGCGAACAGCAACGGTGCGTTGCGCGCAATAAACAAGCGCAGGGCAAAACTCCTTTGCCGCCTTTAAGATTATCATTCTGTCGGCTATCACCGTTATCGGAGCAAGGCGAACTTCGTCAACACGTTATTATTGTCTTGCTATCATTAATGTTGTTTTGTATCGCTCACGGTGTTGCGACCCCGTGGGCCTGATACTGCACCCAGGCAGAACAAGGACCCAAGGGAAGGCCATGATAGAAGAAGCCCCGAATGTGGTTACAGAAGACGGACTGCGCGGCTTGCTCGCCGAGGGCTACCTCATTGAGGTGGTCTGCAAGGAGAGAGCAGAGAAGCGCCATAACAGCTGGTACGGCTCGTGGGTCATCCGCGCCGTCGCCACTGATGGGCGTGACGATAAGATGCTCGTCACCAGCCGAAGCGTCCTCAAGCTCCGCGACTTCAAAACCATCGTTGGCCTTGTCAGTTTCCTGGCCGACATGGGCTGTACGACCGCTAGCATCCCACTTGAAGAAGGTGGCCGCGAGCGCCACGCCGCGCCTCCGGTCAAAGGCAGCTGACCGCGCGACTGCGCTCGTCGTTGCTTTGGGTACAGGCGTTTGTTCCGCGCCCCCGGCCCTGGCCGACGGTTTCATCTTCTCGGTTGGCCGAGACGGCCAATTGATTTCCACTTCTCAAGAGGCAAACGGGCGTCTTTTTCTCTTCGCAGAACCTCGCGTTCCTGACGCAACGAGCGAGACAGCGATCCCGGCTCGATCTGCCGCCCGCGCCACCCCAGAAATCCTCCATGCGATCGAGACCACGGCTCTACGGTATGCCGGGCATGGTGCACTGCGTCGCGCACGGCTTTCAGTCACTGATTGGGCGCTCCTTTACCGAGCCAATATCGAAGTCGAGAGCGCATACAATCCCGCAGCGCGTAGCCCTGTCGGTGCCATAGGCCTTGGGCAGCTTATGCCAGACACCGCCCGCGACCTCGGCGTGGACCCACATGACATTGCGCAGAACCTCGACGGATCAGCCCGCTACCTGCTGATGATGCTCGACCAGTTCGGCGAAGGCTCTCTGGCCCTTGCGGCCTACAACGCTGGTCCGGAGGCGGTCACGCGCCACGGCGGCATTCCCCCTTTCCGCGAAACCCAAGGGCATGTGGCCCGTGTGACTGCCGTGTTTGAGCGGCTCAGAGGAGATCTTTCATGACATCGAGACCTTCGATCGTCGCGCTCAGCGCGATGGCCCTTATCGTGCTGGCGGGTCCAGCGCTTGCACAGAGCATCGACCTCTCGCCGGTACAGACCCTGCTTCAAGGAATTGTCGATGCGATCACCGGCCCCTTGGGCATCGTGATTGGCACGCTCGCACTGATCGGGGTGTTCCTTTCTTGGCTCTTTGGCATCCTCGACTTTCGTCAGGCGCTCTGGGTCGTGGTTGCAATCGCCGGCATCGCCGCAGCACCCACCATCGTCGCCGCCATCTGGACAACCTGAGCTCCATCCATGGCTGACCAGTCCCGCGTGTTCATCGGTCTTCTCAGGCCACCCAAGCTGATGGGCTTGCCGATCATGTACGCCATGGTCTGGCTCTTCGGCTCGACGCTTCTGTTCCTCTGGGTGCAGAGCTGGGTGGTGGCTGTGTTCGCGGGGCTGGCCTGGCCGGCGCTCTGGAAGGCCGCAGACTGGGATCCGAACTTCCTCGATGTCCTGGTGATCACCCTGCAGGAAACCCCGCCCACGACGAACCGCAAGCTGCACGGAGGCGACAGCTATGCCCCGTGATGGAATTGCCGATGAGGTTGAGAACGCCATCGATCCACTGACCGCGCTACCGTCATGGGTCAAGGGCGAGAAGCGGCTCTCAATGATGCTGCCTTATGTGAGCCTCGTGACCGACCGAACGATCCGGACACGCGGCAACGAACTGATGCAGTGCATCCGCCTCGAAGGGGTGAACAGCACCACGAGCGAGGACGGGCATCTCGACCGGATCGGAGGGTTGCTGGCTGGCATCGTCGCGCAGGTGGGGACGGAGTTCTCCTTCTACCTGCACAAGGTCTCGAAAGCGGTCGATGTGACCCTGCCGCCCATTCCGGGCGAGGGGTTTGCTGCCGCCGTCGACAAACGATGGCACGCGCATCTCGGCCGCGCGGGTTTGCGCGACAAGACGCTGACCCTGACCGTGCTGAAGCGACCTGAGACCGGCAGCCGCTTGCCGTTCGGACTTGGGGCGTCTCGCTCGCGACATGCGGCCGACACCACCCGCCGCTTGCGCAAGCTCGACGAGGTTGTGGGCTTTCTGCTGTCCTCCTTCGATGAGCTGAAGCCCCGCCTGCTGGCCGCAAGCACCGGCGAGCTTCTGGGCTTCCTCGGTTCACTCAACACGGGCGAGGAGCACCCGCTCTTCCCCCGGTCGCGCATCGGTGTGATCGCCGAGGACGTAGCCAATACGCGCGTCACCTTCCGCGGCACGACCATCGCACTCTCGGACGGTGCCGTCGGCGACAAGCTCGGGGCGATCTTTGCGGTGAAGAACTACCCGGCCAAGACCGATAGCCTGATGCTCGACGAGTTGAATCTGCCCGTCGACATGGTGGTCACGCACTCTTTTGTGCCGATCAACGCCAACATCATGGCGGGCCGGATCAAGCGGCAACTGCGGCTAATGCAGGCCGCCAATGACGGAGCCGTCAGTCTCGCCCAGGAACTGGAACTCGCGCAGGACGATCTGGAATCCAAACGCCTGATCTTCGGCGAGCACCACATGACCGTGGCCGTCTATGCCCGCACCCAGACGGCGCTTGACGACATCGCGGCCGAAATCCGCAACATCTCCGCCACTTCCGGGATCAACCTGATCTCGGAAGCCTTCGGGGCGCGGGCGCATTTCATGGCGCAGCATCCCGGGAACATAGGGGCGCGCAGCCGCAAGGCCGCAATCACGAACCACAACTTCGCCGATCTCGCTACCTTCCACCGCACCCCGCTCGGAAAGACAGGGCGGGAAGTCCCCTGGGGCGTGCCGATCACGCTCTTTCCGACGCCCGAGCGCAGTGGTTTTCGCTTCAACTTCCACGAACAGGGCGCGCCGGATCGCGAGCCCACGGGAGGCCACACGCTGATCCTCGGCCGTCCCGGCTCCGGCAAATCCGTCCTGGCGGCTTTCCTGATGACCATGGCACGGCGGGCAGGTGCGCGGGTCTTCGTATTCGACTATCGCGCGGGCATGGAGATGGCCGTCCGCGCGCTCGGCGGCAGCTATTCGACCGTGCGGGCCGGACGGCCCACGGGCCTCAATCCGCTCCAGACCGAGATCGACATGCGGGGCCAGGCATGGCTTGCTGATTGGCTCGCGAGCCTCTTGGAGCGGCGCGATCGACCGCTGACCCCTATTCAGACCAACCGGCTGCAGGAGGTCGTGCGCCAGAACGCGAGCGCAGGACATGCTACCTTGCGAAACTGGTCGGATTTCGCCTCGCTGCTGGTCTCGACGGACGACGAGGGCGATCTCTACGAACGCATGCAGGAATGGACAGCCGAGGGTCGCTACGGCTGGATCTTCGGGGCCAATGCCGAGGACAGTTTCAGCATCGATGGAGACGTCGCGGGCTTTGACCTCACCGGCATCCTCGATTCCGAGAGCGAGCGGGAACGCATGGCGGTCCTGTCCTACCTCTTCCGCCGGGTCGAGCGGGTGATCGAGGACCGCAAGCCCACCATCATCGTCATCGACGAGGCATGGAAAGCCCTCGACAACGCCTACTTCGCGGAGCGACTCAGCAACTGGCTGGTGACCGCCCGCAAGCAGAACGCCGTCGTCGTGATGATGACGCAATATGCCAGCCAGCTCGAGCGCACGCGCACCGGCAAGACCATCGTGGAAGCTGTGCCAACCCAGGTGCTCTTGCCCAACATTCGTGCTTCCGCCGCTGACTACGCGATGCTCGGCCTGACCGAGAAAGAGCTCGACGTGCTTCTAGGCGTCGGCTCGGCCTCGCGGCTCGCGCTTGTACGCGACGACCGTGGTTCCGTCGTGATCGATGCCGATCTCAGCGCGCTCGGCCCGCTCGTGACCATCCTTGGCGGAATGGAGAAGGGCGAAGCGCTTGTCGGCGCCGATTATCGCGAACGTCATGATTTCTGGAGAGTGACATGACCCGTACCATCATTCGCAGCGTCGTACTGCTCGGGCTCGGCCTGACCCTGACAGCCTGTGCGCAGCATAACCCCCCGCAAGCCAACTGCTTCAATTTTCGCGAGGCTCCTGCGCAGGCAGGAACCGCCACCGCCACGATCTCGACCATGGGGGCGGAGGTTACGCGCCGCGACACGGCCTGCGATTTTGTCCTCTTGGGGGCGAGCGGCTAAGCCAATGCGGACCTGGCTTCCTCTCTCAATGATCGGTTTTGCGCTGGCAGGTCCCACGGCGGGGCCAGCGATCGCCCAGGGCGTGCCGACCTTCGACCTGCGCCTCTTCGCGGAGCGGCAGGCCATCCTTGAGCAGACCGATCGTGACCTGGCACTGCAGCAGGACCAGCTAAGCCGCGAGGAGGAACTGGCCGAAATCGAGCGCCAGCAACTCGCCTCCCTCGAAGGGCTGATGGATGCCATGTCGCTTGGCGCTGGAGACGTGGCCGGAACCGTGGCGGGGCTCGAGGCGGGGCAGGGGGCGGTAGACAACGTCGAAAGCGCGGCCGCCAGTCTTTATGCGCCCGAGGACGCCAATCCAGCGGCAGCGCGGATGTTCGGCGATGCCCGGGAGGGGATCGAGGAGCTGATCATCCGCGCGGCACGCGACACCCATAGTCTGTCCGGGGTCGGCCGCGCAGGTCTTTCGCTCGTGCAATGGCGCTGTCTCTTGCAGGCGCTGATCTGGCAGGAAAGCCGTTTCCAGATCGGGGCACGCTCACCCGTGGGGGCCTTCGGACTTACCCAGATCATGCCCGGTACCGCGGGCGATCTCGGGATCTACCCGGCCTATTACGACGATCCCTATCTGCAGGTCACCGGCGGTGCGCGATACCTCGCACAAATGCTGAACATGTTCGATGGCAACATTATCCATGCGCTCGCCGCCTATAACGCCGGGCCGGGCAATGTGCAGGATTATGGCGGTGTGCCGCCTTTCGCGGAAACCCAGCATTATGTCGTGGTGATCCCGCAGCAGTACAACAGCTACCTCGCGGCCATAGGCGGCATCGATGCGCTCGGCACCATCGACCCTGTGCTCCTCGCCAACGCGAGTTTCAGCCTCTCGGCCCATGGCGCCGGGGTCTATGGCGATTATTCGCTGGTTTCGGTCCGGGCCGCAGCCCTGCGGGTTCAGGACATCATCACCCGCATCGGTGAGACCGAGGATCTCCACGAGGCCATCGCGCTCAACACCTATGCCCGGGCCGAACTGGCCCGGCTGGTCGCAATCCGGACCCGGATCAAGGCCGCCCGAACCGAGCCACTCAGTGCGGAACAGATCGCCTTGGCGGCGGCCCAGGCTGCCGAGCGGCAATTCATGGATTTCAGTCAGGAGGATCTGCGTTGAACCTGCGCCTGCCCCGTTCCCTTTTCGCCGGTAGCATTGCTCTCGCGCTCGCCCTCAATGTCACCGGACCTGCCGCGGCACAGGGTGTGCCCACGGTGGACACTCAGAACATTGCTCAGGAGATCCGCCAGCTCCAACAGATGCTGCAGGATTTCGGGATCCAAACGGATCTTCTGGACAATGCGTTGGAGCAACTGGACATGCTGCAAAGCCAACTCGATCAGCTGAACGAGATGTATGCCTCGCTCACCGGGCCGCGCAGCATCCTCGGACTTGCCATGGGCGGGGACCTCGACACCTTGCTTGAGGCCAACTTCGAAGACATCCCCGGCCTGATCCGAGGCATCCAGGCGGGCGATTGGAGCGCTCTCATCGGGCCCAATGCCGGGCCCATGCGCACGCAGATGGAACAGGCGCTGGCAAGCGCCGGGTTCGACGAGGATTCACTCCGCGAGATCGCCACCAGCGGCAATCCGGGCGCCGAAGGCGTGGCTACGCGGGCAACCACAGGTGCTGTGATGTCGGCGGCGGCGCAGAACAGCCACGCAGAGGCGGAACAGTCGCTCGAACGGGTGGAACGTCTGGTCGAGATGATCCCGGACATGGAAGATCTCAAAGCCTCGATGGATCATAACACACGCGTCACGGCGGAACTCGCCATCGCCATGACCCGGATGTGGGAGCTGGAAGCGATCCAGACCCTCGGCGCAGGCAATGCAGGCGTGGTTGATGCCGCCACCGTCGCCGAAGAACGTCGTTACATGGACTTCACCTTGCCGGACCTTGAGCCATGAGTGGGGCAGGGGTGATGACTGCGCGCGAGCTGGTGGAAGAGGAACTTGTCTACGGTGCTCTGCGCCGGGAACAGCTTTGGCGGATGATCGGCATTTCCGGGGCAGGCTTTGGCGTATTCGGCTGTTTGACGGCTGCGGCTGTCGCGCTGATGGTCGAGACGCCGCCTCCCGTGGTTGTGCCCTACGATCCCGCGACCGGGATGGCGCTCCCCAATGCCACGGTTGAAACCGTGTCGCTCGCCGAACGGCCTGCCGTGATCGAAGCGCAAATCTACCGCTACATTCTCGACCGCGAGACCTACAACCAGCTCGACAACGATCTTCGTGTCCGCCGTGTCCTGGCACAGTCTTCCGGATCGGCCGAAGCCAACATGCGCGCGATGTGGACATCGGGGCAGGACAGCTATCCGCCGACGCGTTACGGGGCTGCGGCCGAGATGGCCGTTGAGATCGCATCGATCACCCTTATTGGCGATAACCGCGCCCAGGTGCGGCTCAGAAAGCGCCTGACAAGCCCGCAAGGGGTACAGGATGGATCGTTCACTGCCACGTTGATGTTCGAATTCCGGCCCGAGCGGACCCGCGCGATCGACGATGTCTGGCAAAACCCTTTCGGTTTCATCGTCACCCAATATGCCATCCGATCGGACCGTTCCGAATGACTCGCACTCCAATCTCTGCGCTGCTGGCCGCCAGTATTCTCGCGTTCGCGGGAACGACTGCCTTGGCCGAAACCACGCCCCGCCCAGGTTCTCATGACAATCGCGTGCGCGTGGCGACCTGGACTGAAGGCCAGGTTTACCGTGTCGTCACGACTCTGACCCGCGTCACCACAGTCGAATTCGGTGAGGGTGAAACCATCCGCTCGATCATCGCCGGCGATACGGTCGGGTTTCAATTCGACGGTGTCCCGGGTGGCCGTGCCTTCGCCATCAAGCCGACAGCATCTGGCGTCGCCACCAACATCACCGTCTACACCAACCGTCGCTCCTACTACTTCCATGTCGTCGAAGCCCGGGAGACGCCGCATTATGTCGTGCAGTTCCGCTATCCTGAAAACCGCGTGCAACCCACCAGGGCGGTTGCGGCCGATGCGCCGAACGCGAACTATGCGGTCAGCGCCCGAGAAGAGTTCACGCCGACGGCCATCTGGGATGATGGTACCTTCACGTATTTCCGGTTCGCACGGAATGCGCCGGTGCCCGCCATCTTCCGATATTCGAACGGCAGGGAACGCGCGGTGAACAGCCAGGCCTTGAGTGACGGCGTCATCCGCGTGTCCGGCGTCGACCGACAATGGGTCCTTCGCCTTGGCGAAGAGGTGGTTTGCGTCCAGGACGCAGGGCAGGCCACATCATGACCGAAGGTACGGAAGACCTCGCCGCGCGCCTCGCGGCTCTCGAAGGCTCGACAGGCAAAGCGAAGGCAAGCAAGCGGCCTGCGCCGCTTGCCGCGATCCTTGGGGTCGTCGGCATCGCGGCAGCAGGCGGTCTGGCATGGGCTGCCCTGCAGCCGTCAGCAGAAGCACCAATGGCGACCGCCGCGCCGGAGGAGTTCCAGACCAGCGGCCCCGGATTCGGAGATCTGGCGCCGATTTCTGCCCCGCAGCCCAGCCAAGCCCCGCCTGCGGACACAGGTCCGAGCGAGTCGGAACTCGCGCTGATGGAAAGTCTTGCGACATTGAGAGCGGAACTCGAGGACCTGCGCGCAAGACCGGCCGAGGCCGCGGATAGCGGGGCGGAGCAGGCGATTGCGGACCTGACGGCGCAAATTGCCACCTTACAGGAAGCATCCGCCGAGGCTCAGCGTGCCCTCGAGCGGCAGCTGACAGAGCGGGATCGCGAATTGGATCAGCTCCGAATGGACTTGGAACTTGCAAGGCTTGCGCCACCAGAGCCGACCTCATTGGGACCAAGTGAAGAAGAATTGCGGCTGGCCGAACTCGAAAGGCGGCGCGCAGCCGAAGCCGAGGCCCGCGCAGAGCGTATCGCGTCTCCTATGATCGCGTTCTCCGGGATGGGCGCGGGTGCGGATAGGGAGAACACGCTGGAAGCCGCACGTTTGAATGCAGATGAAGCCTTTGTTCGTTCGGGCGCGCAACCTGCACAGGTGACACGTGCCGAAGTGATCGCGAACCCATCGAACACGGTTGTTCAGGGCACCATGATTCAGGCTGTGACAGAGACGGCCCTCGACAGCACACTGCCCGGCGCGATCCGCGCCATCGTCTCGGAAGACGTCCATTCTTTCGATGGAACGCGTATCCTGATCCCGCGCGGCGCGCGGCTGATCGGGCGCTACCGCTCCGATGTCGCACTCGCCCAATCGCGCGTCATGGTGGCATGGGACCGGATCATCTTGCCCGATAATCAGACCGTGCAGATCAGCGCCTTCGGTGGAGACGAACTCGGCCGTACTGGCACCACCGGGTTTGTCGACACCCGTTTCGCGCAACGCTTCGGCTCCGCCGCGCTGATCTCCTTGATCGGCGCCCTGCCTGCGGCTGCAGCGGGTCAAATCGACAGCGAGGCGGCGGCCGATGTTGCGAGTGATGTCGGCACCGACCTGCGCGATAGCACGCAAAGCGTGATGCAGGACTATCTGGCGATCCGGCCAGTGATACATGTCGATCAGGGTACACGGATCACGGTCATGGTTGATCGTGACCTCGAGATTTTCTGACATGGCTGCAAGTTATCTGGAAGCGTCGCTCGACCGTTTCGGCCCCGAGGTCCTGCGCGACGACACGATCGAGATCTGCATCAATCCCGACGGACAAGTCTGGGGCGAATTCCAGGGCGATCACTTCATGCGAGGTCTCGGCAGCCCGCTGAGCCAGACCGAGATCAAGGACCTCGGCAACCAGATCGCCTCCGCCGCCTCGACCACGCTAAGCACCAAGAAGCCTATCGTCTCGGTCTCGATCCTATATCGAGATCGCCCGATCCGCGCGCAGGTGATCCAGCCGCCGGCAGTCGAGGGCGGGTTTTCAATATCACTGCGGTTTTTCTCCTCCCTGCCGCTAGAGGCGATCCGGCTCGGATTTCTCTATGGCAAGGAGCGCAGCCTCGAAGGCCTGCGCCGCGAACGTAACGCCGCACTGCGCGATGTGGTGACATCCGGCGACATCGGCGCCGCGCTGCGGTTTTGCGTCGAGAACAAGCTCAACATGATCGTCTCGGGTGGCACGTCGACCGGCAAGACGGTTGCGGCGCGCAAGATCCTTTCGCTGATTCCGCCCGAAGAGCGGATCATCACCATCGAGGAGGCGGCCGAGCTGCGCCCCGAGCAGCCCAATGCCGTGACGTTGATCGCGGACCGGGACACGGATGCCCGCAGTGCCGATGTGCTCTTGGCCTCAACGCTTCGCATGCGACCCGACCGGATTGTCCTAGGCGAAGTCCGCGGTCGCGAGGCGATGACGTTTCTCGAGGCAATCAATACCGGCCACGGTGGATCGCTGACTACGCTCCATGCCGAGACCCCACAACTTGCTGTTCGTCGCCTCGCCATCGCCGCCCTCAAAACGGATGTGCCGATGACCTATGCCGACATGATCGATTATATTGAGGGCTCGATCGACGTGATCATTCAGGCAGGCCGCCATGAAGGCGCGCGCGGAATCACCGAGTTCTTCCTGCCGGGTCAAACCACAGATTTGAACCTCGACACGGTCGACGGCAGAGTCAACAAGAGCCCCTCCGTTGCCGCTGAGTAAAAAAGGACCCCCCCAGATGCGAAAACCAATTCTCGCACTCATGCTTGCCGCCTTGGCGGGCCCCCTTGTGGCGCAGACTTCGCCTCCGATCTCAAACGATCTCACGGTCGATATGTCGCCTCAACAATACCGGATCTGCAACGATCGTCCGGCGCGCCCGACCTGGATGGACGAAATCAATCCGAGGGAGGCCTACAAGGCGCGGACCTTGATGGATCTCTATGAACTGAGGTCATGGCAGGCAATCAAGGAAACTGGTGATTGCGACTGTGACGTTCGCTTCCCGGCTTGGGACGCCCCGTCAGCTGAATACGAAGAACGGTTCCAAGCGATGTCCCAGGCTGAACAAACCCAAGCCCGCCGTTCAATCGCTGAACAGCGAGATAATATTTCAAGAGAGGTTCAGGACCTCTGCGAAGCGCAAGATAACTGGTAATGGGTGTCGTCAGCTGGATGGTCGGAACCGCAGACGCGTTCCTTGTCGATGCGGCCGAGTCCCAGTTCGGGGCAGTGGCCAGCAATACCGGCACGATCGTCCTGCTGATGGTTACGCTTTCGTTGATCGGCGTCTGCATCAACATGGCCTTCCAATTCCGCAGCATGGATGGGGCCAGCTTCTTCTGGTACCTGATAAAGCTGACTTTGATTGGCCTGTTCGCCTTCAACTGGGCCAACTTCAACGCGGTTGCGAATGCCGTCATTGGTGGGCTTGACTATGTTGCGGGCGCTCTCATCTCATCAGTCGGTGGCGGCGGAGCGGGCGCTACCTATTTTGCCTCTGAATTTGATGATCTCATCACAAAGTTCAGCCAATACCTGAACGCGATCGGCAACAACCTGAACTGGATGACCGGCGCGATCCTCGGAGGCATTGGCCTGGTGCTGCTGAGCCTCCTTGGCTTCATGACCGGCATCGTGCT
The DNA here is from genome assembly GCF_059613825.1 of Ruegeria sp. SATB027. NCBI lineage: Bacteria > Pseudomonadati > Pseudomonadota > Alphaproteobacteria > Rhodobacterales > Roseobacteraceae > Ruegeria > Ruegeria sp. SATB027. The sequence goes on from NZ_JBXWTH010000097.1 coordinate 98,579, forward strand.
CATATTCGCCAAGATGATGCTGACCCTCATGCTTGGTCTCGCTCCGATCATGATCGCTCTGTCGCTCTTCGACGCGACCAAGGATTTCTTCCATAGGTGGGTCTCGACGACGGTCAGCTATGCTTTCTACCCCATCGTCATCGCAGCGATGTTTTCGACCGTCGTCGGCATGGCGAATTCGCTGCTGGCCCAACTCGGTGACCCAAACTCGGCAACCAACATCGGCGCGCTCGTACCGTTCTTCGTCATGGTCTTTCTGGCGAAGGGTTTCGTCGCAGCAACACCCCTGATCGTGCGCGGTATCTCGGGTAACCTGATGGTTGCAGCCGCGCCCGCCGTTGTCGCCGGATCGACTGGGATCATGCGAGGGCTCTTCAATACCGCCGGCGTCAAGGGCAGGTCGCGGATCGGTGCATTGACCACTGGAGAGGTGCTTGGGCGAGGTGTGGTTCAGACCCCAGCAGCTGTCCGGGCAACAGTTGCAACTGCCGGCACACAGGTGACTAGGATGGCCGAACGCGCAAAGCGCTTGGTTGGTAGCTAGGGGTGGCCGACACTAGGCAGAATGCAAAGTTTCATTGAAAGCACCTTCTGCCGATGAGCGTCACACACATCGAAAGCCGCTCGTGGCACAATCCTGCAATCACCCCCAAGACGTTCTGGCGTTTTGGTGTCGCCTTGATCTTCCAAGGCGTTAAAATCATTGTCAATTTTCACCCAACTTGTTCGCGAACCCAAAGATTTCGAGTGGGCTCAATCGATCAACAGGCGAGACGCTCTCAAATCGATACCGGCTGCGGTTGTCTTGTTCAGTCTGAACCCAAGGTGTAGGCATAAGACTAAGACAGAAAAAGACAACATACGACAGAGGCGGGCGGAATGGCTAAGATCACTTCATGGTCGGGCAACTCTCCACATGCAAGGGAAGTCGCAGCGCTTGAGCGCCTCAAAGCGGAATTACCCGCTCACTGGTTCGGCTATGCGAATGTCTTCGTGAAAGACCCGAGAAAGGATGCCGGTCAAGAGGTAGACCTTATCCTAGTATGTGATGATCGCATCCTGATGATCGATGTGAAAGACTGGATTGGGACTGTAACTCAAGGCCGGGGTTTCTGGTACCAAGCAAAACCCGGACGATCGGCTCAGCCAATGGACGGCGGCGACCCAATTCTGAAGCTCTTCCACGCAAATAATGCGCTTCGCAGTAGGATGAAAGCAGCGGGAATTTCACCGACACCATATGTCCAAAATGCTGTAGTTTTTGCGAGAAACTCTACCGACTTCTCGGATGTTGCAAAACACGCAAAGGAAGGTGGAAAAGGGCGCGTTATTAGTTTGGAAGCCTTTATTGCCTCGACCAAAGATCCCAAACGCTTTGATGAACTTGTCGGAAAACCCCCATTTGAATCTCGTCCGCGCGGCCTCGGAAACAAGGACGGAAAGCTCTATCAACCGATACGAAACTTTTTCACAGTCGGTCGTGATTTTGCGATCGCCGAAATAACTTACGCCGGGTACCGAGCCAAAGATCAATCGATCTCTGAAGCTCGCCTGTGGAAACAATACGAAGCCGAGTCTGACGAAGCGCATGGAGACGTTGGGCTCCTAAGGCTGTGGGACTTCGACGCCGAAGAGGGTCTCTCGATCGTGGATGCCGACCGAGAGACACTTGTCGGACGTGAAGCAGGTGTACAGGCATTCCTCCGTATGCATAAGACCGGACGGGATGCGCCTACTCTGGCATTCAAACAGTCGTTCAACGACGGAGGCGCTTGGCGTTGGGAACTATTCCAAAACGATCCCGACAACATATGTCTCGATGCATTCTTGGCCCGAAGTTTAGACGACGTCCCCATAAGCGTACGTAAGGATCTCCTAGAGTCGCTATTGGGTGCTGGTGCGGCATTGGCCGCTGCTATGGTTGCACACCGTGATTTGGGTGAACACAGTGTTTGGATTGACCTCGAACGTCGTAAAATCAGCCTTTCAAATCTAGGCGCAGCCCGTGTTCCTGAGACAAGCACGGCCGGAAGACATTTACCCAACCTTGCTCGCTGCAGCGTGATGGATCCGCACTTAGAAGATAGAAATCAGGCACAAGAATTTGACGTATTCCGTTCAGATGTGCACGCTTTTGCTTTTGCCGGCCTAAAAATACTTCTCGGGCCGCTTTCGAGAAATGAATTGGATGACAATTGTGCTGTATTCGCTCTTTCCGATGAGACGAAATCAAAAACCGGAATAGGTTCAGAACTCGCCAAGTGGTTTGAGAAAGCACTTGATCCCGAACAGGCTCAAAGATTCGCCACTTGCGCAGATGCACATGCGGAACTTGTTGCCGCTCTTGCCAGCGATCGTGAAGAGCGTCCGACTGATATTCTAGCGCCGTACAAAAGAACAACACCGTGCATGCAAGACTATCCGCAGAATGAAGTATTTAATACTTCACGCCCAGGCGTCATGGAATGGCGGACAAAGCGGACAACTGGAGCATCCGCGCGTGCACGTCTGTGGTTGGCACCGCCATCAGGACAAGAACGAAGTGTACTCGATTTCGTTCGCCGCGGCGCTGCACTCTCAATACTCCCACCGTCTATTGCTCCAAGGATCATTGAATGTTCGATCGACGCATACGGACCTTTTCTTTGCGTCGAAGAGATTTCTGGAAAGCGACTCCCCGATATCTCTGACATCATTGCTGACCTTGACGAGGACGGAATTGCGCGCCTCACACGTAAACTGGCTTGGACCGTTCTTAAAGCACATGATCTTGGATTAGCGCACGGCGATCTATCACCCTCCAACATCCTTGTCAGTGGCCTAGACAAAAACATCAGCGATATCGAGCGTGAACCTGAACTCCGATTAATCGACTGGCTAGATTTTTCAACAACGGAGGCAGGCCCCCGTGAGAACGTAGCTTACGGTGGTGACGAGGCAGATCCATTTTTGCGCGACCGAAGCGCCCTCGGCAAAATCGTTCTCGAGTTATCGAAGGGTAGTAAGGCAAGTCAGGATTTAATTGCCGCCGCACAGGCGTTTGCGGCGGAAACGGCTTCAGGAGACCTGCCGCATTGGCGTGAAATTTCGCTAGCTGACATAGATTCCCTTTTGGCGCCACCGAATAGCATCGAAACAGAAAGAAGACCTGTCTTTGCGAGCGGGCTTTCTGACGGCGAGGAGTTAGCTGCTGAGGATGGCGGATTCCGAGTACTTTTTGACGACGGCAGCAGAGACCCAAGGGCGGGAGCGCCGCGGGCTACATTAGTCGGTTCTGGAGTGGCAGCGGTTGTTGAATTCGATCAGACTACCGGTGCACCTTGCAAGGCATTCTGCAAGGCTGTGACCCCAGGTCTAGAGGCGATTGCTGGCCGACATGGTGAACGAATTGAAGTGCGCCTCATCGGGAACGCATCAATAGGTTTGGAAGGCTGGAGCTTCCTCGAAAGTCTATCTGGTTTTGAACGCCTTTCGATTTCTCCGCAAAAGCTTGGCGCCGATCGAAAGAGGCCAATACTTTCCCTAAAGAATGCGTCGGGGAATAGAGAAGTAGACCAATACGTCGAGGAAAACAAACTTACCCAAGTAACTGCTATTAACAGCAAACGTGTTGTTTTGAACCCTTTGAAGACTTGGGAAACGGCGTTGAAAGCAGAAGCCGAGACTTGGCCATCAGCAACAGCACTCTCCAAACCAGAACGGGTGAGCGGGCCAAATGGACTTTTCAAGGTCGAAGTCGAATTCTCCGTTGACCCGGCTCGAATCGAAGATGGATCAATCGTCTACGTTAGGGATCGTGCTGCCGGGAAATTCGACAAAAATCGTAGCGGCGAAGGTGTTATCACTATTTCAGTGGAGCGTAATACACCTTGGATCCGTGAGGGTGACCGATTGGAATTTCGCAATATGGGCGAATTGTCGAACATACGGCGCAGAACCGCTGCACTTATCAAAATCGCGGAAGCACCGCAAATTCCTTTACTGCCTTCATACTTCTCTGAGAACGCGCCTGATACACTTGGAGAAACCGCAACCACTGGACCGAAGGCGACCGACTATGGTCTAAATGCACCCCAAAGAGACGCCTTAGATCTTCTTTGGCGGCGCGGACCAGTTAGTTACCTTCAGGGGCCGCCAGGAACGGGAAAAACAAAGTTCATAGCGGCCTTCGTGCATCATGCGCTTACCGTTGGTGGGGCGAAAAACGTACTTCTGACAGCGCAAACACACGAAGCGGTCGACGGGGCAGCTGCTCGTGTAATTGATCTCTTTCGCGACCGAGGTGAGCAGATTGATTTGATTCGGATCGCGTCCAACGCCGAGAGGGTTGATGCAGCCCTGAAGGATGCTCATGCGTTCGCTCTACAAGAGAGAGTACGAGAAAAATTCGCTGCCGAACGCGCTGAACGAGTGGCGGCACTTGCTGCGCCCCTTGGCATTGAACCCAGATTCGTGCGGGAGTGCGCGAAAATCTTAAAAGGTGTCGTTGCTACAGCGGAGAGCGTGACAGCTCTAGAAACGGCAAAGGACAATGCGGACATAGATCTACTCCAGAGAATGCGCGGGGTATTGGAGCGTCAATGTGAAACACTTGGGATTGCACCAGAGATCGCGGCCGACACGAGACTACTGCGAGTGCGCGCCCTGGAAGACGCAGCTAGGCGCCACGACGTTCGTAGAAAGGATGCTGCAGGCCTTATATTGAAGCTATTCGAGGCGGCAAACGAGTACGAGGAGGCTCTAGGCCGTCGGGGAGCCCTTGAACCAGTTTTCGTGCGGACAAGAAGGTTGGTTTGTGGAACTTGCGTCGGCCTCGGTGATGAAAAACTTGGGCTCAGCACACAAGCATTCGACCTAGTCGTCGTCGATGAAGCTGCTAGGGCGCAGGGCAGTGAGCTTGCGATCCCCCTGGGCACCGCTCGAAAAGTTCTTTTGGTGGGAGATCAGAAACAGCTAGAGCCATTCCTTGACCCAGAAGCTACACGCCTCACGGCCGAAGAGCTCAAGATCGATGAAGCTGAGTTGGCGAGAAGCGACTTTGCTCGAGCGTTTGATAGTCCGTATGGGAAATCAGCCTCTGCTCTACTCGACATCCAATATCGCATGGCGCCTCGTATTGGGAGACTTGTATCTGATGTCTTTTATGAAGGAAAACTGAATACTGGGCGTGAAGAACCTAAATCCGATTGGTCGAACTTGCCATGGCCGTTTGATCAGGAACTATCGTGGGTCGACGTTGCCGGCTCCGAAATTTCAGATGCTGGACGTGTAAGAAATGAAGCTGAAATCGAGGACATCGTTGAGAGCCTGGAACGTCTTGCTACATCCAACGCAGGACGCCGTCTCCTAGATGATCACGAAACAAGCGGCGTAAGCGAGGCGTTCATCGGCGTAATAGCGATGTATGCTGATCAAGCGGTAGCAATTAGGCGCCGCGTGGCGTCATCATCATTGAGTCGACGATGGCGTGATCAGATCAAGATAGGCACAGTTGACAGCTATCAGGGCAAAGAAAACTCTATTGTCCTTGTCTCACTCGTTCGCGACAATCCAAGAGGCAGTATTGGCTTCCTGAGAAAGGAAAACCGGATCAATGTTGCCCTGAGCCGAGCAAAAGAACGTCTCGTTGTTTTCGGATCACAGCGAATGTTTGCAACGTCAGACAGCAAACTCGCGTTGGCGCTTTCACACCCTGAATTCAGTGAAAGAGTAGCGCCACTTAAAAACAAGACGCTTGCTGCGGAGTAAACAATGAGTGATGACGTAAGAATTGCCAATCTGGCGCTAGAGGTTCCAGTGCGCAGGTATCGGATAGAGGCGATCCTGCGGCAAAAACCGAAACTTGAGGCCCCAGCAGAAGCCTGTCTTAGAGCGCTCCATGTAACTGGTCGGCTAAGTGAATCTTCGCTCGCGCGTTACTTGGGGCTTTCAGTAGGAGAGTTCGATGTGGTCGCGGCAGAGTTGCTAAGCCAATATTTGGTGCGCAGGAGCGGACCAGATCTAATGCTCACGGAAACAGGAAAACAAGCTGTAGATCCAAATGCCGAAGGCCAAAGGCGCGAGAAAGCCGTAGCGACACTTGCATTCGAGGAAACTGCATTCGCTGAAGCGCCTCGTGGCCGTGCAAAACCATGGATGCGCCGCATGACACCTCGCGAAGTTCGCGAAGACGGTCGTCCAGAAGCCGCAGAAGCATTTCGTGAAAGCTTCTGGGCTTGGAGGACGCGGGAGCGTGACAGTAACCGCGGGGATGCTTTGGCACGTGTGGTAAACGTCGCCCCATTGGGAAAAGAAACAGCAGTTATCAAGGCACCCGTCACACTCGCCCCGGCCTCCAATGCCGCATATATTGACGTCTCGAATATCGAACTTGGAAGTCTAACCTCCGCCTCACGTAGAGAAGCTTGCGCAGAAAGATTTCGGGAAACTGTTTCTACAGCACTTGCTCCAGATGACGGAAATGAAGCGCTTAACTGGATCGCACGAGAGATTGTTTCTTTGCCGGGCGCGCCTGCACTTGATCCAGTATCTTGGGCACGCCAAGCGAGATTAGGCGAACTTGTCCCGCCGGACAGGTCGATCCTGGTTTCGGAAACCGTTCCATCCATCATCATGCGAAACATTTTCCCTGTAGAATCTGATCTTGATGACGATAGCTACTCCAACGATTTCGATCCAAACGCCTCGGACGCGGGGATCGTGCTTTGGTCCCCACCGGAAGGGGAAGCATGGCATCTGGATGCAGACATCGACTCTGCGGCATCGCAGCTATCGCAGAGAAATCGAGGCAAGAACGACAAAATGGGGCTCGTAACCGCAATATTCCGATTGCGTAAGGGCAGTGAGCGAGAAGTGGTAAGGTCCTGGGACCTAGAGCGCCAGACGGGCCCATTTGGGGCGGCTTTGCTTTCTACAACGTCTCGAAGCACAGTGGCCGTACTTGCGCCAGGAGTCGGCGAGGAGTTGCCTCAGGCTCTTGAACTGGTCACGCTACCTGGGCGTTGGGCTATCGCGGTCGCTCATTTGTCCACCGATAGATCACCCGTTCCCATACCTGTCGGAATCGCCACCACCGACCCCACTTTCGTAGAGCGCGTTGTCACGATCCTTCGACAAAAGATTGACCAATCCTCCGACAGCGATTGGCGGGCACAAGGCGGACCGAACGGAGCCGTAGAAGCTGCACGTCGAGTCTCCATCGCGACACGACGTTAATGAATGATGTGCGGCGATCTAGTTGAACCGATATCGCAAAAGTCGGCGCAACTAGTTTCACCGGATTTAGGCGATAAATGTAGAATCAACCAGCTAGGCATGTTCGTTGATGATCATGCGTGTCGTCTGCACCGCCGAAGCGAGTGCTGATGCGTCCAAGTTGTTTATCCCTAAGCCATTCAAATCAACACTCAGCCGACCTTGGCCACCTCCGCTTGCAGCAGTACGAGCCGCGCGGCCGCGGGCCTTCGCTGCGCTGACAGGGTCAGTTTTCGATGCGTTAGGCGCATTGTGGCCGACTTCCCGCGGTCCCGCAGCCGCCCGCACTTCCTGCAGTTCTTGCTTCAACCTCTCCACCGTTTCCCGGGTCTCAGACATCTGCCGATCCCGCCGCAGCCCGTCCTCGTCCGGATACGGGAAACTCCCCGACTGACCGGCGTGCAGCACCTTCAAAGCCGGGTCCTCGAAATACTTCACCCTTCTAGCCCGGATCGGCATTTGCGCGTCGATCACAAGGATGACCTCGTCGAGGTCCATGCGCCGGGCCTCATCCTCTGTCAGAAGCGGGGTATCTTCTGTCCTCTCCGAAACGCTGCGCCCCTCAAACGGATTGCGCCCGACCGCGCGTGACCGGGTCACCACGCGCTTGGTGGTCTTGCCGACGGCCTGGCTTAACTCCTCGATGGTCTTCTGCTCGGACGGTGTGAGGTAGAGCTTCACACCTGCGCCGCCCTGAAGCGACCTGCGGGTGTTCTCACCATAGATCTCGTCCAGCGCGGGGATCGTCTGGGTGACGATGGCGAGGTTGCCGCCGAAGGAGCGCAGCGTCTTGATGCTCTCGGCGACGATCGGCATTTTGCCGAGCCGGTCGAACTCGTCGAGCATGATCATGACGGGCCAAGGCTCGTCGTCTCCAGGTTCCTGAGCCTGCAGCGAGGCGATCAGGTCCGAGAAGAAGAGGCGGATCAGCGGAGCCAGCGGGCGGATCATCTCTGACTCGACCACGAGATAGATCGCATGCGGGCGGCGGCGGATATCCCGGAATGAGAAGTCAGAGGTCGCGGTGGCCGCGTCAATCGCGCGGTTGTCCCAAGTGTCGAGGCCCGATGTCATCAGGAGGGAGAGGTAGGAAGTGAGGGTGTCGTTGTTGGTCGATGCCATACGCTCGAAGATCAGTTTGGCCGACTTGTTCTTCACCTCCTGTGAACGCTTCAGGTATTCCTTCTGCTTGTCGCCCCCCGAGGCTGTGATGCGATAGATCTCGCCGATGGTCGGCACGCCGCGCTCGAAGGCCAGAAGGCCGGCCGCCACGAAGAGGTCGATACCCCCGGCCAAAAGCCCGCTCAGCTTTTCATTGTCGGTCTGCAGAAAGAGCTTCGCGGTGAGTTTAAGCTCCATCTGCTGCCGGTCGGGGTTGGTCATGGCAGCAATGCGCGCCAGCGGATTATAGCGATGTGTCGGTCGGTCCCAGTCGGTCGGCGCGAAGCGGAAAACCTTGTCCCCCATGCTGGCGCGGAAGCGCGAGGTCTCGCGGAAGTTCTCGCCTTTCACGTCGAGCACCACGGCGGAGCCCTTGTAGGTCAGCAGGTTCGGGATCACGAACCCCACGCCCTTGCCCCGGCCTGTAGGCGCCACGATCAGCGCGTGGGGGAAGGTTTTTGAGACTAGGAACGGGCGCTTGGATTTCGGGGAGCCGAGCTTGCCCAGAAGGAAGCCGCCGCCGGGCTTGGCAAAGAAACCGTTCCTCTTCATCTCGCTGCGCGTCTGCCAATGCGTCGTCCCGAAGCGGGTCAATGCATCCCCCAGAAGCGTGACGCTCAGCATCAGCGATGCCAGGCCGAAGCCGCCAAGGATGAGGTTCACCCAGAGGAAGTCTTTTGGTGCGGACTGAGACAGACCCCGATATTCGCGGGCAAGCAGGGTGACGTCGAAACGCGTAGGAGAAATCCCATAGCGGAACATGACAAAGCCGGTCGCCACGACATAGCCCATGGCGAGACCGACCAGCACGAGGCTCAACACTCCTAAGGCAATCTTGCCTTTATCCATGGGTGATCCCCTTCTCACCATGTGCCGCGGCGTGGCGCGCGCGCTGCGCCTCGATCTGCTCTTCGGCCAAAGCATCGAGAACGCGCTCCATGGCCGGGCCATGCGCGGTGACCTCGCTGCTTTGAAGATAGGTCTTGGCGAGTTCCAGCTGGCGCAGCGGATCCTCGGTGAATGTGTCCAGGACGTCCGCGTTTCCGGCCCGCAGCGCGTCGATTGCGTCGGGGCTTAGTCGCTCGTTTATCTGCCGGACGATGCCCTGCTGCTCTGACTCGGAGAGCGGGCCCTCGACGTCGGCGTTTCGCACAAAGGCCATGACGGTTGGCGCTGTCTCTTCCAGATACCGGCGCTCGGCGTAGTCTTGTCGCGCCTGGTCCTCGATCTCGAAACTGCGCTCGCTGATATAGGCACGCGACGCGCCGAGCGAACGAAGGTGATTGATTTCGTCCTGGACGGCCTGCCCGAATTCATCATCCGGCATCTCCGTGCGATAGCGGGCGAGGGTGCGGAGCTCTTCGGTAATCGGACCGAAATGATCCGAAGGATCCCGCAAGGCGAGGTCCATGTCGCCAGCATGAAGCGTGCGGTCCTGCTCCGATACCGCATATTGCGGCGGCATTCGACTGTCAGTCATCTGTTCCCAAGCCATCGAGGCCAATTCGGCATGCTGCGGAGATCTCTGCGCATAGGCGCCGAACGCGACGCGGGCCTCTTCAACCTCCACGGCGCCGGCCCGCCTTACAGACGGGTCGTCGGAGAACGGATGATCGAAATCCGTCCGGCGGAACTGCGCCACCAGCGCCCTGAACGCCTGCCGCTCCGATGGGGCAAAAATGTCGAGCCCGTCCTTCACGAGATCACCCCCTGGTGCCGCCAACCGCTCACCGAGCACTTCCTCAGCGTCATCCACCTCGTCGACGTCGGTTGGCGCACGCAGGACGCGTACATCGGTCAGAACATCGCCCAACCGAACATGCGTGGCTTCCAGCAGGTCGAGCGCTTCTTCCCGGTCCGCAGATTTCTCCAGATCGAGGCCACCTTCTTTGGCAATCGCCTGAAGATCCTGTGCCAGCCACTGGCGTTCCAATGCGGCATTGCCTGCCCCCTCCCGCAGGCGCGCGGCCACAGCCTCGGCATCGATGCCTGTGCCTTGCAACGCCTCGGCCAGTTTTGGTGCCACCTCGCCATCGTCAAGACGCGCGAGGTGATCTTCACTTAAGTTCGGCATTGCATAGATGCCGTCCCGGGACGGGGCATCGACCAGGGCGGCGGAGCGATCCCCAAGCGGGTTCAAATGCGCGACCGAGGCCAGAACGTCGGTCAGCTTGCGCTCGATCACCGGCCTCTCGGCCGCCGGCGCCCTGTCGATCGCCGCCTCGATCTGGCGAATGTTCTGAGAAAACTCGGTGATCAGCGTGTCGAACGCTGCTTCGTCTTGGGACATGTAGATGGCTCCGTCAGATTGAATCTGACCACCACTGGCAAGGATGGTGCTGGCCCTCTCGAGCGCCTCGGACACGTCGTCGAAATTCGAGCGTGACGCCTCCGCCGCGAGCCCGCGGTATATCAACGCGTTGTGCCTGACGGTTTCCAGAGCGGCCGCCAGGTCAGCGCCGGTTCGCTGGCGCTCGACTGGGGGACGGCCCTCGTCGCGGGCCTTGTAGATTTCATCGATCTCGGCGCGGTAGGTCGTGACGCCGCGATCAAGACGGCGCGTCGCCTCAAGGCGGATCCCATGAACTTGGGCCGCCTCGACCATCGCCTCGCGAAAGGCGTCGTAGTTGAAGTGATGATCCTTCCCGAGAAAGAACATTTCGCCATCCTTGCTGCGGCGGTTCAGAACGATATGCGCATGTGGATGCGCGCGATCTTGGTGTATTGCAGCAATATAGTCGAATTGCGACCCCTCACCTTGAAAGAACTTCTCGCAGACCGCCTGGGTGATATCGCGCACCTCCTCGCCGCTGGTTCCAACCGGGAATGCCATCAGCAGATGCGACGTATGGCCAAGCTTGGGGCTGTAGCGCTCGTTCCACTGGTTCTCGAACCGCCGCGCCACTCGGTTGATCTCGGCTTCCGAGAGCTGCTTCTTCCCGTCATGGGTGCCGCGACTGTCGAGGATACGGGTCGACTTCGTCGTGAGATATGTGAGCTGCGCCCGTAGCTGCGCCCCGGTGTGGCAGCCCCCTTTCGAGATAGCCTTGAAGATCGCTGGCGAATAGCCGCGCGCGGCCCGAACCATCTGCGCGCCCTTGGAAAGCCCCTGCCAGGATCCCGAAACCCGGCTCCAGCCGCGGTCAAATAGCGCCGGGTCGATGCCACGGACCCGGTCACTCCGCGCCATTCTCATCCCTCTCGGCGAGGCCCGCCAGGGCAGAGCTGATCTCAAGGTCCAGCAGGCTGCGCCGCGCACGCGACATCTCCTGGACCTGGTCGGCCAGATCGAAGACCAGACCCGCAAGGGCGCGGACGTCACGGTGACTTGAGGCCGGGTAGGACAGTCTCTCGCCCCGCACCTTGGCCTCGTTCAGACGTCGCGCGATCTGGTTCACGTTGTTGCCGACCCGGTTGAGCGCGGCGCCGAGGCTGCGCAACTCGTCACACATCTCGTCGTCAGGCAGGAAGACACCTTCGGCCGCCAGCATCAGGCGGCGCATTGCATCCGAGCGGTGCGCAATCCCACGCCGCGACAGCGCCGCGTCGAACCGGCGCAGGTCGTCGTCCGAGACCCGGATCCCCACAACCCGCGATCGGCTGCCGTTCGCTGTCTGACGCTCATCCCGGTGGTTCACCACGTTGTAGATCGTCTTCAGGCTGACATCGTAGCGCGCGGCCAATGACGCCGCGGAGACGCCGTTCCGGCGGTCCTGGGCGATGGTCGATCGCTCGATCTCTGACAGTCTACGACGGCGGGGCATTTTGAAGTTAACGTTCCTATTTCTTGCCAACTTCGTACAAGCCCGCCGACTCCCAACGCAAGTGGAGTCGGCCATAAGGGCTTGTACTCAATGTAGAAAATCGCCCTGCAGAGGCGATTTCCCGTCCTTTGTCAAATGGATGGCGCGTCGCGCTCATTGCACCCCGCGATGCGGTCTCCGCATCGCGCATCGCGTCTTTCGCGCCCCGTCTCTTGCACCCCGCAAGACGGGTTTTGCTTCGTGCTGACCGTCTCGCGTCACCCGCAGAACGACATACGCGAGACTGCCTCCCGTCGTCTGGAGCGCGCTATCCGTCACCTGCATTCCGTCCGCAGTACATCGCCGAGCGCATCCCGACATTTGGATGGTGTGTCGTGCCCCGCGACGAATGCTGAAGGCGCCACGGCAGACGTCGCACGGTCATCGCACAACGCCGCCCGCTGCATGCCAAACGCGGGTCGCATCCCGACTTCTGCTTGACCCCTCCGCCTCATGCGTTTAGCGACATTTTTGCATTATTGTTGCGATTCACTATTTTTGCGGAGGATCAGAATGCCGAACGAAAATCTCGTGGTGATCGCAGCGATGGCCCGGAAAGGGGGCAGTGGAAAAACGACGCTTTCGCGCGCCTTGATCAGCGCCGCGATCGCCGCCGGACGCAGAGTGATGTTGATCGACACGGACAGCACGAGAGTACTCGGGGCATGGCATGCTCGGGCGCAATCCGGTGGGCTGAGTTCGCCGCTTCTCTACTCGGCCACCGTCGAAAGCGTGGCGGGTGTCGAGGATCAGATCGATCAGGTCTACATGGCAGGCACGGCAGACTTCATCTTCATCGATACCGCAGGGGTCGGTGCCGAATGGTCAGACGGCATCGCGGTGCTTGCGGACCACATCGTGACGCCCGTCATGCTGTCGACGTCTGATTTCGATGTCGGAGCGCAGACTTCTGATTGGTTTGAGAAACTGAAATCCCGCGTTGACGACCCCTCCAGCCTTCCGCGCCACCATGTCGTCCTCAACATGGTTGACCCGAAAACGACCCGTGCTGACGCCGCCCTGATTGAAGAAGCGCTCACCCGTTTTCCGGTGATTGAGACCGTCATGATGCGACGGAATACTTACAAGGAGATGGACCAGAAGGGGCTTCTCCACGCCTTGGCGCTGGAAAAGCAATCTGATCCGAACCCGCTGATGCGCCCACATGTACGTCATGTCGTCGAGGCGCTCGAGGAGGCGACGGACATCCTCAACAACATTCTTGCGGCGTGAGGACAGGCGATTGCGCAAGAAAATCCCGACCATCACCAGGCCCGACCCAGCCTACGCCGCCACCCTGCAACAGGGTGACCGCGAGGTTCCCGGGAAGGAAGATGAGGCACAGGTCACAGCAACAAAGACTGGGACCCCAGCCGCTGACGTTGACGCTGATCGGCACGAGTCAGAGCGTGTGCCAGAAGGTGCCGTGGCGCCGCACCAAGTCACCGCGGAAAGCTCTGACCCGCATACCAGCCTGAGAGCTCCCGTATCGGCGCGCGCATTGAGCCCGACCCGGAAGATCGACATCAGGGTCAACGCACTTGAACGACAGGAAGCGGCGCTGCAGACTTGTGGTGTTGAGCCAGCACATGTGGTGCGTGCCGCCCTGCGCCGTGCAGTCAAAGGCTGGCAACTTTCGCCGGTCTTCGCCCCAGTCGCGGAGGAGCGGCGCACTCGCAACACGCAGTGGCAGGCCCGGACATCTCTGGCAGTCGATGCGGACAGCCTGAATGTCCTCCTCCGGGACCACGACCCCCTCGACGTGTTGAGTAAATGGGCCCTGATCCGCGGTCAGGTGGAACCACGCATATGGGGCGAAATCGACAAAATCTTGGACGAAATTGCTGTTCGTGCTGCATCGCAGCATGAACCGTAAGATACCTATCTGAAAAGATAACTTGCATTTCGCCGGTGGATTTTCGCCCACCCGGAACGGTTCATCTTGCAGTTGCAGAAACCTAGTCCTAACACCAGCTAACAGGAATTTCAGACCTCAGTAGTGACGAGTTGCGAGGTCCATTTAGGAGGAACGCATTATGAATACGAAGCCCCGCCTGACTGGTGAACCGATCATGCGCATCCTCTGCAAGACATCTGAAAATCTGGTTGGCTACCTTTACCAATGGAACAATGGTGACGTGCAGCCTGCCTGGTTCGACGGCGCCATGGCGGACGTTCGCTATGAACCATTCATTCAAGCGCCGGAACAAAACCCTGTCGATCCGAAGACCCTCAGGACGAGTCAGCAGGATCTGACGCACCTTGAAAGGGCCTAGCTCAAGACCTCGCGTCGGTTTGTGGGTCATCCCATCCCGCAGGTCCTTTGAGCGATAGAGTTGACTTCTATGCCTCAGACGTGATCTAGATATGAGTTATAGAAAGGATGTCTATAACTCATGGCTTGGAACTGGACGCTGCCCGATTGGCCGCATTTCCGATATGACGCCTCCGCTCTGGAGCCGTTTGAGCAGACGTTCCTGCTGTCGTCCGGAGAAATCCTCGGCGCGGTCCATCATGTCAGCCAGCCGGAGCGCGAGCAACTCCGCATCGAACTGCTCAGCGAGGAAGCGATGCAGACGAGCGCCATCGAGGGTGAAATCCTCGATCGGCTCAGTGTCCAGTCTTCGCTGCGCCGCCATCTGGGCCTCGATCCGGACAGCTACCCTGCCAAACCGCGCGAACAGGGCGTCGCGGAAATGATGGTCGACGTCTATTCCAGTTTTGCAGAGCCGCTGACGCATGAGACACTGTACCGCTGGCATCGGATGCTACTGTCGCATGACCGTCGGTTGGAAACCATCGGGGCCTACCGACAACACGCCGAGGCGATGCAAATCGTTTCCGGCCGCATTGACCGGCCCACGATCCATTTCGAAGCGCCGCCTTCAGAGCGGGTCATGCCTGAGATGGAGCGATACGCGGATTGGTTCAACAAGACCGGGCCGGGGGGAGCAGAGCCGCTTCCAGCGCTGACGCGCGCAGGGCTAAGCCACCTCTATTTCGAGAGCGTCCACCCATTCGAAGACGGCAACGGCCGCTTGGGTCGCGCCCTCGCTGAAAAGTCGCTGGCGCAGAACATTGGCCAGCCAACCCTCATCTCGCTCGCCTTCACCATCGAGAAGCAGCGCAAGGCATACTACGACCAGCTTGAGCATCACCAAAAAACGCTCGACGTGACCGATTGGCTCGTCTGGTTCGCGGAAGTTGTCTTGAAGGCCCAACAGGCAACACTCGACCGCGTCGGCTTCTTCATCAGCAAGGCACACTTCTACGATCGTCACAGAGACCACTTGAACAAACGCCAGGCCAAGGCCATCGCTCGAGTTTTTCGGGAAGGCCCTGGCGGTTTCAAAGGCGGCCTCAGCGCCGACAACTATCTCAAGATCACCGGAACCTCACGCGCAACCGCAACCCGCGATCTGCAGGACCTAGTCGAGAAAGGTGCGCTCAGCCGAACTGGAGAACGACGCCATACGAGGTACTGGTTGAACACAAGACTTGAACTTGATACACGGCAACGCGCCCTCAGAAACGAGCGATAGCTGCAAAAAAATATCGCTTCTCTATGTGACCCCTCAGATTTTTGAGCATCAATCCGTGGAGATATTCAAAAGTGACGATGGTGTGCCAGACCAAGAAACCCGCAACGCCCGCTTTGCGCGCGTCGCTGCAACGTGCAAAAGCGACTGATATTGGGTAACGATATCTTCTCGGTCGGCAGCGTCCACAGCTGCCTT